>JAFMIA010000040.1:14314-28470 GCA_017854255.1 Pseudomonadales bacterium
CCCAGACGTCCTCGCCTGAGGTTTCAGCGGCAAATAAGCGATTTAAATCGTGGGTCAATGTTTTTTCGATCGTGAGTTGCATCATATGGCGATCTGGTGCGTCGAATTTTTCAATTTCTTTCACGAGGCGTTCCTCAGTTGGGGGCTCGCTGCCAGGTCGCATGCTCAGAAAAGACTGGGTAAATTCTCGCAGCAGGGCTGCATCTTTGGTGATCCGGACAGTCCCGCGTAGGGTAACCTGACGGCCAATGTTCCCAGGCTCCCAAATACAGAAGCAGGCTGACGGATTCCGTCGCCAAGCATGATATTTCGCACGATTGGTCGTTGAGGTGATGGTGATCACACCATTGATGACGCGATAAAGCATGACAGCAGACGCGGGTTTGTGATCTTTGGTCACCCAGGAGACCACAGCATGAGTGGCCTCGTTGATGATCTTTTCGACCGCAGCATCACCGATTGTAAAGGGCTCGATATTACGTCGGGTAAACCATTTCGGTCGTGTTGTTTCTTCGCTCAAGCGGGTGCTCCTTCGTGCCATATTTTAATGAAGGCGCAGGTTATCATGGGCTGCCGCGCAAAGGGCGGGTACTGCGCATCAAAGAAACGCCGTATAATTGGATTAGGGTTGTCAGTCCGGCATGAGTATCACGACTTTGCGTCTTAACAGCGTCAGATCGTCACGAATAAGTGGGAGTGGTCACGGTACGGGGCAATCAACGCAGCCCGTCTTTGGGATAACAACCAGACGTCTCTTGTTACATTAGATTGGATCCGTTTAATGCGAAGGTCATGCTGTTTTGGCGTTTAAGACGACCCGACTCGATCGGTTTATCGCTCGAAGCAGCGGTTTTTCGATTGCCGACACGCGCTTACTAATTGCGCAGCAGCGTATCATTGTAGATGGACTGCCTGCCGAATCAGCCCAGCAGCGCGTAACGGCTTTTACCCAGGTGATGCTAAACGGTAAAGCGTTGAACGATACCAAGGCTGTTTACCTGATGCTCAATAAGCCCCAAGGGGTTGTCAGTGCAACGAAAGATCCAAAGCACGCGACAGTTTTGGACCTTATCCAACATCCCGCCAAGGAGTCGCTCCATATTGTGGGCAGGCTCGACTTTAATTCAACGGGCCTGCTGCTCTTAACCAACGATGGTGCTTGGTCTCGTAAGATTAGTTTGCCGGAGACAAAACTGCGCAAAACCTATGAGGTGACGGTGTCGACGCCGATGAACGAGGCTTACATTTCGGCTTTTCAGTCTGGGATTTATTTTGGTTACGAAGACTTAATGACGCAGCCAGCAGAGCTTGAAATTGTTTCACCGTTTACTGCCCGGCTTTCATTAGTTGAGGGGCGCTACCATCAAGTAAAACGGATGTTCGGTCATTTCCAAAACAAAGTGCTCGCCTTACATCGGGTTTCGGTTGGGTCTTTGACCTTGGGAGGTCTTGAACTCGGTGATAGCCGGTTGCTCACGAGGCGTGAATTAGAAAGGGTCGGTCTGGATTGACGCGCTCGGTGGCGTGATCGCCCGACCTAATCGGACTTTCTTTCAATGGTTTACGCGGTGGCATCGAGTGACATTGCGGCTTATGCGCGTTGAACACCGGCCAATTGCGAGTCTTGGGGCGATTCGCGAATCTCTTTAGTGAACGAATGTTCGGCCTTGTAGACGTTATTGCCTTTTACTTGCGCCAAAATAGGGTAAGTTGGCCTTTTATCGTAAGGCATCACAATCGATGGCTTGCACCACATTCACTGACGACAGCGGCCGCTCTTTATGGCGATTCATTGGTATCCTGGACATATGCACAAAGCCACCCGCGAGATGACTAAAATCTTGCCAGAGGTTGACCTTGTGATTGAGCTGCTGGACGCGCGTTTGCCCGCGAGTAGTCAAAACCCAGTGATTGCGGCGCTGTCCCAGACCAAGCCCTGCATCAAAATCCTGAGCAAATCGGACTTGGCAGATCCTGAAACCACGACCGCTTGGCAAGACCATTTTGAGCAGGATGCCTCGGTGAAAACGCTGCAAACCACGCTGGATCAGGCAGACAAGGCGCAAAAAGTGACGCGGTTGTGCCAGGCATTGGTGCCCGGTAAGGCGCTCGAGCATCTCAGGATCGTAGCAATGGTGGCGGGTATTCCCAATGTTGGGAAATCAACGCTGATTAACGCGCTCGCGGGACGTAGGGTAACCAAGACGGGTGATGAGCCCGCGATTACGAAGAGCCAGCAAAGAATAAAATTAGAAGAAGGCATCACATTGCTGGATACACCTGGCATCCTGTGGCCAAAAATTGAAAACGAAAATAGCGGGTATCGTTTGGCTGCGGCCGGTGCCATTCGAGACACCGCCATGGGCATCGAGGACGTCGCGTTTTATCTGGCCGATTATCTGATTAAGCACTATCCCGAAAACTTAAAAAACCGGTATGACCTGGTGTCTGTGCCAACAACAGAGATTGAGTTCATCGAACTCATGGGCGCGCGGCGCGGTTGCCTGAGTTCTGGCGGGCGGGTCGATTTGGAAAAAGCCTCCGCGATTTTAGTCAACGAGTTCCGGGCTGGGATGCTCGGCCTGATCACGCTGGAAACGCCGGTCATGATCAAAGACGAAGAAGTGATTGTTGCGCAATTAAAGCAAGCCAAAATTGAACGCGACGAAGCCAGAAAGCGCAAGTTCCGGTCAGGACAGCGCGACGCCAAAGAAGAGTAGACAGTCTGGCCTAATCGCGGGACACAGTTCGGCGCCGATTGGTCACACCTGCTGCAAGCGATCCTCATACAAGCCTCATCGAAATCACAACCTTAGCGGTCAATCGTGCTCGCCTGGATCGGCGTGCGCCAGCGGCAAGGTGGAATACGCATCGTAATCTTTTGCGGAGATGTTTAAGCATTCAGACCCAAACGCTGGATTTCCGAGTTTTGTTCCCAGCTGCTATGGTATTCCCGAGAGGGAGAACGCATTGATCAAACTAGGAGCAGCAATGAAAAAACTATTGATGTTGGTCGCGCTCTCGTCCCTTTTAGGGGCTTGCGCGCAGGAAGAGAGCGAGGAAGTCGCGGCGACTGCCGTCGACGCGGCGGTTGCGGCCCCAGTCGCTGCATTACCACCCGCGACGCCTGATGGGTATTACGAGTATTTGTATTGTAAAAATGGCCCGAACTATAGTCAGGATGCCTTTTGGGCCATGGTAAAGGATTGGAATGGCGTTATCTCATCGTTAGAGGCGCAACCGACCGCCGCTTTTGGGTATGTCCCGAGGGGTTGGGAGAACGAAAACTTCGATGGGCTGTGGGTCATGCGTTGGGCGGATAAAACCGCAATGCAAGCGGGTTGGGCCGCGTATGCCGCAAATGATTCCCAATCGAAAATGGATGCGATGCATCCTGGCGTACTGACGTGTGGTGCTGTGCCCAGCACAGACCGATTCGGTTGGACCGCCTATGTCCCGCGCGATATCCCCGATGGGTTTGATCCAAGCAATTCACCCTACTATTTAACCAATGAGCTTTGTGCGTTTAACGAAGGCAAATCGGCAGACGATATGCGCCGGGTGGTTAGGGATCAATTCCTCCCGGCGGTTGATGCGAGCATGGCGGCTAATCCCGACTCGACCTATTGGTTTCGGATAGAGCGAGCTGATTTTGTGTCGGCGTCGGGCATCCAAGTTGATACGAATTGGGTCAATTTTTGGCAAACAGCCGAGGAGGGAGAAGCCTCCGCTAAAACCTTTGAGACTTCAGAGGCTGGCCAGTCGATTCGAAGCGCTTTTAATGAGGTTTCGAGCTGCCAGGATATTCGAGCCTGGGATGGTTGGTTACTCAGAGCGCCGGCTGCAGCGGCAGAATAAAGCGCTTAATTGGTAATGCAGTACAGAGGAGCAGGCCTTTTGGGCTTGCTCCTTTTTTTTGCGTGGGATCCGAGCGGCTGGTTCGAAAATCCTCTCGATTGGTGTTTGTCGTGGCTTTCGATTCGATACGGCGTCCTGCCAGAGCCATCAGACGCTCGGCGTGATCGATACGAAATACCCTAATCCTCGTAGGTGCAAAGGAGAGGAGGAGTTGTGGCGAAAGAAACGAAACATTTTACGGAGAGTGAGTTGTCTCGAATTGTGGAGATGGCTTGGGAGGACCGTACGCCCTTCGAGGCCATTAAACGAAGTTTTTCACTCAATGAGTCAGCCGTTATTCGTGTGATGCGATCGCAGGTCAAGCCGCGTTCGTTTCGGTTATGGCGGCAGCGGGTCACCAGTCGAAAGACGAAGCACTTAATGCTGCGATCGCCGGATGTGTCCCGAGGCTACTGCGCAACGCAGTACAAGCAGCGGTAGTGTTGCCCAAAAACTGAAAATGCGTCGACTCATCAATAAGACCGGTGAAAGATCTTGTCGAGGGTCGAGACTTATTCTGCCAAGAATGACAACCAACAGATGCGCGGCCGCTTAATGGATAAGGCGGCCTGCAGTCTTGCAAGACAAGCGTCGCTCGAGCTAGTTACTTCTAATGGAATGCAGGGGTTCGTCCCCGGACAGATTAATCGTGACCGCCTGGATTTGGTTTTGTAAATAGCGCTCAAAAATCGGTTCTTGCGCCTTGGATAACGTCGGTCGCATCATTTCTTCGAAAGCTCGCCAGTGGAATTTGTTGGCGCGTCTTATTTTCTTTTCGAGTCCAAAACCGCCTCGTTTGGTGATTTTGTGGACATCGGCTTGTATAGCTCGCAAGGTGTTTCCAAGCCCCTCTTGGAGTAGCGCGCGTTGGGAGGCGGTCAGTTCTAGCGCGACAAGGTCTCGGATAACGGCTTCTGTCATCCATGCGGGTTGAACCGGCGCACTTTGGGCCGCCAAAGTTGGGGCGCTAAGCATGAGGCCGAGCAATCCGGCAAGAAAGATCTGGTGCAGGTGGACCATTGCGGTGGCTCCTTAAGACAGAAACGTTAAACGTAGCAGTTGGCCTTTCGGTGTGCAACGAACCCAAGTATGGGTTTTATTACCCACCCTGATAGGAGCCTGCTGACACGGGACCATAGGACGCCAAATTATTAGGGCGAGGATCGTTGGAGATTTGGGGCAGCAATACAAACGCTTACCGGCAACTCGCAGTATGCGGCATAATACGCAGGCGATGGGCCGCCTTTCAGAAGCACTCAACGGCCTTAGTTGTGGCATTGATTGCGATCTTTACGTCGCAGTCTGGCGATCGATTGGTCCCCTAATCAGCTTTGACGCGAGTACTGGATCAGAGAGGATGGGTGCGCGTTTGGGTCGAGGCGATAACAGACAAAGAAATACGAGGTTTAAATAGGGGCAAAGCCTGATATGACGCACAGCCAGACCATCGCTTCGGCAAGACGGTGGGTAGAGACCGTTGTTGTGGGGCTCAAACTGTGTCCTTTTGCCAATCGAGTGCTTGAGGACGGTCAGGTTCGCTTTGCGGTCACGGATGCCGAAAATGAGGCTGAATTGCTGGTGGCACTCCGCTCGGAACTGAACCTGTTGACCAGTGATGCAGCGGTCGAGACGACCTTGCTCATTCATCCTCGAACGTTGTTGGATTTTTATGATTTCAATGACTTCTTACAGATCGCCGATGATTTGCTGACTGATCTTGCCCTGCAGGGCATTGTCCAAATTGCCAGCTTTCATCCCGATTATCAATTCGGGGGCACTGCGCCCGATGATGTTCAGAATTATACGAATCGGTCGCCGAATCCGATGCTGCACTTGATTCGGGAAGACAGTCTTGCGCGGGCGATTGGGGCGTATCCGGATGTTGCACAAATCCCCACGCGTAATGTGGCCCTAATGCAATCGATGGGCAGCACAAAAGCGCGGGCATTGTTGGCGAGATGCGCCGAAACAAAATAGTCACATTCCTAGCAGACCTGGCCGGTGATAACGCCGCATCTGATTTCGGGGACCAAGGATCCGGAGTATCGTGATCTTTACCGGTTGCGACTCGAAAGGTTACAGGGCAGCGCCAAATTCGATCAAAATACCGTCGGGCCCCTCAATGAACATGACGACTGCAAGGTCGCCAACGTTATAGGGCTCGGTATGGATTGCGCCGCCGCGGGAGACGATTAACGCGCGCGCTTCTAAGACATCCCGGATGACCAGTTGCAGCAGGCTCATGCCCAACATTTCGTTCGGCATTCCGACGATCGCAGGTTGGGAGGTGGGAACCTGCCAAAGATTTATAGTGCTTTGACCTAGAATATATTGATGCGGTTCGGCATCGTTTTGGCCTAGCGACATGCCGAGCATTTCTTGCAGAAACTGACCACTCGCTGCCAGGTCAGATACCCCGAACCCAAATTCCATTCGCACAATGTCTGGGTCTGTCGGCTCATCCGTTATAAAGGCCAGCTCAATGTGATTGCCTTCAAAGTCTTGAAGCGCGTAGCGGGTGGTTTCAGTGTTGCTGGGTAGTGCTTTGGGGACTGGCAATCCATAGACCGCGAGTCGCGAGAACACAGATTGTCGCCGTGATTCTGGCAAGACGAATGTCAGTGAACGGATCCCTCTGGCAGCGGTTAGACCGCTGGCGGCGCGGCCGCTGTCTTGATCTGTCACGATGAATTTCAGCTCAGTTGCACCGCCATGGTAGCGCAACATATAGCGCCCGCCTGGAAGCGGAACATTTGGGATTCTTCGCAGCCCGATGATGTCGCCATAGAACCTTTCAATGCTGGGGCCATCGGATGCAGAAAAAACGAGGTTAAGGTGATCCTGAATAAGCCCTAAAGGCAGGTCGGCTGGCATGGTCATGTGAGTGCCTTTTCATTGTTGATTTTTGAAGGCGCAGTCTACAGCAAGTAAAAGCGCTCGGTAATCCGTGCTGGTACAAGCGGCCGGCTGGTGGTGTTTGATGTTGACCTTAACGGGGTCATTTTCTGCAAAGAAGGCTACTTTTTTCGGTAATTTAGTAGAATTTTGGTCTTGAAAGTCTATAATCTCCGGCTGAAACTCAGTGCGAAGTTTAGGCCCTAAAAACATTGAAAAATGTCATGGGCAGGCCCTGCTTGCTAAGTCGCTCATTGCGTTGGAAAGCGCCCTTGATTAAATTTGACTTACTCGCGTTTAGGGCCTGATCGTTGTTGGAGATGGATCACTCAGCAACGCCTCAAGTTGGGAAAATAAAGATTTTTTAATGAGGTTTAATACCGTTTACACGATTTTAATCTTTTTTAAGGGTGTCTTTATTTAACTGCCGTACTGGTCAATCACAATGCGCGCTATCAAAAACAGGAGAGTCTAAGTTGAGATCGAAAACCAATTCCGTGGGGCTTAAAGTAGCAGCAACGTTTGCGCTGCTAATGACGGTAACCTTCTTCACGACAGTCCAGGCGCAGATCACCACTGCGATACGGGGCACGGTCGTTGATCAGCAAGATAAAGCGATTGTCGATGCGAGTGTAAAGATTACCCATACCGCCTCGGGTACGGTCTCACTTGCGTCCTCGAATGAAAACGGTGTGTTCTCGGCGCGCGGAATGCGCGTTGGCGGGCCCTATTCTGTTGAGATCAGTGGAAGTGGATTCTCTGCGGTTCGGATTGACGATTTATATCTGGCCCTAGACCGCACCCTGAATCTGCCGGTGACCGTACAGGCTGAAACGACACTCGAGGAGATCGTCGTTACCGGGACCCGTAGATCTGTTGGGTACGAGAATAAAGGATTAGGGACCGATTTCGGTATCGAGGCTTTGGAAGAGGTTGCGTCGATCGATCGGGACATCACCGATGCAGCTGCACAAAATCCCTTTGCGATTGTTAATGTCCAGTCTGGTGGTGCAAAAGAGCTCACCATAGCGGGCGCAAATAATCGGTTTAACTCCCTCACCGTTGACGGTGTTGCACTTAATGATCGTTTCGGTTTGAACGCTAACGGCTATCCGACGCAACGGTCACCGATTTCTTACGATGCGATCGAGTCACTATCGATCCAGACCGCGCCCTTCGACGTGGAATACAATGGGTTTACTGGCGGAACAATTAACGCGGTTACCAAGTCAGGCACAAACGAATTCTTTGGTTCTGTCGCGTATTACTCAACCGATGACTCGCTGATTGGCGACAAAAACAAGGACCAAGATTTCAACTTCACCTTCGAAGAAGAAACAACGGTCGCAACGCTCGGCGGACCCATCATTCAGGATAAGTTGTTCTTCTTTGTTGCTTATGACAAGTACGAAGAAATTGCGCCGCTGCAGAATGGCCCCCTGGGTTCGGGCGCCTTAAACATTCAGCAAGATATTACGCTTGATGACGTTGCAGAAGTAAGAGGCATTGTGTCCGATGTGTGGGGTTTCGATATTGGTGGCTTTAACAAGGCTCCCGCACAAGATGAGAAGATCCTCGCTAACGTTGACTGGAATATTAACGATGCGCATAGAGCCAAGTTCACCTACATCAGCACCGAAGGGAACACGATTCGCGAGCAAAATGGGAACAACTTCCTGGCATCTGACAACATTCTGGGCGCGTCATCAGCCTGGTACGATCGGTCAGAAGAAATAGAAACCTTTACGGGGCATCTATTCAGTGACTGGACGCCCAACTTTTCGACGCAGCTGAAAATTGCGAGCACCGAGCAGGCGACGGGGCAGAATTCTCTCAACGGCGCTGAATTCCCCTCCTTTGCGGTATTCCTGCGTGAGGTTGATGGTGATGAGAACTACCTCGTGATCGGGCCAGATCGCTTTCGGCATGGCAATTCTTTGAACCAGGAGTTCTTCCAGGTGAAAGCGATTGCAGAGTACGTAACGGGCGACCATTTGATCAAGTTCGGTTTTGAGCGCGAAGAAGTGGATGTGAACAATCTGTTTGCTCAGAACTCAGAAGGCTCCTATGTTTTCGATAGTACCGATGACCTGCGAAACGCGACGGCATCTGGTCTGCTATACAACAATGCAGTGACGAACAATGAAAATGATCTGCGGGCGATCTGGGGTTACGAGTCCAACTCGTTTTACATCCAAGACACGTGGGACATCGCAGACGATCTGACGCTTGATTTTGGTATCCGGTACGATCGTTATGGGAGCAACGGCTCAATCCGTGAGAACCAAAATTTTGTTGACAACTACGGCTACTCGAACGCGAATGACATCGACGGTCTAGACGTTGTGCTGCCTAGAGCGTCATTTGAGTGGAACGCGAGCGATGCTTTGACGGTTCGTGGCGGTATCGGTAAATTTTCGGGCGGTTCGCCCGGCGTTTGGATTTCAAACAGCTACTCTAATGACGGCGTGATTTCTGATGGTTCCAATGCCTTTGGCGTAGTCAACGTGCCGACCACGCCGGACGCGGCAACCGGTCAGTATATTCCAGCGGATGTTCTTACTGACTTAGCCACCAAGGCGCCAAATGGTTCTGTCAACGCTTTGGGTGATTCGTTCGAAATTCCGACAACGTTGAAGGCGAGCCTTGGTGCTGCGTATATTACTGAGAGCGACTGGTTGCTCTCGGTTGATGTCTTGTATAACGACTTGGAAAATGCCTCTTTTTGGTTTGACCAACGTTGTGCCGTACAGGCGGAAACGGCGCCCGATGGCCGGCCTATCTATGATTGCAGCGGCGGCAACCCAGAAGCCATCGTGATTGGTTCTACGGATCAGGGCAGCGGGCTGTTATATGCTTTTGCTGTAAGCAAAGATTGGGATACAACCTACGGCGCGATCGATATGTTCGCAAGCGTTACGCTTTCTGATGTAGAGGATATTGGGTACGGAACCTCTTCCACCGCGACCTCAAATTATTCTGACTTTGCGGCCTATGATCGTCAGCGGCCTCGCTCTGGGGTATCTAACTTCGAGACCGAGACAGCGATCAAATTCCGCCTGAATTGGTCAAAAGACTTGTTCAGTGGCTATGAGACTAAAGTGTCTCTCTTCGCAACCGGCCGGACGGGTCAGCCCTATAGCTACACCTTTAATGAAAACAATTCGTGTGTATTTGATGTAGGCGGCGGTCGGTGTGCGCGTGAGAGCCGGAACGATGATGCAGGCCATCTGCTTTACGTGCCATCTGGACCGAGTGATCCTTTGTTCGCAGCCACGTCTTTTGGTGGTGACCCAGTAGAACAGCAGGCGTTTTTCAACTACATCAATGGCTCAGAGTTGGCCCAGTATGCAGGCGGTATCGCTGCTCGAAACGGCGATACATCGAGGTGGTCTACCATTGTCGATTTGCGCATCAAGCAAGAACTGCCTGGGTTCTTGCCAGAGCATCGAGCCATGTTGTTCTTCGATATCGAGAATCTGGGCAACTTGCTCAACTCTGATTGGGGTAGGGTTGAGCGGACTCGCTATGAATATGAGCGTGATGTTGTCTCTGCGAGCATTGTTGACGGTCAGTACGAGTATTCCCGGTTGAATAGCACTCGCAGCATTGAGAACCTTGAAACCCTCAGCAGGTCGGTTTGGCAACTCCAGTTGGGTATCAAATACGACTTCTAGGATTAGGGTTGTACGAGTTGAGATCAAACTCAACGGTTAGACAAAAAAGGGAGCTTAGGCTCCCTTTTTTGTGGGGATTAAAGGGCAGTCGGGCGGTAGCCGAGATGTTTTTTGTTTCGGTAAACCGGGGTGGCCAAAAGTTGTTTGGTAACGCTCGATAAATTGACCCCATGTAAAACCGCGATGACCAGCGAGGGTCGGGGCCTTATTAATTTCCGGTATTTCGATCACCCGATGCCCGATGGCCAGGATAATCTGCCTAATTGTATTATTGAAATTCGTTGACGCAGAAGGCTTGATATAGCGTCTCATCCTATCGTCGTCGTTCTCGCGCTTGCTCGCCACTGAATGCGCGCGGTGGGTCGTTGATCCTCAGATCCTCTGGACATGGACATGGTCATAGTCCTAAAAGATCAGTAAGGTTTCGGTCTTGAACAAGTTAGTGAGGATGCCAAATGACAAGCCAGCCGGTTGTCGAATCTGACCGAATTGAAAGCCTAGATGTTTTAAGAGGCTTTAGTTTGCTTGGCATATTGCTGATGAATATTATCGGCTTTGGCTTTGTTGCGGCGGCCTACACCGTGCCCGGGCTGATGATCGAGGACGGCGCTGATGTATTTGCATGGGGCGTCATCGAGCTGTTAGCAGAAGGCTCTATGCGCGGTCTTTTTTCGATTCTTTTCGGTGCGGGTGTCATTCTGTTTCTTGGGAACAAGCGCGAGGGGCGCGGGTGGTTGCACGTGAAAAGAACCACCTGGCTGCTCCTGTTCGGATTGTTCAATGGTTATGTTCTGTTGTGGACGGGTGACATTTTAGTAACGTACGCCCTGGCCGGATTTTTACTGTATTTCTTTCGAAACTTACAAGGCCGCACCTTGCTGCGCCTTGCTATCGGGCTCACGGTGCTGATCACGCTCTACAACGCCGGCAGCCATTTTGGATTAAAACACCTGCGCGCCAATGCCGAGACTGCCGCCGCACTGCAGTCCGTTGGTCAGCCCGTATCAGAAGATATTGCCGCCTTAGCCCAGCAATGGCAGGGCTTCAAAAGTGAGTATGCTCCTTCTAATACAATGATTGATCAGGAACTGTTGGCGAGGAGGGGCTCCTTTGAAAGCGCATTTATGTGGACCGCGCACCACAACACGGTCATCTTAATGAGCTCGCTCTGGAGCTTTCTCCTGCCAGATGCGCTGGTCATGATGATCTTGGGTATGGCGCTGTATAAGCTTGGCGTGCTGCAAGGCCAGTGTACTCGTGAAGTTTACGCAAAAATGGCAGTTGCCGGTTTTGCTGTCGGGTTTGCGATTAATGGTTTCGAAGTTTGGTTCGCGGTTCAAAGCCAGTTTGACCTGATCGATGCGTTTCTCAAACTTGCACCGACCTACCATCTTGGGCGAATGGCGGTAACCCTTGGTTGGATCGGTCTACTGCTGTGGTTTATCAAAGGTGGGTGGCATAGCCTGCGTCTTGCCGCGGTTGGTCGAATGGCGCTGACCAACTACCTTATGCAGTCCTTGCTTTGCATGCTGGTGTTCACCGGCGCAGGCCTTGGATGGGTCGGGCAGTTGCAGCTCTGGCAAGTCTACGGCATTGTTTTACCCATTTGGCTGTTGCAACTGTGGTTATCGCCTTGGTGGTTAAAACGGTATTACTTTGGTCCGATCGAGTGGCTTTGGCGGGCGTTGACCTATGGGGCCATCCCAACGCTGCGGCGATTCAATGAGCCAACCAGGGCGCAGTAGGTAGGTCGGCGCCAAATTGCCGATTGGTGCGTGGGGGTAGATGTGAGTCCACCACACCCCTTTTTATATATAGGTCTGCTTAGACATTTAATGTGACGTTGGCTTGCGTCACCTAATCAGCCGGGACAGGCGCGGGGACCGCGCTCAACCCGCTTGCAAAACAGGGCTGGGTTACTGCAGTTGGTTCCTGATGAACAGGCAGCTTCGTTACTGGACCAGATAACCAACGATCGTCAACACAACGGTATAAGGCAGTGCCATGTATACCATTCGGCCATAGCCTAAACGAATGATTGGTGCCAGCGCGGAAGTCAGAAGGAATAAGAAGGCAGCTTGGCCGTTGGGTGTTGCCACCGACGGAAGGTTGGTGCCGGTGTTAATGCTGACGGCTAAGGTTTCGAAATGAGCGCGGGTAATATCACCGGCGTCAAAGGCGTTTTTGACCTCATTAATGTAAACCGTTGCAACAAACACATTGTCAGAAATAGCAGACAAGATGCCATTTGCGAGGAAGAAGGCGCCTGGCTGTATATCCATTGGCAGGGTCAGTACCCAAGTGATGACCGGCGTAAACAAGTGCAAGTCGTGGATCATGCCAACCACGACGAAAAATATGCATAGCAGGGAAACAAATGGCAAGGACTCTTCGAAAGCATGACCAATACGGTGTTCTTCGTTAATGCCTGTCAGTCCAGTCACGACCACCAAAAGACAGAGCCCTATGAGGCCAACCTCCATCAGATGAAGTCCTAGTCCGATGATGAGCAAGACCCCACAAATGCCTTGTACCCAGAGCCCATAAACTTCTCTTGGGGTCCGCTTTGCATCCTCCTCGGCGACATAGGCGGTAAGAATATCCCGTACCACCGGGTCCAACTTTTTACCGTAACCAAACTTACCCGATAGCTCTAAAAGCACACAGGTCAAAAATCCCGCAATCACCGCCGGTATCGTTACATGCGCCATGACCTCGACAAATTGGATGAAGTTCCAGTCCATTTTCTGAGCGATTAATAGGTTTTGCGGCTCTCCAACCATGGTTGTGACGCCCCCAAGGGCGGTGCCCACGGCACCATGCATCACCAAGCTGCGAATGAAACTCCGAAAGTCCTCGAGCGTTTCCTCCCCCATTTCTTGAGAATCAGGAATATTGTCCTGATTGTAATCGGTGCCCTGGGTAGAGTGGATCTTCTCGTAAACGCCATATAGGGCCACAAAGACTGCGATGAGTACGGCTGTGACCGTGAGCGCATCTAAGAACGCCGATAAAAAAGCGGCCATGACCGAAAATAAGAGAGAGAGTGCCACTTTGTTTTGCACACCAACGATGATTCTGGCAAAGACAAAACTCAACAGTGGTTTCATAAAATAAATAAAACTCACCATAAAAATCAGCAGCGCTATAACGGAGAGATTCTGTTTAATTTCGTACCAAACTGTTTCTGGCGTGGTCAGGCCAAGGGCCAGGATTGCAATCGCGATGAGTCCCCCGCTTTGTAGGGGGTAACATTTAAGCGCCATGGCGAGGGTCAAAATAAACATCGCGATGAACATCCAACCGAGCACCGTGGTGCCTACGATCAATTTGAGCGGCAAACAAACCACCAAAAACAAAAGAATAATGTTTTTAAACCAGAGTGGGCTGTTGCCCAGAAATTCTTTGTAAGCCAACGCAAGCATGATCTACCTCGGTATTGATTCCGGAGTCTTAATCTACTAACTCCTGTGCAATGGTTAAACTGGGCGCTTGGATAAAGCCTAAAAGCGCAATTTAGTTGTGTTGTGATTCTAAGCGAGATCCCCTGACTTTAGGGAAATTTTTTGTCGAAATCGTCGTATGAAGGTGGGCCAAAAAGTAAGGTCTGATACTAAGTGTTCAAGAAGGCTTGAGGACTTTCTGCAATTACCAAGCAAAGCGTCTACAAATCTAGGGGCATCTCAG
>JAFMIA010000118.1:0-2229 GCA_017854255.1 Pseudomonadales bacterium
TCCGCTCGTTATTCGAGCAAAATATGCACCGCTACCTCGAAGACAAAGCGCAATTGTGTATTTATGTTCAGGATCAATGCGTTGTCGATCTTTGGGCCCATCCGGCGGATGAAGCCGCTTTCGATGGCGATGCTTTAATCAACGTGTTTAGTAGCGGCAAGAGTCTTGAATCCATTGCAATGGCCTGGCTCGTGTCAGAGGGCAGGCTTCAACTAACGGACCCGGTTATCCAGTATTGGCCAGAATATGCTGCCGAAGACAAAGCCCGCCAAACCATCGCCGATGTCATGCGGCACGAAGCAGGCCTTGCCGCTCTGAACCAATCACTAGACCCTAGGGATCTGCACCGCGACCGTCTAAAGGACAATAAAATCGGCGCCATTCTCGCCGCCCACCCGACTCAATATCGTGCAGGCGGGGCGGAAGCCCGTCGGGATTATCATGCGCTCAGTCGCGGCTGGATCGCGAACGAGATCTTCAGACGCGCCGATGCGCAAGGCCGAACCATCGGCGAGTTTTTCGAAACCGAAATTCGCGGACCGTTCAACGCGGATCTTCATATTGGCGTTGCAAACGAGGACCTGCCCCGGATTGCTCGGTTGCAGCCCGTCTCGATCGGCAAGCACTTACGGTACAGTGCTTGGCCTTTTGCCAAGACTCGAAAGACGCACAATAATCTCTGGGTATTACTCGGCCGCTTATTTAACTTTGCATGGAGGGCGTTGATGTCACCCGGCATGCGCCCCAAAGAAGCGTTTAAAGACCTACCCATCATTCAAGCTTTTAATCATCCCTTGATTATCCAAGGCGAGACCCCTTCTGCCAACGCCCATTGCTCCGCGCGAGGACTGGCCCGAATTGGCGCCGCGCTCGCCATGGGCGGCACCAGCCAAGGCAAAACCTTACTCAAACCCGAGGCTTGGCAGGCTCTGCATGCTGAACCGATTACGCGCGACATGAACATTCAAACCAGTTTTACCCAGGGCGGCGTGGCTTACTTCAGTCAAGACAATATGGGCCCGGGCGCCATGAACCAGGCGCTCAATCAGGGCAGAGAAGGCTTTTATGGCTGGATGGGCCTTGGGGGATCGATCTTCCAATGGCATCCTGAAAAGCAAATCAGCATCGCATTCGTGCCGACGTCGTTACATATGTTGGATTTGGTCAACGAACGCGGCAAAACCTACCAAGCTGAATTATTGCGGTGCGTGGACGCGGCGAAATAAGACCTACCCCCACATTACTCGTCATTAAAAACAACAACGCGTTCTGAACCCCGCCTAACGCTGTAGGGCAGCCTTCACCTCTGACAAACGTTCTATGGTTTTCAGACTCTCCATCTGATCAGCGCTCATGTTTCGAACAATGACCTCGGTATAGCCTTGTTGCTGAAGTTGTCCGAGGCGATCCGCGACCTCAGCAACGGAGCCAACCAGCAGCGCCTCTTCCGGTATACCGCGGTAACCTGCCGCAAGGTAGGGCGCAACTGCCCGCTTAGCGGCTTGACTGGTTTCAGAGATCAAGATGTCTCGCCGAATCGCTGCTGCCCCAATCGCTTTCGACGCCCCTGCACAGGCGTCTTGATATTGCCGGATAGCCGTCGCCGACTGGGCGGGCGTCAACGACGGCGCGGCCAGCCAGCCATCGCCTAAGGTCGCGGCACGGGCAATCGCAGGCGCAACTAAGGCGCCAATCCAAACTTCAACCGGCTCTGATGGCAGCGGTGAGATTCGCGCGCGCTGAAGCTGCCAGTACGTGGATTCATCAACCGTCTCGCCTCGCCAAAGGGCTTGCATCACCTTTAACGCGGCCACAAACAAACCGACCTGCCGGCTCATATCAACCCCCAGCGCAGCACCCTGCCGGGCGTCGCCCAAGCCGCACTGCATAATGAACCGGCCTTTTGCGAGTGCCGCGAGCGTACCAACCTGTTCGGCCAGCAAGACCGGATGCCATAGCGGCAGCAAATAGAGCGCGCCAAAGGGTTTGTCGCCCCATTCCGCAAGCATCCGCCCCAGCATGACATTATTTTGAAAGTAAGGTGTTTTCGTTGAATGATGATCACCGACAAACAAATGATCTAGGCCCGCCGCGTTGGCCGCACGCGTGCGCGCAACCATCCAATTGACCGCGAGGTTCGGCGCGATATCAGGATAGGACGAACTCACCGAGATCCCAATTCTCATTATTTTTTTACCCCTTTTACGACCCTTATTTCTGCCTTGCCCT
>JAFMIA010000118.1:2239-6487 GCA_017854255.1 Pseudomonadales bacterium
TCCCAATTTTCATTACAGTGCCTCCTCTTATAAGGGTTATGCAGACAGACCCCCACTTTATTCGCCTAAGCCGAGGCCCGCCCATAAAAAAACCAGCGCCCGAATGAAGACGGGCGCCGGTTTTGACGGTTTAATCAGCCGAGCGGCTTATGTCGCCGAACACTATTGCACGCGCCGAATCACCGCAGTACCACCCTCGGTTGCACCCGCATTCATGATGATGGAATCGACACTGACCGAGCCTTCAGCCGCTGCGCCCAAATTGTAGGTCATTGCAGCCACAAAACTATGATGCTCGGCGTGATAGCCTGAATCTGGAATCAGCTTCAACGCCACCTGATCCTCTGACTCCGACGCAACGCGAAATTCTGGCTCTGTGCCGAGCGCGCAATAATGCTTCACGACCAAATCACCGTCATGCTCGGTATAGGTCGTCAGCATCTCAACCCCATCTTCGATCAACGTTTCGACCATCGTATTGCCGCCGGAAATCAAGCGGAATTCAGAGCGGGTATCAACCACTTCTCCCGTCACCCGAGTCAATTTCCCTTCCCAAGCACCCACCATCTGCTTCATTTTATCGAAAGCGGAATGGTGCTCTGCCAGCGCAGGCGTCGATCCCACACCGCTCATCATAACGATTAAAAACCCTATCTTTCTGATCATAATTATTGCCTTTATCAAAGATTAAGCCCCTCACGCTTGCACTAGAGAAAGATTACTATCGAAGTAGCCTTTGCTCAACGAGCATTTTCTCGAGCCAGGCGCCTGCCTTATCGCCATAAGAATCAATCCCCAGCCTCGCCTACAGGTCGATTAAACCCTGCTTACCGGCAACCGTTGCCAACAACGCCGGGGGGGCCTGGCGAACCACGACGGGTAGATCCAGCTGCCGCATCAGCCGTTCAAAGGACGCGAGTTGATCCGGTAACTGCACCGTGATCTGACGTAGGGATCCCGCAACGGCAAGGTCTCGGCACGGATGCGGACTTTGGCCCCAATCGATGAAAAACGGCATTCTTGCGCCATAGGGATGGTCCGAGACAAACAACAGTCGCCAGGACAACTCACCGCCTGCAGCTGTCTCTCGGGACATCTCCAGAATCCTATGGCCAAACCCGAATCCTGCCAATCGCGGGACAAGATCCTCAAAGTTAGAACAGCGCACGGCAAAGGTGCGCAGACGCGGCGTTTTATACCGCAATAGCTGCGCGCCTAGGGTTCCGGCAAGCACTTGCGCTGGATCTGGCGCGATCACTTCCAAATAGCAATCCTCTGCAAGCCCCAGCAATGCATTCCGCGTCCCCTGACCTGGGTGACGACCGCCATCCATTACCGGCAACTCGAACTGATTTTCGATCCACGTTTTACCCAGGCTTAAATCGGACGCACCCAGCATAAGGTGGTCAATCCCGTAATCGGTATTTCCTGTATTCGGTGCCAAACAGCCTCCTCCATTTTGGTGCGACGCGCTTCAATCGAGTGTCGTGGCGCCGCGCCAGCGGCCTGGATTTCGGCTCAAGAAACCCGCCTCGTTTCAAGAGGCACATTCAACCCACTGCGGGCAACCGCCCCACAGCCACTTTAAAGCCAATCACGTCTTCGCTCAAAAGATTACTCGGAAACAAGGCCGTTTGAATTAAACTGTCGGAATCACATCCCCGGAACCCGCTCAAATTATGAATCACTACTTACTCATCAGCTTAGCGTGTTTGATCACGCTCCCGGTATCGGCGAGTCTCAACTATCAAGAACCGGTCGAGGGCATAGCCAGTCTCGCAAAGGCGCAATTGGCACCCAGTGTTCGGGTGAACAGCAATGGTACGGCGATGCTTTTATTGGCTCGGTCGCTTTACCCACCGATTGCAACCCTCTCTGAACCGGAACTGCGATTGGGCGGGCTCAGGGTGAATCCTCAGAAAAATATCGGCAGCCGGGTGCGTTACTATCACGATATTAAAGTTCAGGCCCTGACCAACGCCAATCCAAGGGATGCGGCGAAATCTGGATCAGGCGACCCAAAGCGGGCGATGCCCGTCACTGGGCTGCCAGAAAAGCCGCAGCTTGCTTATTTTTCCTGGTCTCCCGATGAACAAGCCGTTGCCTTCACCCATACCAGCCCCACAGGCGTTGAGCTTTGGGTTTTAGACGTTGCAAGCGTCACGGCCCGGCGACTAACAAAGCACCTTCTCAATGCAAACTTAGGCTCGCCCTTTACCTGGGCCGCCGACAGTCAATCGATTTTGAGCAAAATTGTTCCTAAGTCTCGAGCGGCACTCATCGACGCCGGGCGCTCGGTGCCAACCGGGCCGACCGTCTCGGTCAGTCAGGGTGAAAAAGCTCAGAACCGCACCTATCAGGATTTACTGAAAAGCCCAGCTGATGCGTTTAATTTTGAACAACTCACCCGATCTGAGTTGTATCGAATCCCCTTAAAAGGCCGAGCAACGCTTTGGCAACCCGCCGCCCTGTACGCATCCGTTGCGGTCTCGCCAGATGGCGAATATGTCATGGTGACGCAAGTAAAACGCCCTTTTTCTTATTTAGTCCCTTATTACCGCTTTGCCGCTGAGACCAACATTCATACCGATGGCGGCAAACTGGTGACCCAACTCATCGACCGGCCCGTTGAAGAGACGCGCGCTAAGGGATTCATGGCAACGACAAACGAAAAGCGCGGCTTTGAATGGCGTGCCGATCAGGCGGCAACCATCACTTGGGTGCAAGCGCTGGACGGCGGCGACCCAAAACAAGCAGTCCCTTTTCGCGATGAACTCCTCGAACTCAAGGCGCCCTTTACCGATCAACCCAGATCACTCATCAAGACGCAAAACAGACTGCGGCAAGTTCATTGGGGCGACGAAACGATGGCCGTGGTTGATGACATCTGGTATGACAATCGCAACACCAAAAGCTACGCGTTTAATCCCTCGGATCCTGGCACGGGCGTTGTGACCCTATTCGATCGCAATCTTCAGGATGAGTACAGTGATCCTGGTCAGTTCGCAACGACGCGTAATGCACTCAATCAATCGGTATTAGCGCTGGAGGACGGCCGGGGCTATTTGCTTGGAGAGGGGTTCTCCGATGCGGGTCAGTTCCCCTTCGTCGACACGATTAACCTCCGGCTTGGCACAACCCAGCGGCTGTACCAGTCCGCTTATACCGATCGGGTTGAGCGGCTCTTGAGCGCGATTGATCTGGCAACGGGTACTTTGCTCGTGAGTATCGAGTCACCCAACACCTATCCCAACTACTATCTCAGAAATATGCGCTCGCCTTCTCTGACCCAAATCACGGATTTTGAGAACCCGTATGCTGCGCTGGCCAACACTCAGAAGACGCTGATGACCTACGAGCGAGACGATGGGTTAAGTCTTTCGGGCACCCTGTACCTACCCGAGAGCTATCAGGCTGGCTCAGGCGCGCGGCTCCCGCTACTGCTTTGGGCCTACCCAGTTGAATACAAAGACGCACAGAGTGCAGGCCAAACGACCAGCAACCCCAATGCCTTCACCTACCCCTACTACGGCAGCCCCATTTTTTGGGTGACCCAGGGTTTTGCGGTGCTCGATGATGCGGCCTTTCCGATTGTGGGCGAAGGCGATGCCGAACCGAATGACAGTTTCCGCCGGCAGTTGGTGGCTAATGCCGCCGCTGCCATCAAGGCCCTCGATCAACGCGGCATCATCGACCCCACAAGGGTTGCCGTTGGCGGGCATTCCTATGGCGCCTTCATGGTGGCCAACTTGCTCAGCCACTCTAATTTATTCGCAGCCGGCATTGCGCGCTCTGGCGCCTATAACCGAACCTTGACGCCCTTTGGGTTTCAGCGCGAACAGCGCAGCTATTGGGAGGCTCCGGAGGTTTACTACGACATGTCGCCCTTTATGCATGCGGATAAAATGAAAACACCGCTTTTACTGATTCACGGCGAAGCCGACAATAATTCCGGGACCTACCCCATGCAAAGCGAGCGTTACTTCAACGCCCTCAAGGGCTTGGGCGCCCCTGCCCGACTGGTCATTTTGCCGAAGGAGAGCCACGGTTATCGGGCTCAAGAGAGTATCCTGCATATGCTGTGGGAGCAGGACCAATGGTTACAACAGCACCTGATGCCGAATCAAGTCACGCCTTAGCGGATAACATTGACGAGTTATGGCGCCTGGCGAGAAAGGGCTTTTAAGGTTCACGAGGCCTGTTCACCCAACCCAGGCCTAGGTCTTTTTGCCATTTTGGCAGCTCGAT
>JAFMIA010000041.1 GCA_017854255.1 Pseudomonadales bacterium
TCGGCGTATGGATATGCCCCATTGGCAGCGCAACCCCCAGTTCATTCGCCAACCGAATCGACCGGTACGAGATTTCGTTCGACAAATAGCCGCCCCCACTACCCTGCACCGCAGTCTGGCCGTGCAATGCCGCCAAACTCACGGCCTCGAAGGCGCCACCTTCAAGTGTGCTGACGCGATGATTGTCTCGAATTTCAAACTCGCCCTGTGCCTGCTGCATCACCGCGGCCGGCAGTGAGAACTCGACAAATTCAGGACCTTGCAAAGGCTTGCCATCTAGCAAGCCGGGCTTGGGTGACGCGGCGCTGCCGCCCGTATGCTCCTGCAAATTGCCCAGTGCACTCGAACTCCGCCGCCGTCCTGGAAAGCGCTCCAAATCGAATTGATCACGCCCCATCGAAACGGATACAAACAGATCAAGCCCGCCGCTGGTGAGGTGCGGCGTGAGCCATTGCTCTAAAACCCCCGCGTCGAAGTCCGGGTAGCGCACGGGAAATACCGCAGCATTGATCTCAACCATCACCCCATCGACCGCAAAGACCTGTCCATCCAATGCCAGAACAACCGCGCCGGACGGATTGCTTTGAGAAATTTGCTTATCCAGCGAAAACGGATCAAAACCCGTAATCAAGACTCGGCGCGCCTTCGGGGCTGTCCACAGGACATCCATCTGGCCCCGGCTGGCCTGTTCGAATGCCGCCATCACTTGGGCGATGACCGACGGTTTGCAGCCGAGCTGCATGGCGCGCGCCCGAATCATCGGCGCAACAACTAACCGCTGCCAATACAACGGCCGATCATCTAGCACCGAGCCTGCCTGAAAACCCTGCCGCGCCTGCGCCCAAAGGTTAAGGCCCGTGGCCAATGCCAGTTGCCGGAGCGCCGCCGGATCCTTAACCGTCTTTATTTTCAGAGAAAAGCGTTCACCCACTGACGTTAGCTGTTGCGCAATACCCGGCTCGGCCAGCTTGAAGGCCGGCACTCTCGCCTCTTCTACCGTTTTTTCAAAACTGTCATCACGCATCGATTGCGCCCCCGCCTCACTGGCAAAAAAAATGCTTTGGACGCAGAGTAAGCTGACCACACCCACCACGCGCAAGCCATTGACAACCGGTCTCTCCCAGCCCTTGTGATTTAAGTTCATCATCCTATTCATGCTCTGCGTTGTCTTTGGTCATATTACTTGAGGCCTCGCCGCAACGCTTGTTCCAACGCGCCGTTTGTGGGATAACCGGGATCTTATTTTTCAATCAGGATTGTCCATGCCCGCCTTACAACTGACAAAATCCGCCATCGATCTTGGCATCGTCGCACAGTCCATTGAACCCATGCTGCAATTCTACGCAGAGACCCTGGGCCTCACCCTCGACGCCACGCTTGACATGCCAGGCGGCACGACCATGTACCGACTGGCTTGCGGCGACACTGTGATCAAAATCCTAACGCATGCAAAAACGCCTGAGACTCGGTCAGCACCTGGCGGGCCTCGTGGCGCAACCGGCATCCGATACCTAACGATCAGTATCAGCAACCTCGCAGAGATGGTTACGGCCTGTCAATCAGCGGGCTACACCGTCCCGCTTGGGCCCATCCAGATTCGGCCTGGCGTTGAGATTGCGATGATCGAAGACCCCGAGGGCAATTGGGTGGAGCTGCTGCAAACCAGCTAGCACAACCTGCGGCCTTACGGGCGAGCATATGGGCATGGATTTGTTTCAGACCCATGCCAGGCCTATAATCGTGCCACCCAATCGACCCCAACGCAGGACGCTAACTTGGACTTCTTCGGCAAACGACTCTCCGGGCCCTTTACCATTCCTTCCGGAATCGTGACGACCGCCACCTCGATCATTCAGCACTTTTTCGATGAAGTGCCTGAAGTTGGGGTCATGACCACCAAAAGCATCGGCCCGGATCCGAGACAAGGTAATCGAGAACCGATATTGAGTCAGTATGCCCCCGGCAACTTTGTGAACGCGGTCGGCCTCACCAATCCAGGCATGAGTGCCAGTGCTGCATTACTGGCAACTTTAACGATTCCGGAGGATCGGTTTTTGCTGACGTCAATCTTTGGCGGCAGCCTGGAAGAGTATGTTGCTGTCGCCAAATGTCTTGCCCCCTTCTCTGATGGCTTAGAGCTCAATCTATCTTGCCCCCACGCCAAAGGTTTCGGGATGGCCATGGGCCAAGACCCCGAACTCGTCTTCGAGATTATTAAAGCGGTTAAGGCGGCGGTCGATATTCCCGTCATCCCCAAACTTACGCCGAACACCGACCGCTTTGGGGATATCGTGCGCGCGGCCTGTGACGCGGGCGCCGATGCGCTCTGCGCGGTTAACACCGTCGGGCCAGGCTACACCAGCGCCTATGGTCACCCGATTTTAAGTAATGGCGCCGGCGGCATGTCGGGCAAAGGCATCCTGCCCATTGCCTTAAAATGTGTGCGCGAAATTCGCGCAGTTTGCGAGCTGCCCATCATTGGTTGCGGCGGCGTGAGCTCATCACATGACGTCCTTGCGATGCAAGATGCTGGCGCGTCGATCATCGGTGTTGGCTCAGCGCTGACTGGGATGACAACCACCGATATCAAAGATTATTTCAAGGTGCTCGCAAGCCCTGAGCCTAGTGTCGCCAACACGGCTGAAAGTAAAATTCGATATGACCTTGATATGGCATTCAAACCGGTGACCCTCATCGAGAATCAAACGGTATGCGATGACATCGTACTGCTAACCTTCGCAGAGGATTTTCAAATCAAGCCAGGTGAATTTGTGTTTCTTTGGGTCCCGGGCGTAGGCGAAAAGCCATTTTCAGTGTTGTGTGACAAACCGCTGCAACTCGTGGCCATCAATGTTGGTGAATTTACCGAGGCCTTAATGGGCCTTGAACCGGGCCATGAGACCTACCTTCGCGGCCCCTATGGACAGGCCGTCGCGCCCCTAACCCAGCAAAAAGTTATTGCCGTTGCCGGCGGCACGGGTCTGGCTGCGGTCTATCAAATCGCGCGCGACAACCCGGGCTCGCAGGTCTTCACCGGGGCTCGAACCGCCGAACGCCTGTATTACCTCAACGAATGCCGCGATATCGCCTCGGTTCACGTTGCAACCGATGACGGCACGGCTGGATTTTCAGGCCGGGTAACAGAGCTGTTAGAGGAGTACCTAAAGACCTTGCCGAGCGCAGAGCTTAAAGATCTCGTTTTTTACAATTGCGGACCAGAACCCATGGTTCATGCCGCCGTTGCCGTGCAAAATCGCTACGCGCAACCCCACCAGATTTTCAGCGCCATCGACTACTTAACCAAATGCGGCGTCGGGATCTGCGGCGCCTGCGCAACCCCTGATGGCCAAAGACTGTGTGTGGACGGGCCTTTTTTGAATCCCCCAAAGACTGCATCGACCCCATGACGCAATGGACGGCTGCTGCAAAGCCTGCGGACGGGCCTTCTCACCTCGCCCGCTGGCTAGCGTAACTTGCGGCAAAGCCTGCCCAGTTTTACCGTGGCCGCGACAAGCATTGCGATATTGTTGACTTGGCTTGTGGCCGGCTTGTTTATCTTGGAAGCCGGTTTACATGGACTTTTGCTCACCGCACTTGTCAGTCTAGTGGGTCTTGGATTGTGGTTGGGCACGCCCTATCACACCCTCCGGAAATTCGTTTTTGACGGATTAGCCGCGGCCATGCCGGCGCTCATCATCTTCATATTGATCGGGGTCGTGATTGCGTCTTTTATTCAATCCGGGACCGTTGGAACTTTGGTTTACTTTGGCTTACAACTGCTTCGCCCGGAGCTGTTTTTACCTGGGGGGTTACTACTGTGCAGTTTTATGTCGTTTGCGACGGGCACGTCCTGGGGCACGGTCGCAACCTGCGGCATCGTTTTAATGAGTGTTGGCCAATCCCTAGGCTTTCCGCTGCCACTCACTGCTGGCATGGTGATCGCGGGGGCCAGTTTTGGCGATAAAATGTCCCCGGTGTCTGACACCACGAATTTAGCTGCGATGTCTGCCGGCACAAACCTGTACCGCCACATTCATGCGATGAGCCTGACGACGGGGCCATGCTATCTCATCGCACTCGTTATTTTTGCGGTACTCGGCAGCGCCTATGGCGCCGCACCTGCCGACCCAACAGCAGCGTCCGCACTGCTTGCGGCGCTTGACGCAACCTTTACCGTTCACTGGATCACCCTCATACCCATTGCGCTCATGTTGATCCTGGGCTGGCGGCGCGTCCCCCCGGAGGCGGTGTTGATTGCAGCGTCGTGCTCTGCCCTGATGATCGCTTGGGGCCTTCAAGGCGTGACCCTCGCGACATTGTTAACCAGTCTATACGCCGGCGTTTCAAGAGAAACCGCCTCGCCTCTGCTGGATACCCTCATCAACCGCGGCGGGATCGGCGCCATGGCTTGGACCTTAACCCTTGCCATCCTCGCCATTGGCATGGGCGCCTTGCTGAGCCAACTTAACTTACTCAGAGCGCTGCTTGAACCCATTGCCCAACGTATTCAGCGGCCCGCGCAACTGCTGACGGCATCAACCACCGCGGCCGCGGCGAGCAACGCCGCTTTAACCGAGCCCTATGCTGCCATCATTCTCAACGGCCAAGTCTTTCAAGACGTCTATGACCGGCATGACATCGACCGGGCCATGCTGTCCAGAACCCTTGAAGAGGGCAGCACGCTGACCGCCGCCCTCATCCCTTGGACGACCACTGCCATTTTTTACAGCGCCATTCTTGGCGTCAGCAGCTTAGACTATGCGCCCTTCGCGCTGCTCAACTGGATGAACCCCATCATCGGCATTGCCATGGCTTGGCTGGGCCTTGGCTATCTGACATCAAATGTGACTACCCCAAGCACCGACTGACTCACTTACCCATGATATGCTTTAAACATCATGAGATTGAAAGAGCGGAGTCCTCACCATGGCAAACCCCAAGCAAGCCGGCCTTGATCCAGAAGCCAAAGCAGCGCTAAGAGAAAAATATCTGCTCGAGCGAGACAAACGCCTGCGCGCCGATGGTAACAATCAATATGTTGAGATCAAGCATGGCTTCGAGCAGTTCTTAACCGATCCACATACCCCGATAACCGAACGAGCGAGCGTTACCGATCATGTGACCTTCACCTTTATCGGCGGCGGATTTGCCGGCCTGGTCACCGGAGCACGGCTCAAGGAGCAAGGGATCACGGATGTTCGGATCGTTGAGAAAGGGGGCGACTTTGGTGGCACTTGGTATTGGAATCGATACCCTGGCGCCCAATGCGATACAGCCTCGTTTGTCTACATGCCATTGCTCGAAGAAACCGGTCATATGCCAACCGAAAAATATGCCCACGGCCCCGAGATCCTCGCCCACTGCCAGCGCATTGGGCAGCAATATGCGCTCTATGACCAAGCGTTGTTTCATACCGAGGTCACTGATTTAAAATGGCTTGATCAAACGCAATGCTGGCAGATCACAACCCAGCGCGGCGATTGCTTTACCAGCCAATTCGTTGGCATGGGGACCGGGCCGTTGCATGTTCCTAAATTACCCGGCATTCCGGGGTTAGGCGATTTCAAAGGCAAGGCTTTTCATACCAGTCGGTGGGATTATCACTATACCGGCGGCGATGCCAATGGCGCGCCCATGACCAACCTGCAAAACAAACGGGTTGCCATCATCGGCACCGGCGCAACCAGCGTCCAATGCGTCCCCCATCTCGCAAAAAGCTGTGAAACGCTTTATGTTTTTCAACGCACCCCCTCCTCGGTGGATGTGCGCAACAATCAGCCCACCGATGCGGAATGGTTCAAAACAATCGCCACGCCCGGTTGGCAACAACGCTGGCTTGAAAATTTTACCGCCAACCAGACAGGCGGCATGGCCAGCGAGGACCTCGTGATGGATGGCTGGACAGATCTGTCGAGACGCATACAAGCTCGCATCCGCAGCCTGCCTGAGACCGAGCGGACACCCCAAGGCATGATGGCGGCTTGGGAGGACTCGGACTATGAAAAAATGAATGAAATCAGAGCGCGTGTTGACGAGATTGTGACCGATCCCAAAACCGCCGAAGGCCTCAAAGCTTGGTACCGGCAATTGTGTAAACGGCCCTGCTTTCATGATGACTACCTCGACAGTTTCAACGAACCTGGCACCCATCTGATCGATACCGATGGCACGGGCGTTGAGCGCATCACCGAAACCGGACTGATCGTTAATGGCGTCGCCTATGACGTGGACTGCATTATTTATGCGTCCGGCTTTGAAGTCGGCACGGAACACAAGCGACGAGCGGGCTTCGACTTAACCGGCAGAGATGGCGAAAAGCTATCAGATCACTGGGCCGATGGCATGAAAACCTTACACGGCACACATGTCCACGGCTTTCCCAATGCTTTTATTGTCCAACCCACCCAAGGCGCAAATTTAATCTCAAACGTCCCACATAATTTGACCGAGTCGGGCCAAACCATTGCCCTAACCGTTCGACACACGCTCGATGAAGGGCAGCAGGAAGTCGAAGTAACCGAGGCGGCCGAGGCCGCTTGGATCGAGATCCTGTTGTCCGGACCCGGCCGCATGATTGGCTCCCAAGACTGCACGCCTGGGTATTACAACAATGAAGGCAGTGACCCTGGCCCCGGCGCCAAATTCCATGTTGGCTATCCGCAAGGCGCCTTAGCGTATTTTGAATACCTCAAAAAATGGCGCTCTGACGGTCAATTTAGCGGCCTTTGCTTTCGCGGCAAACGAGACGACGTTAAAGCAAGCTAAGCGGTTCTCATAAGCGGCTTAAACCGGCTTAAAGACATGGGTTAAGACAGGGGTTAAGACCGGGGTTTAGATCGAGGCGCGCTGGGCACGCTTTGCTCAGTTGTTGCGCCGGCTATCAAGGAGCAGGCCATGGCTTCTTTTAACCGTCTGCGGCGGATCACAGCCAGCTGCTTTGAGGTGAGGCAAAAAGTCCCAGATCGCTCAAGGCTCAGGCTACAGTATTGATCCATTGCCCAAGGGCCTAGATTTTGCCAACCTCAGCTAAGCCGCAGATTCGTCGTCAACTTCAGGTCCCGAGCTGAAGCCCCTACCTGAATGGTGCACTCGCCGGCCTCCAACTGAAAAGTTTTCGCGTCGGTATCCCAATACTGAAACCGCGCAAGCGGCAGGGAAAGCGTGACAAGCGTCGCGGCACCGGGCGCGATCGTGACCTTGGTAAAGCCGGCTAAGCTCAGTGCCGGCCGAGCGACTTGGCTCTCTGGAAAACACACGTAAACCTGCACGACTTCTTGTCCAGCCACCTTCCCGGTGTTCGTGACCCTTAAAGAGACCGACACCAATGCCTCGGCATCATTCACCTCGGCCTGCACGTCAGAATAGTCGAACTGGGTGTAAGCAAGCCCGTGTCCAAAGGCAAACAAGGGTTCGGTCTTGGCGGCATAAAAGCCGCGATACCCAATATTTAAACCCTCCTCATAACGGACCTTTCCCTCACGACCCGGATAATGCGCGAACGCAGGCACATCTTCGATTTGCTTCGGGAAGGTGAGCGGCAAGCGGCCCGACGGACTCACCTCACCGAAGAGTAGGTCCATGAGCGCCCGCCCAAATTCCTGACCAGGGAACCAACATTGTAAAATGGCTGGCGCTTGATCCACCCAAGGCATTGAGATGGGCGCCCCGCTATTATTGACCACCACCGTATTCGGGTTCACCGCCAGCACCCTTGCAATCAGTTCATCCTGAGCACCCGGTAGGCTCAAGGTGTCTCGATCGTTGCCTTCGGTTTCCCAATCATCGTTGGTCCCGACCATTAAAATACACGCGTCCGACGCACTCGCAAGCGTTACCGCCTCTGAAATCGGGTCCAAGAACTGAGGTTCCAATATCCCATATCGGAGCCCTTTAAACATGGTATCGGCGCTCACCTCGAATTCAATCTCAACGCGAATCCGCTTGCCCGCCTCAAAGAACCGCGAGCCGCGAACCTCGGTCGAACCCTGCATGAAAAAGGCGTCTCCTGGCTGCGGCGCAGTCCAGTTATCGATCAGGATCTCGTCATCCACCCGCATCTTTGCCCGACCTGTTGAGAGCAGCCCAAAAGTATAGTCGCCGGCCGTTTCACACAGATACTCACCGTCGAGCGTCATCGCATTGGCCGCGCCTGCCAGAAGCGAGGCATGCACGGTTGATTGACTGATAATCCGCTGCCGAATCAACTGCGTCCGCTCAACATCCTCATAAAACCGGACCCGTAACCCACGCGCGGCATCATCAAGGGTCTCGCCGGCGTCAACAGCCGGCGTCAATAGATCGCGTTCGGGCTCGGGAATATATTTAAACGTTGGACAACCTGTCTGCGCGGACACATCCATACCGGGATAACGTTCGCGCAATGCACTCAAAGGCGCGCTAATGTAATGGGGCTTGAGCGCAGAAGACCCGCCCCCCATGACGCGGAAATGGCGCACGTTCGGCCCGATCACCGCTAACTTTTGGATGCTGCTCCGAGCCAACGGCAGCACCCCCTCGTTTTTTAACAAGACCATGCCCTCAACTGCCGTCTGATACGCAACGGCTCGGTGCTCGGCGATATCGACACTGCGCTCAGGCGCGTCAGTCGGGGAATCAAGTCGGCCGCTCCATTGGAGCACCCGCAATAGGCGGCGAACCTTATCATCGAGCACCGACTCAGGCACAAGACCATCCGTTACCGCCTGTCGTAGCGCGTCACCCCAAACTCGGCTCGGCCCCGGCATTTCAAGGTCAAGCCCGCCCAGCGCATTCTCGAGTGTTTCTTTCGCAGCAAACCAATCCGAGATCACCAAGCCCTCGAAGCCCCACTCTTTTTTCAAAACTTGATTCAGCAATTCGTCATGAGAGCAGGCGTAAACCCCATTGACTCGATTGTAGGCGGCCATAATGGTCCAAGGACTGCTTTTTTCAATCGCAATTTGGAACGGTAGCAGGTAGACCTCGCGCAGTGTTTGCTCATCGACCTCAACCGAAATCGTGTGCCGTTCGAACTCAGAGTCGTTACAAACGAAATGTTTTAAACAGGCCCCAACGCCTTGGCTCTGCACCCCATGAGTAAAGGCCGCTGCCAGTTCTCCAGACAACACGGGATCCTCTGCGTAACACTCAAAATTTCGACCACCAAGCGGGGTTCGATGCAGATTAATCGTCGGCCCAAGCACCACTTGGACCTCTTTGGTTTTCGCTTCTTCGGCAATTGCGACCCCTAAGGTTTTGATCAAGTCTGGATTCCAGGTTGCGCCCATACAGATCCCAACGGGAAAAGACGCGGCGCTTGCGCCGCCGTCCCCGCGAACCCCATTAGGGCCGTCACTCACTTTTAAGACGGGAATACCAAGCTCAGGGATGGGATTGGTTCGCCACAAGCTCGCGCCGCTCACGAGCCGGACCTTCTGATCCAACGTTAATCGTTCTACCAACGCTGCAATGCTTGACGGCTCTGTTTTCATAGAATGAATTCCTTCTTCAACCGGGCTTAAAACACAATACTTTAGGCCCCGCGCTTGCTCAACAATGCCTCTTTAACAAATTTGATCATCACCGAAAACCCGAATAAAGATGACCCCTGCACTCACCCGCCTTCATTCAACGTGCTGCCTTTACCCCGCGCTAAAACCAGCGAGGACCCTAAAACTGGTTTTTTCCAAATTGCCCTCAAGCTCCCACATCCGGTGAACTCTCGTTTGGTTTAACGTAAAACCCGCTGACAACAACACCGTACCACTTTTGGTTTTAATATCCTCTGCCAACTGCATGTCGGGTCGCAATTGAAACAGTGACACCACAGTGTACTTTTCGCGTCGCTCCAACGGGATATGCTGCGCCTGATGCGTCGCGGGCTTTGGTTGATAGTGGGCACCAAGCTGAAGCCGATCGACATCAATGACCACATCGCTATAAAGATGATCAAGGGATTCAGAAACGGTTTCGGACAACGCGATTAATAACCGCTTGATCAGGATCGGCGCCTTGAAGGGCTTTTGAACAAACCCGTTCACATCCAACGCCAAAGCCGTTGCAAGGGTCGCCTCGTCATCCAAGCTTGAGACCACAATACACGGCAGACTCGCAGCCGCGCTGGACTGACCTGAACGAATCTTCTTCAAAAGCGAGAGACCATCTAAATTGGGCATTAAGACATCGGTAATCAGCAAATCGACGGCAGTGTCCTTTAAAAGCGCTAAAGCCTGCTCTCCATCTCCCGCTTTCAAGATCGTCTCGAGTCCCAGCAAGCCCAATAACTTCTCAAGCACACCCAGAATAAAGGGGTCATCATCAACCAACAAAATACGCTTTCGTTCAAAGGAATCTAAGAACTCGAAGTCAATGGTCATGAAAAAAGCCTCTGCTATCAACGGCCGTTACGGAAAAGTAATGACCGCATTGTACTATGCCTACAACGCCCTTTGTGCGAGCCTAAACTGGCACCCGACGCCATCTAAAAAGGAACGCTTATGAAACTCGGCATTAATGGAACCGGCCTCGTTCAAAGGGCCTCAGTCGCCGCGGTTGAAGCCGATGCAAAACAAGCCGAGCAGGACGGGTTCCATAGCTATTGGCTGGCGGAGCACCCAACCGGCGGCTTTGATGCCCTCACAGTGCTGAGCCTTGTTGGGCAAAGCGTTCAGGCGATGGAGCTGGGCACCGCCATCATTCCAACCTTTCCACGTCACCCAATGACATTGGCAGGTCAAGCGCTCACGGTTGCGAGTGCGTGCAAAAGCCCCTTAACACTTGGCATTGGCTTATCCCATGCCTCGATGATGGCCGCGCTCGGCATTGCCTTTGACAAGCCCATCGGGCATCTCCGCGACTACCTGTCAGTTCTGATGCCGCTCATCAACACTGGCGCCGTGGATTTTGACGGTGACTTTTATTCTAGCCATGGCCGGTTTTTTAAAGCGCCGGAGGTGCCCCCCAGCGTTTTAGTGGCCGCCCTTGGCCCCCAAGCCCTCAAAGTCGCCGGCCATCGTTGTGACGGCACGACGCTTGCGTGGGTGGGCCCGAAAACCATCGCAGCACACATTAAGCCAAGACTTTTCGAAGCCGCCGCAAAGGCCGGGCGCGGTGAGCCTAGAATCCTTGCGACACTCCCAATCTGCGTGACCGACAACGAACGCATGATTCGTACCTTAATCAGCAAAAACCTTGCGTTCTATGCAACGCTGCCCTCATACAAAGCCATGTTCGTGCGCGAGGGCATCAGCGCGCCGGGCGACTTGGCACTCGTTGGCAGTCCTGCCAAAGTTGAGGATGGCCTCGAAGCACTCGCCGCCGCTGGCGTCAGTGATTATGCGGCCTCGGCCTTTACAACCAATGAAGTTGAAGCATCGGCAACTGCCGATTTATTATCTAAAAAGCTGATCGATTGGGGATCGCGCGACCCGCATTAAATGACAACCTTTTCGGTTCTGTTCAGGCAAACAGCAGGTTTTGAGAGTAGCCCAAATAGCGCGATGGTGACCGCGCCGATGATGCCCAACTTGCAACCGCAATCCACAGCGCCTGCGAGCGAGGCAGCAAAGTCTTTCATCGAGCAAACGAGCCAGATCAGCCTGGCGCTGACACGAAGACGTGAGGGCGCTTAATCAGAATAAAAACACAGCGCCGTTTTTGAACGATGCTGAACCATCCGGTATAAGGCAGTAATCTATGCAGCAGCACGCGATCATCCTCGGCGCCGGCGTCGCCGGACTCACCGCGGCCAGCACCCTAAAAGATCAAGGTTGGGCCGTGAGTATTTTAGAAGCCAGTGATCGAGTCGGCGGGCGAACCTTTACAAAAACAGTTGAGGGACACTTAGAAGAACAAGGCGCTGAATTTGTACACTGTGATCACCATCCAAGGGTGATGGCGGCTTTGCATCAACACAAGATCGCGGTTCAGACCTTACCAAGCACTGACACAACTTGGTATTGGCAAGGTGTTGCCGCGCCAGCCGACCCCCTTGACCCTAGCTTGCAGTCGCTGCTTGCGCGCATAGACCAAGACTTGAATCTCATCGATCCAAACCACTGGATCACAGATCGCAATCAGCACCTTGACCGCGCCTTTCGAGCCTACCTTGAGGCGATAGAACCCAGCGCCGCAATCCGGGAAAAGTTCCTTGCCTGGACTGGAACCCTTACAGGCTCGGACCCCAGCGCGTTCAGTGCGCTTGGCATTCTGCGCGATTTTAAGATGTTCGGTTCAACCAAGACGGCTTTAGAAGCAGAGGAGCACCGAATTATAGGCGGCACCCAATCCCTTGCGATCGCACTCGCTGCGCCTTTAACTGAGAACCTACGGCTCCTGCAGCGGGCCGTGAGCGTGCGACGGCGGCCGTCAGGATTGGACGTCATCACAGCAGATCATCGGGTCATTTCTGGGGATGTGGTGATTGTCACCATACCCTTTAATACATTGCATGCACTGGATCTGCCTTTTTTAACGGACCCGGCACTGTCGCAAGCAAGCCGACGCGGTCACGCGAATCGCAGCGCAAAATATTGGTTTGATCCAACAAAGCCGTTTGAATCAAGAATTTCGGCCAGTCCGACCACCTTAGCCTTCATGGACGTAACCCACACTTCAGGCTGCATCATCAAAGATGACAAAACTTCTTCGCAAACCGCCGCAGAGGCGTTGGGTCTACTGCCTGACCACCTCTCGAGCGCGCGCGCTCACACTTGGACTGGCGATGTCAACGCGCAGGGGGCTTGGATGACCGTGCGTCCTGGGCAAGCGGCTGTCATCGATGCGGCCTGGGCTCTCGGCGCCATCGACCCGACCTTCCAGATCGCGAATGCTGACGTATCACCGGTTTGGTCAGGTTGGATAGAAGGCGCCCTTTATGCGGGTCATTGCGCAGCCCAACGCGTACTGGGCGATTAACCCTCTATTCCCGCCAGTGCAGTTGGACGAAGGGACACGGTTTTTGAAAACAACAAAAATGGCCGCGCCAGCTTTTATGCACACGCCTTTCAGGGTAAAACAGATTTAACAGATGTGTTTTAGCCGTCACGGGTGCGCCATGGGTCCACTGGCCAACCAAGGCATCAGCTGGATTAGGCTCCCCCGGAAAAGCGATCACCCGCGCACCCTTTGGCAGGGCTGCAGGCCGAAAGTAGCGACCAATGTAACCCGGTAAACAATGCACCCGATAATGTTTGACCCATGCATTCGGCCAGAATCGAACGCCGCCTCGAACCGATTTTGTAACGTAGTGTTGCTCAAACTGGAAGCGCTCGGCGATGCCTTGTGGATCTTTTTGAAAATCTTCTAACAAGTAAGCTTGCGAGCCCACCTTGAATCGAAATAACGTGGTTTGCCCGAGTTTAGAAAACGGCTTCAGCCAGTTTCTCGCCAGAATCACGTCATTCGGATCGCCAAACTCGAAAAGCGGCGTCAAGTCATCAACAATGACAGAATCCAGATCAACGAACAGTGCAACACCTTCAATCCCGCCGAGATCCGCGCCCCAGACGGCTGCCTTACGCCACATCCCAGGCACATTGATCGGCACCGCGCACCCCAAATCGGGTAAATCATGACACCGGACCTCCGATCGAATACCACTGGCGTCGTCAGTAAAGCAATGGAGCAAAAATTCAGCCGAGAGATGCCTTGAGACCATACCGTATAAGCGGTTCACATAGTCAGCGCCGTACTTGGCGCCCCATTTAAAGCAAATCACATGATAGGGCATCTGGTCTTTCACAATGACAATTTATACCTCTACACAGGCGCTTAACCCATTTTGAAAGCGGTCCGATCGTCATGGCGCCTTATATCAGCACAGCCCACAAACTTTTTCTTAAATCAAAGCCCACCGCACATCGCCCTTATAGCGCCGCGGCATTGATTTTTGACGTTGCTGTTCAACATCCATCTGAATCTGGCCTAAGCGCTGACGGCCCAGAATAGCGGTCAGGTTCATCGCATCCGCCTAACTTAGAATTTTGCCAGGCGCACGCTTACCCTCCGAACCCGATTATAGCGCATGGCATCCGGCCTCCGCGCCTTAAATATCAGATCTCATTATGACTATAAAAAGCATGGGGCGGACGACCTCCGACGACTTTAAGCGGACCCCACCTAAGGTTGGGCTTGATCGAGCTACCCGGGTTTCGGTCTGTACCCGACAGGGTAACCCATTCACCGCGTCGGCCATTTGATCACCATTCAACGTGGGTCCGCCGACTTTAAGCGGACCCCGCCTAAGGTTAGGCTTGAGCGAGCTACCCGGGTTTCGGTCTCTGCCCGACAGGGTAACCCATTCACCGCATCGGCCATTTGATCACCATTCAACGTGGGCCATCTCGACCGACTGCTGCCCTGCCTTTACCGCCCAAAAGCCGCCGACGACCATCAAACCCCTCGCCTGTCATGCAAAAATCGGTTGGGGCCCAACACCCTCATCCAGGCGCTCTAATTATCACGCGCCTTATAATGACAACCATTATAAAAACCGGTACGCTCCTGTTGAACAAAAAAAATTAGATCCAGGCGCATGAAAAAGATCGTCATCAGCACGCTTTTCATCAGTCTCATCGCTGGCAGTCTCTGGCATAACCGGCTTGATATTTTACTATCGATTGCGCCAAGCCTTCGAGCCTGGCAACTCCCCGTCGGCCCAAACCAGCCTGTTTTGTGGACCCAAGGGCCGACCCAGGCTAATTTGTCGCCCAGTCAGCGGCCGCCGAACATTATTCTCATCCTGGCGGACGACATGGGGTTTAATGACATTTCGCTGCATAACGGCGGCGCCGCCGACGGATCCTTGCAAACCACGGCAATCGACGCCCTCGCGCAAGATGGGGTTCAGTTTAGATCGGGTTATGCAGCAAATGCCGTTTGCGCGCCCTCCCGAGCAAGCATTTTAACCGGACGGTACAGCACTCGATTCGGTTTTGAGTTCACGCCTTTTTTTAAAATCGGCGCCACCATTTTTAAATGGGCACAAGACTTAAACCCTGGGCCATTACCGGTTTACTTCAACGATGCGGGCATTGAAAACATGCCAGACATGACCGCACAAGGCCTGCCCCCATCAGAGATTACCATCGCCGAACTCTTGAAAGACGCCGGCTACTACACCGCACACATTGGCAAATGGCACCTTGGCGGCAGCGCTGAAATGCCAGAAATGCTGCCCCAAAATCAAGGTTTCATCGACAGCCTTTACATGTCAGGGATGCTGTACCTCCCGGAAGATCATCCCGAGGTGGTCAATGCAAAGCGCGAGAACCAGAGCATCGAGCGTATGGTGTGGAGCACCGCCCAATATGCCGCATCGTTTAATGGTGGCCCAACATTCGAGCCGTCAGGCTACGTAACGGATTACTACACCGATGAGGCAATAAAGGTCATCGATCAACATCAAAACGAGCCGTTCTTTCTTTACCTTGCGCATTGGGGCATCCATAACCCGCTACAAGCCGCGCGGGCAGACTATGAGGCGCTCAGCCATATCGAGGATCACACGTTACGCGTTTATGCCGCGATGATTCTCGCCCTGGATCGCAGCGTTCGTCGCATCACCGAAAAGTTGACGGAGACCGGTCTCGCCGACAATACCCTCATCGTCTTCACCAGCGATAATGGTGGCGCATCCTATATCGGCTTGCCCAATATCAATCAGCCCTATCGCGGCTGGAAGCTCACGTTGTTCGAGGGCGGTACCCACGTGCCGTTCCTTGCGAAATGGCCGGCTAAAATCGAGGCCGGGTCGCAATTTGATGCGCCCATCCATCACATGGACCTGTTTTCAACCTTTGCTGGTGCAGCAGGCGTTGCGACCCCTTCAGACCGGATTATTGATGGTGTTAATTTGCTACCCTATTTAAATGGCAGTGAAGCAGAGGCGCCACACGAAACGCTGTTCTGGTTAGAGGGGCATCAAGAAACGGTTCTGCATCGTGGCATGAAATTGATTCGCGCCCAGCAACCCCGGAAAGTTTGGCTATTTGATTTAGCAGTAGACCCCACCGAACAATTTAATCTGGCCAACGAGCAGCCCGAGACCGTCAAGCTGCTGAACGAGAAATTGGACGCACACCGCTTGGCGCAAGCACAACCCATGTGGCCGAGCTTAATTAATGCCCCCCAACTGATCGATAAACATGGCGAGCAGCCCTATGAGGTTGGCGATGCGTTTATTTACTGGCCCAACTAACCAAACCTTTTAAGGAAACCTTTGTGTTAAACCGTCTGAAAAGCCCTAACGTTTTTATTGCAGCCGCTTACTTACTATTTTGCTTTTGGTATACGAACACGGGGGGGCCGTTAACGAGCGCGGAGATTGACGCCCACCTCGCCCAAATGAAAAAGGGTGACACCGCGTCCCAAAACCTCAATGTCGTCGAAGATTTCATGCGGGGAGACACGGGCAATCAGTTTGTGATGGTCAACCTGATTGACCTCAACCCAACACCGCCCAACTTACCGGCAACGGGCCCGGATGCCGACCCCATGGCGCTCGTAGACCACTACATGGCGCACATGTATCCGACAATGTTCCTGCGGGCCTCGCACCCCATTTTTCTCGCACCCGTCCAAGCCAGCGCGATAGACTTACTGAACGCGCCCGGCGCTAGTGACTGGACGCAAACGGCCTTGATGCGCTATCGCAGCCGCCGAGACATTATGGAAATCATCACCGACCCAAGATTTTCTGAACGCCATGACTATAAATTGGGCGCAATGCTTAAAACCATCGCAGTCCCAACAGAGCCGAGCTTCAATCCCGGGGATCCCCGGTTACTTCTGGGATTGGTTGCCGTGATCCTGATGCTACTTTTTCGACGGCGCGCTTAATTGGCCACCTAACCCGTTGTCAGCTCCTAAGCTTCTGAGCAGTAACGGGCGCGACACGCCGAATTTTTAAACCGGCCTTTTTGAACGACCTATCGCGCCTGATCAGAACGGCTCAAAGCTTACGGGCGCTGGTTAACCGCGTAGCCCCAATAAAAACCGACGAACGCTGCGCGCCTCGCATTGTTACTTTTTTAGATTTTGGATCGGATAACCGATACCGCCAGCGACTCAAGACCCATCGTCACCCTCGCTGTTGCGGGCTGATCAGACTGGGCGCGTCCAACCGTAAGGGTCTTCGCGTTCCCCTTTTTGAATCGCCATTAACAAGTCATACAACTGCTGTGTAACAGGGCCAATGGACTCACCATTGCCATAAAACCGATGCCAGGTATCTCCAGCTCGAATGCTGCCCACTGGCGAGATAACAGCAGCCGTGCCGCAGGCTGCGAATTCCTCAATATCAGCGACTTCTTTCAGAAACTCAACCGGGCGCTCCTGCGTTTTCATCCCAAGAACCTCCGCTGCCAAGGTCATCACGCTTCGCTGCGTGACACCGGGCAAAATTGATTCCGATTGCGGGGTCACGATCGTGCCATCTTTCATCTTCAAAACGATATTGGCCGATCCTGCTTCCTCTAAAAACCGATGTTCGGCGGGGTCGAGGTAAAGCGCCTCCTGGGCCCCCAATTCTTTGGCCATTTGGGTCGCCATCAAACCACCGGCATAATTCGCGCCGGCTTTGAACGCGCCCAACCCCTTGGGCGCAGCCCGGTCGAGATCTACGACCGCCAAGTCAATCAGGCTCAAACCGCCGCCTTTGTAGTAGGGCCCAACCGGTGAAACAAACACCCTAAACTCAAACTCGGGTGCCGGCCGTAAACCCAGATTTTCGCCAATGCCCACCAAGAAGGGCCGAATGTAAAGGCTTGCGCCAGAACCATAGGGCGGCACCCATGCGGCATTCGCCCGCACGGTTTCTTGTATCCCGCGCATAAACAAACTTTCGGGCACCTGTGGCATGAGCAACCGCTGCGTGGTCCGCCCCATCCGGGCACAATTGAGATCCGGGCGAAAGAGCAAAATGTCGCCATTGACCGCCGTCTGCGCTTTTAGGCCTTCAAAACAAGATTGTGCGTAATGCAGAACCGTTGAGCCTTCGTGCACCTGCATCTCAGCCGAGGAAACCAATTCGCCCTCACCCCAAACACCATCGCGCCAACGCGCAGAAAATCGGAGCTCTGTCTGGACGTAAGAAAACCCCAGGTTTCCCCAATCTAAGTCTTTTTTTGGTGCATTCATCTCGTTCTCAACTGCAGCTAACTCTCGGTTTCAACAAACTTATGGGCCAAAGGCCTTTGACCCGCAAATCCTATCGGAACCTTGGGATATTGCAATAGACTGTCATGATGCTGACAAGACAAAGCCGCTCTGCTCAAACAAGCACCGGGCGTCGTTTAACCAGCACCGGTCCTCTTATCCTGAAAATCCGATTACACCGACCGGATCACACCATGAAAGTGTTTGGGGGCAATCCGCAAGATCACCCGGTCGCTCGCCTTCAACCATTGTCCTAAATTCTCGGGCACGGCATAACCCACCGCTTCAATATTCTCGAAAACACGACGGGTCGAATCTTCCAGGCGCTCGGTCTCAATAGTCACCGTCCCCTCAATTGAAACGAAATTGAAGGGCTCGCGATTATTGATCACGCACAAATTAACCCGAGGATCCCGCTCCATTGCGCGCCGTTTGAACGTCTTACCAGGCGTTGAGACCACAATCGCGTTACCCTCGACCGCATAGGCCACCATCGACGAGGCGGGTGCGCCGCCGCGCTTCAAATGGGTCAGCACCGCCCACCGGTGCGTTTGAATGAACGCGTCAAAAACCGGATTCGTCGAAACCATTAAACCACCCCACTGATCTTTGAGTTGTAAACCGAAAATCAAGCACCGTTACTGCGCGCAAACTGACGCGGCATTCTATGCAAAGACGCACATCGACGACTGAAGAATCTTCGCAGATCCCGACACCGGTTGTTCTGGGGCACAAAGGCCCATCAAGTCACCGCCAATTTGCGCCTTGCGGGCACGCCACCGGGTGAACGCGCCAGACCTTGATCAGACCGTTCTTCATGTTGCGCGGGATTTCACGGAATCTTAGTGCCAGCGGCATTACGGTCAACCTTTGCCTGCTCAACATCCGGAAAGACCTCTCTCAACAAACTCAGCATATTCTGCGTGGATCGACGATCCGCCCCTTCATGCAGATGACCCGGTGGACCAATGCGGCTGGGCAATGCAAAGCCGTGGGGCGTTTTCGCATGATCCACAAAACACCAATCAACGCCGGCCCCATCCATCTCTGCAAAAAAACGGTCTTTATGCGCCTGCAACACCAAATGATCCTCAGCCCCGTTCTCGATCAGGACAATGGTCTCGGTATTGTAGTCATTAGGAATTGGCTTCAGAGGCGGTCTGACCGCTCCGAACCGCGCAGGGCTCGGGTCTTCACCCGTTTGGAGTAGGCCATGAAAAGAGACCACGGCGCTCAGATCGAGCCCGCCTCGGACGCCCTCTAAAACAGCCATGCCCCCAAAACAATAACCGATGGCCGCAGGCGCTACCGCATCATTCACACACGCCTCGGCTTTACCTGCATTGATCCAAGCTTCTAGCAAAGCCCGAAACAATTCAGGATCATGGTCCAGCCAAACCATTGCCTCAAAACATTTTGTTTGAAATGCCTCGACCCGACGCGGATCAGTCGGAAACTCACGCTCATCGCTCGGCACGCGATCGCCGTACATATCAATGGCCAGCCCAACGTAACCAAGCCGAGCAAAATATTCCGCCACATCCCGATCGAACTGTTTGAGCCCTTGATAGTTGTGAATAACCAAAACCAGTGGTCGTGGCCCAACCGACGCGCTAGGCGCAACCATGTGACCCTCGAAGTGATGACCCCGAAACGTGAAACCAATGCTTTGGTGTTGTAAGTCCGGCGCTGGCGGCCAAAATGCGGTTGAATTCGTCACCGTTTTCTCTCCAGTTTTGACCTTACTGTAGACAGCTCGAAGACACCTGGCAAGCTGGCGCAAACTGCAGAGCGGTCCATCTCGGCGCCTAATCTGAGCCCGCTTTTAATTCGGATCAAGGTTTACCGCACAGCGCTCATCACAGAGTCGCGCGGGATTGATTGCGTCACCCGACTGGGACGACGATCTCCAAGGGGCCCCGGGATGGCCACGTTTAGATTTGCCTTCGGTCAGGACAGGCGCTAATTTAACGATTAGCGCTTTAGGGACTCTGCGCTCAAGGGAGAAGCAATACCATGATTCAAGTCAGCGAAGAGCGCGTTGAACAACACTTTCCAACCACGGTCCTTGTTCGCACTTTCCAGGCCGTGAACGATCTCAATACGGCGCTTCAGCAGCGGTTCGATCAACTGGAACACGACCCTCATGCGGATTACACCAACGAAGCGCCGCTTTCGGTCAACACCACCCAAGGGGGCTATCAGACCAAGCGCGGTTTAAGCGTTTTAGAATTAGACTATCCCGAGATCCGGCAGCTACGACAAGAGATTGTTATGCCGTCCATTGAGATTTATCTGGCCGAGGTACTCAACGCTGACCCCTTGTTTACGCCCTTCGAAATTTCAAGCTGGGTCGTATCCTTAGGTGAAGGCGACTGGCAAGCACCCCATTTCCACGCAACGGAATACACCTTAATTTCAGGCATTTACTACGTCAACGTGCCCGACTGTCCCCCACCCGAGGGCACACTCGAATTTATCAACCCAAACCTGAACGCGGTGTCCTTGGGGCAGCAGGATGCCAGCCGGAATCATCAACCCAAAAGTGGCCAAATTATTCTCTTTCCGCCGTATTACATGCACTACGTGCACCCGATGCGGCGCGCCGAGACAAGACGCGTCATTGCCTTTGATGTTCGGTTAAAACTGCAGCCCTAGCCGCACAACCCGAGCCTAGCCCCCTTGAATTCGCGGTAACAAAAAGACGTCTGCGTTACTTGGAATGGGTTGGTCCCGGCGATCTCGGTAGATCTCGCCGTTAACCGCAACCGCGATCCCATCATCGAGATGCATTTGCATCTCGGGATACTGCAGAACAAGCGATTGCAGCAGCTCGCCAATGGTCGCGCCCGTACACGCCACGCAGCGCGCGCCACCAGCGGCCTGACTCAAAATACCCGATAGCTGAACCTCCATAGTGCAGCCTTAGATTACGCCTGGCCATCCTCAATGGCTTTCAGAATCCGAGGCGGCGACATCGGCACGTGGGTCATTCGTACCCCAACGGCATTGGAAACCGCGTTACCAATCGCAGCCAACGGCGGCACAATCGAGGTCTCACCCACACCCCGCACACCATAAGGATGGTTTGGGTTTGGAATTTCAAGAATTTGCGTGTCGATAAACGGCAAATCAGAGCACACCGGGATTCGATAATCTAAGAACCCGGCATTTTGCAGCCGACCATCATCGCCATAGATGTACTCTTCGTTCAATGCCCAACCAATACCTTGCGCCGCGCCGCCCTGGAATTGCCCTTCAACGTAGTCCGGATGAATCGCTTTACCGGCATCCTGCACGACGGTATACCGCAGTATTTTCGTCGCCCCAGTTTCAGGGTCGACCTCAACGTCACACATGTGACTGGCAAAGGAAACCCCAGCCCCATCGGCAACCACTTCATTATGACCCGCAATCGGGCCGCCTGTTCGAGGGGATTTCGCCGCAATTTCTTTCAAGGATAAGGGCGGCAAATTATTATTTTGCTTGCCCTTAGCGCGCGCTTCGCCCGCTTCCCAAACCACTTGCTCAACCGGAATATCCCAGGTTGCCGCAGCCCGCTGCTTCAGCACTTCAACCGCATTGCGTGCAGCAAAAATAGTCGCCATACCGGAGGAGAACGTACCCCGACTGCCTTCGGTTGTGTCGTTGTGTCCGAGCGAGTTGGTATCACCAATGGTGACTCGAACCTGCTCGTAGTCAATCCCCAGCTCTTCTGCTGCAATCAATGCTAGCGACGCCCGAGACCCACCAACATCAACCGTACCCACGGTTAAGTTGACCGAGCCATCGACGCCGATATTAAGATCCGTGCAGGTCTGCCCGCCAAAGTTAAACCAAAATCCGCAAGCAACCCCGCGACCCTGATTTTTACCCAGCTTTCGTTTCATGTGCGGATGGTTCTTAACCGCATCCAGCGTTGGGCCAATGCCAATGGGGCCATAAACGGGCCCGTAGGAGGCTTTGGTGCCCTTCTTAGCAGCATTCTTAATGCGAAAATCAACCGCATCCATGCCTATTTCAGCGGCCAACATATCAACCACACTCTCAACCGCAAAGGCCGCCATGGGCGCCGAGGGCGCGCGATATGCCGCAACCTTTGGCCGGTTTACCAAGACATCGAAACCAACCGACTTCACGTTCTTAAGGTCATAGCAGGCAAAGGAGGTCATCGCGCCAAACATCGCCCACATCCCTGGAAAAGCACCACTTTGGTAACGCAGTTCGGCGGTCGCCGCCGTAATCTTACCATTGCGCTTGGCGCCAATCTTGACATCAACCGATGTAGATGACGTTGGACCCGTCGCTCGAAACACTTCATCACGTGACATCACCAACTTGACCGGGCGATTCGCTTTTCGCGATAACTGCAAGGCAACCGGCTCCGTCCAGACGTGCGTCTTACCGCCAAACCCGCCACCAATTTCAGAAGACGTCACCTTCAACTTGGCAACCTCTAACCCTAGCAGACTGGCGCATACATTTCGGAAGGTAAAATGGCCTTGGGTTGTCACCCACAACTCACCACTACCATCCGGGCCAAGGGTCGCCAAACAGGCATGAGGCTCAATATAGCCTTGATGGGTTTGCTCCGTTTTAAAGGATTTTTCAATAATGACATCGGCTTGCGCAAAGCCTGCATCGACATCCCCATGCCCAAACTCACTGCGTTGGGCGACATTAGATGCCGTGGTTGGCGCAGGCGTCACGCCGGCCGTGCGAACCCAATCGTGAATGATCGGCGCGGAAGGCTTAATCGCTTCATCCACATCCGTAACATGTGGCAATTGCTTGTAGGTCACTTTAATGAGCTTTAACGCTTTGTTCGCGGTATCGGCGTCGATTGCGGCGACTGCGGCGACCGCGTGACCGTCATACAGGGCGCGCCCTCTGGCCATACAATTTTCCAAGATATCCATCAGGCCGCGATTACCACCGGTTAGATCCGGGAAGTCCTTACCCGTCAGGACGGCCTTAACCCCGGGGAGCTTTTCGGCCTTACTCGTGTCAATTTTTGTAATGAGCGCGTGCGCATGCGGCGACCGTAAAACTCGGCCAACCAATTGGCCCGCTGCATTGGCGTCCGCGCCATACTTTGCGCGACCGGTGACCTTATCAACCCCATCAGGCCGGTTAACGCGGGTGCCAACTTTAGTGAACCCTTGATTCGTATAATCTGTTTCGTAAGGCATATCTTTGATTCCTTCCATTTCTAGCATTTTTGGCGATTTCTGGCTCTACCTGATCAGATCTTGCTCGACCGTGACCCACCCTCACCTTGATTCTTTCTGATGGCCCCGATGTTCGAAAACGCGGTTATCTGGCCAACTCAATCATTTTCCCAAACCTTATCGTGCAGCCTTTTTGCCGCGGCGCATAATCTTCGCAGCCGACTGAACCGCCCGAACAATCTTGTCATACCCGGTACAGCGACAGAGATTACCGGCTAAGGCATAACGAATCTCTTCTTCGGTCGGGTTGGGATTTCGCTCGAGTAGGGATTTTGCAGCGACCAAGAATCCCGGCGTGCAGATACCGCATTGCAGTGCCGCTTTTTCGATAAATTCTTCCTGCAGTGGGTGCAACTTGCCGCCCTCGCTCAGCCCTTCTACGGTGCCGATTTCGCGGCCTTCGGCTTCCGCGCCGAGCACCAAGCAGGCACACACTAAGCGACCATCTAGGGTGATCGAACAAGCGCCACAGTCACCCGTGCCACAACCTTCTTTCACGCCGGTTAAATTAAGTCGATTCCGTAAGACATCGAGCAAGGACTCATCTGCCGGACAGACATATTGAACCGCATCGCCATTCACTTTTGCTGAGACTGTTACGCCGTTCATTTTGATCCTCCTGCTCGTTCATAGGCAATGAGTGCGGCGCGCCTGGCCATCACACCCGCAACTTTCGTTCGATACGCGATCGTGCCGCGCTTGTCATCGATTGGATTACACGCAGCCCGACACGCAGCAACCATCTTGTCCAGCGCCGCGTCATCCAATTTCGTTCCGATCAATGCCTTCGCTGCTGCCGGCACAATCACCGCCGTTGGCGCAACCGCCCCTAAAACCACCTTCGCAGACTGAACAATGCCCCGCGACAGGGTCAAGTTGATCGCCGCGCTCACAACCGCAATATCCATTTCCGTTCTTGGCGTGAAACGCAAGTAAGCATCAGCAGATTTCCCAGTGCGGGCTGGCAGCACAACCGCTTCGATGAATTCATCGCGCGCAAGACTCGTCCGGCCCGGCCCCAACACCACTTTTTCCACCGCAACCCGGCGCTTGCCTTTTGGCCCAACGACCAAAGCTTTTGCACCCGCGGCGATCAAAGCCGGCACACTGTCCGCTGCCGGTGACGCATTACAGAGATTACCGACAACGGTGCAACGCCCTTGGATCTGATCTGAACCAATTAAATTTGCCGCTTCGACAACCCCGGGCCATAGACTGCGTAATTTATCCGACTCGCCCAACCGAACGGCTGGAACAGCCGCACCAATCTGCACTCCGGCCGCTGCGACTTTAAGCGTTCGCAGACTCTCGATTCGTTTGATATCAACGACTAAATCTGGCTCGATAGACCCCATTTTCATTCGCACTAAAAGGTCCGTGCCGCCGGCGAGTACGTGCGCGACCCCAGACTCTGACGCGAGCAGTGTCGCGGCGGCTTTCGTAGTTGTTGGCGATTCAAATCTCATAGGTTTCCTCGTTCATTATTAATCGGTCTACGCGGGCCCGTTAGGCTGCCCCTTTTTGACGTTCAGCGATCATAGCTGATTGGCGCTATGCCTCTTTGGACTCTGACATTGCTGATGCAATGAATCAACCTCATGGCAATAGAACTGTCTGTATCTAAACTTAGACATGCCTGCAAATCAATCATTGCTGACATTAATTTAAGTGGTGTATCGCCGGCCCGGCCCCGCCTAAGAGGCTGCCGAAATCCGCGTCGGCGCCGGTTTCAGATGAAGACTCGAGCTTTTGACCCGCGCCGCGGCGAGTGGGATGATCTTAAGGCAGCTGGCAATGGACTCAGAGACATCACCCGCGCCCGTCCGCTTAATCAAAACAAGGAAGCCCGATGAACGAGAATACCGCGACACAACCAGTAGTAGAACTCAAAGACGGCGCCTTAATGGGTCGAATCAAAGACGCGGTTTATCTGTTTTCTGGTATTCCCTACGCGGCGCCACCCGTTGGCGCTGCACGCTTTAAAGCCGCGCAGCCCGTGCAGCCCTGGGAAGGCATACGGGATGCGACAAAATTTGGGCCCGCGGCACCGCAGATCCCATCCGGCGGTATGACGGATCGAGTGCCCGTGCGTTGGGATGAAGACTGCCTGACGCTCAACGTTGCAACGCCGAGCATCACGGCAGAGAAGAAAGCGGTCCTGGTCTGGATTCATGGCGGCGCTTATCGATCAGGACAGGGCGCCATTCCCTGGTACAACGGCGCGAGTTTCGCAACGCTCGGCAATATCGTTGTTGTCACCATTAATTATCGCTTGGGCGCGTTGGGCTTTACCGACCTATCAAGCTTTGCAGAAGGCTATGAAACATCAGGCGTGAATGGCTTGCTCGACCAAATCAAGGCGTTGGAATGGGTGCAGAATAATATTGGCGCGTTTGGCGGCGACCCAGAACGCGTCACCATTGCCGGCGAATCGGCGGGCGCTTTTTCAGTCACCACGCTGTTAGGCGCCCCTCGGGCAAGGGGCTTATTTCATCGCGCGATTCCTCAGAGCGGCGCGGCGCATCACACCTTGACCCAGGCCCAGGGACGCCGCGTTGCCGAACTGCTGATGCAAGAGACCCAATCAACCGACGTGCAAGCCCTGATCGACTGCCCCGTTGAGACCCTCTTAAACGCGCAGAACACCGCCTCGGCCCGCTACCACACGGAGCGCCACTCCCCAGGGGTACAAGCCTTTTACCCGGTTTGCGGCAACGAGATCATTCCAACTACGCTACTCCAGGCGATCGAAGCCGGCGTGGGGCGTGATATTCCGGTCTTAATTGGGACCAATCAGGATGAGTCCAGTCTTTTTATGCTTGGATCGTCAGAGGACAGCACGGCCGAGACCCAGAGCAAGGCTTATGGCAAAAGTGACCTGCACGAACACTATGCGCGCGTCTTTCCGAGCTTTAGCCCCAGAGACATTGCCGTTCGGATGGCAACCGATTTTTCATTCAAGCTGCCCGCCATCAGACTGGCTGAACTACGCGCAGAAACCGGCTCTGAAACCTACGTTTATCAATTTAATTGGGCCTCGAGAATTCCAGGGCTCGGCGCAACCCACGCCCTTGAAATACCCTTTGTCTTTAATATGCTGCACGCGCCAGGCGTTACAGCCTTTATCGGGCCAGGCCCGCTACCCCAAAGTCTTGCCGGTCACATGCACGACATCTGGATCCACTTCATCAATGGGCAAGCACCGAAGTGGCCAAGCTATCAGCGCGCTGATCGCTCTGTCATGCACTTTGATGAAACCTCGCACTTGGAAAACAACGATTACGAAGACGTGATTGGTCTTTGGGCGGGCCTACGCTAACCCATCAGCTGCGCCCGCGTTTAATTTGCGACTAAGGGGGTCGCCTTTGCAAGCTCGAACCTCAACACCACGTGCCGGGTTGCGGCGACGGCCAGATCAGCCGGGTTCGGCTCGAGCTTGAAGTTCAGCCGGACGCCAGCAAATACCGCATCGATTGGATTATGTGCGATGAGCATCCGCATCTGCGCCTCAATGGCTGCAGCATCGTTGACAACCAACTGGACTGGCGCCAATTGCCGTTGCCCTTTATAAATCAGCGTGGCCGATGAGCAGTCTTGCAAGTTGCGCCACCAAAGATTTTCGCCCAGGGTCAAGCAAATGAGATCATCGGATTGCTTGGCATAGCTGACCGGAATTCGAAAGATGCGCCCCGACCGGCGACCCGTAATCTCGAGGACCATCAGCTGAAAACTGATCAACCCATGCAACCGAGATTGCAGCAGCCAAGCGACGAACGGATTGATCATCCTGAAAAAAAACTTCACGGCCGGCCCTTTTTTGGAGATTAATTGGATTGAATGCCGCACGACCTGTGTGTGCACGGCTCGATTAAAAGCGTATACGGCGCGGACGCCTGATGAGATGTCTTGGGTCAAGACCCGTCTCACTAAAAAGCGTCAGGCCACAAAAGCGTATTGCCGTTCAACCTCATGCATCGGTCCCAAGGGGCAAGAAAGCCTATGCCCTGCGCGACGCTTGGCGCGCTTTGGGAAACCCGCCAACGCCCGGATTCCCGCCAACCCCTTGAGCTGCTATCGTTCGTCAAAGTGCTGTCAGCGAGTTTAGTTTGCATTTCCTAAATGCCAAGCCGCCCAACTATACGATTCTTCCCCGAGGCGTCATCCTCGCCTATGCCGTCCCGCGTATCGCCTTTGGCATTATGGGGACGTTGTTTGTGGTGTACTTCATGAAGTTCGCCACCGATGTCTTGCTAATTGCACCCGCCATCATTGGTACGATCCTCGCCGTCGGTCGCTTGTGGGACGGGATTACGGATCCCATTATCGGTTATTTATCAGACCGGACCCGCTCGCCCATCGGCCGGCGACGGCTCTGGTTATTTTGCGCGGCGGTACCGATGGCCTTGTCGCTCATTGGCATCTGGTCGCCGCCTGAATTTCTCAGCGGCATCACGTTAATCATCTGGATGACAATCTGTTTGTTGCTGTACGAAACAGCGCAAACGGCTTTTTTTGTGCCCCACGGCGCCCTATCGATCGAGCTATCCCAGGATTATCACGAGCGCACCCGGTTGTATGGCCTAAGCCACATGATCGGTATCTTCGGCGTGGCGGCAGGACTCTTATCACTACACTTTATGCAACAGGCAGAAGATAAACGGCTCTTTGCCTTCCAGTTGTCGATGTTTGC
>JAFMIA010000042.1 GCA_017854255.1 Pseudomonadales bacterium
GTTAAAGAGCCCTCAGCGGTTAAAGAGCCCTCAGCGGTTAAAGAGCCCTCAGCGGGTGAAGCGCCTCAAAAATAAGAGAGACCCAACGGTTGTCCGATCAAGACCGAATGCCACCAAGGGTCAATGCCGGTAAAGCCCGCCTGTGCGCCAGGCTTTAAAGGACCCACTGTTAGGATGTTTTAAGACGATTGAGGATGCCCACTAATGACGGGGTTCGTCGTCGATTTCGGGGGGGTTGCCGGCTCGCCATGCTCGGTACTTTTCCAGTTCGTTACTCAACTGCCGGTAAACGAAGGTGATCACCGTGACATCGTCAAGGTAGCCGAGTCCGAGAATAAAGTCCGGGATGCTGTCTAAAGGAAGCAGGAAATACAATATTGCCGCGATCACCATGACCGGTGTTTTCACGTCAAGGGTTTGATAGTTGCCGCGTAAGATATCTTGACTGAATTCGATGAGTTCGGTCAGCTGGCCTTTAATCCCTTGCAGCTGGCCCGAATCGGTCTGCCTCAATTTCTTTGCCGCATTGGCCAACTTTTCGCGCAGCCGGGCCGGTTGTTTCAACAACGCCTCAGCGGTTCGCGTTAGACGCTGGAGACGCTTTTTGGATCGATGGTCAGACATATCAGATTCAGGCAGCGATGCTTGCGCGTTGACTTTGTCGGTCAAACCAGGCTTTGAGGTGGGTGAGATCGGCATCCGGTTTTAACGAAACCATGCGTGAGGCAAAGTCTACGGCAACCCAAAGCGAGATATCGGCCATCGAAAAACCAGCCGCAGCAACAAAATCACTTGCTGCGAGCTCATCGTTGAATCGCTTATAGCCGTGCCGAACGGCTTTTTCGGCCTGGGTTAAAGCCATTGGGTTTTGCTCAAAACGGCCCATTTTCCCGACAATGGGCCCATTGACCCAAGCAATCCCAATTTGCATCCACAGATTCAGTTCAACATGCCGATTGCGCATTTCAATCAGACCCATGTCATAGGGGGTTGCGCCAAATAAACTTGGCGTTGGGTGGCAGGCTTCAAGGTAGCGGCAAATGGCAGTGGACTCATTGAGATATTGGCCATCATCCGTTTCTAAAACGGGTATTTTTCCGAGCAGATTCTTCTGCAGGAAAGGCTCTGATCGTTGCTCGCCTTTGGCAAGGTTAACGTTGACGAATTCGTAGTCGATGGCTTTTTCTACCAAAAAGATTTCCACTTTTCGGGGATTGGGTGCGCCGGGGTAGCCGTACAATTTCATTGCGATGGTCCACTACTGGGGTTTAGGCATCATAAGGGATTCAGGCGATCATCGGGTAGACCGCAGGATCTAGAATCGGCTGCTTTTTTGGTGCCGCGTCGTGATAGCATGCCGCGCATGAATACGGTCATCAATTTACAGAACATCTCGATCGCCTATGGTAGCGAGGCTGTGCTTCATGAGGCCAACCTTGTCATCGGTCAGGGCAGTCGATGCTGTATTACCGGTTATAACGGCAGCGGCAAATCAACCTTGCTCGGCATTATCGCGGGACATCGAAGCCCGGACGAAGGCGTTGTGACGATCATGTCTGGCCTTAAAGTGACGTTGCTCGCCCAAACGCCGAGTTTTGATGTTTCCGAGACGGTTTATGATGTGGTGGCGGCCGGACTTGGCCCCATTGGGGTGGTCTTGGCAACGCAACGTCGACTCTATGCAACGCCCAATCCCGATGAAGATCAACTCGCGGCACTTCAAGAGCAGCTGGATAATGCGGAAGCTTGGGATTTCGGCGCCCGGGTTGATGCCATGCTGCAACGACTCGAGCTTGCGCCGGATCAAATCGTTGGGTCCTTGTCGGGGGGGTGGCTAAAGCGCTTAGCGATTGCCCAGAGTCTTGTTGGCGCGCCGGACATCTGGCTTTTAGATGAGCCAACCAATCATCTGGATATTCCTGCGATCGATTGGCTCACGAGTGAACTCAAACTGTTTAAAGGAACGGTCATTTTTATTACCCATGATCGGATGCTGATGAGCGAGCTCGCGACGGCGATGGTGGATATCGACCGGGGTCGAGTGAAGCTGTGGAGCTGCTCGTATGATGAGTTTCTGCTGCGCAGGGAGGCCGAGCGCGAGACCATGGCCGAAGCTGAAAAGCAATTCGATGCAAAGCTGGCGGAGGAAGAAGTCTGGATTCGTCAGGGGATCAAGGCCCGGCGGACGCGCAATGAAGGCCGGGTTCGGGCGCTAGAGGCGCTTCGTTCAGAGCGCGCTAAGCGCGTGACGCGTGGGGCGCTCAAGCTCGAAATCGATACCGGTGAAAAATCGGGGAAAGTGGTTCGAGCGCTCGAGAATGTGAATTATTCGGTTGCCGGACTTCAGTTGGTCCAGGACTTTTCCTGGATTGTGCAACGCGGTGATCGGATCGGGCTTGTGGGTCCGAACGGTGCAGGCAAATCAACGCTGATTAAATTGTTCTTGGGCGAGATTGCACCAACCGCTGGTCGGATTAAATTCGGAACCAAGCTGGATGTTGCCTATTTTGATCAAGGTCGCGCGGCGCTAGACCCCAATGCCTCGGTTGCGGATTATATTGGTGATGGTCGTGATTTTATCGAGCTCAATGGGCAGTCGATTCATGTGGTTTCGTATTTGAAGCGGTTTTTATTCGACTCTGTTCAAGCACGAGGCAAGATCAGGACCCTATCCGGCGGACAGCAAAATCGGTTGCTGTTGGCGCAATTGTTCACCCAACCGGCGAATCTCTTGGTGCTTGATGAGCCCACTAATGATCTCGATGTTGAGAGTTTAGAACTCTTAGAAGAACTGCTTCTCGATTATACGGGCACGGTCCTCTTAGTCAGTCATGACCGACAATTTTTGGACCAAGTTGTGACGTCTTTGTTGGTGTTTAAGGGCCATGGCGAGATCGAAGAACAGGTTGGCGGGTTTTCGGATTGGATTGCTCGGGGTGGTGAACTGCATCCCGCGAGCGCGAATGCGCGCATCCTGCCAGATCGCACCGAGGAGAGTGCTGAGGCCAATGAGCCAGTTGCCAACCCGAGTTCGCCCATCGATGAGGCAGCGGGTTATGAGGCACGTAAACAGGCCAAGAGCGAGCAGCGCCGATTGCAACGTCAAGCCGAACAAATTCCAGTTGAGTTACAACGGCTCGAATCGGAAGAAACCGAGATGATGGCGATTGTCAGTCAGCCTGAATTCTTCAATCAACCTGAAGCCGAGCAGCAAAAGACTTACGCGGCAGCACAAGTCCTACGGACGAAAATCCAGGCACTCTATGATGAATGGGCGGCGGTTGAGGCGGCGCTCGAGGCGACTACGAGCGACTGATTCTGAATTGAGGCAATGAATTAACACTGGATAGCACCAAAAGCCCTGCGAAGATCGCGAGGTTTTTGACAAAATTCTGGGTCTCGCGGTCGCTTGAAACCTCGGGGTACGTATTCCAAAAATCGTGCATGCCGATATTGATGGCAATGGTTAACCCAGCCAACATGAGCGCGGTATCGCGTATGCGAAAGCCGGACAAGAGCGCGAGTCCGCCGCCAACCTGAAGGACGATGGTGAGCGGCAAGAGTAAGTCGCTGAGCGGCACGTTATGGAGCTGCATGTAGGCAAGTGTGCCGCTGTAGCCGGTAATTTTCGACAAGCCTGGCACGAGGAAATAAAGGCCGAGTAAGCATCGGCCGAGGGTCAACGCGATTCGTTCGATCATTTTGGCTTTCCTTTTAACGTTTAATCATCCTAGCTTAAGCCAGGCGGTTGCGCATCGAAGCGTGCTCAGTATGCGTTATTCCAAGCCCGTGCGCCAAGCGGACAAGTCCCAACCCGGCCATCGGGCCTGGGTTAGGCGCAGCGTTCTGGGCGTCCAGTAGTCCGAACCGGGCTTTGGAATGCCGAGGCAGGCGAGTTGCTCGGGTGATGCGTGATTTAAAACCCGCTCCCAAGGTTTATGGGGTGAGGATTGCCACGCGTGATAGCCAATCATATCGTTGCCGGCGGCTTTATAACCGAATGTCATTGTGTAGCGCCGGCCTTCTGGGCGCGTAAGATTCGTGCCGCGATGGAAGGTGTCAATGCTGTGCGCGACCAAGGTACCCGCTGGGCCTGCAGCGCTTCGCTCTTTTTGTTTCAGCTTTGCTTGTGAGGCCTCGGGTGCGATGACTTCACCGACGCCGAGTATGCGGTCGCTATCCGGTTTTGTAACATAGTGCAGCGCGCCCAAATCATCCTCGACATCGGTGATATACGCGATGAAATCAACCGACCTTTGACAGGCGAGGTCGCCAGGGGCGGTTAGGGTGTGGTTGCCAAAGTCGCAGTGGTGCATTTGGTCGTAATCCGCAGCGCCAGTGAATTTCGCCCAGGTATGGGATTGATAGAGGTGCACGTCATTCACAGCAAGCAGCGCTTTGGCGAAGGCAATGAGCCCTGGATGCATCGAGATTAAGTTCAAATCAATGCTGGCTTCATAAGGCAACGAATCGATGTTTTGAAACTGCTTTGGGTGGACTTTGCCCAAAACGCCTGCCTGCTTTTTGTTCAGGGCAACCGCTGCAGATTGCGCAGGCGCAAGGTGGTCATAGAGGGCTTCAAAGTCCTCAAAGAGGGGCGCAATCTCATCCGGGGTAAAGAAGTCCTCGATAATAACGAAGCCGTCTTGTTGCCATTGTTCAAGGTGGTGAGGTTGGTGGCGCATGATGAGATCGATTCTAAAGTGAATAGCGGAGTCGTAAGTTTAGCGCCGGTTAAGCCAAGGCGTCCACAGGCTGTGTGTTAAGCCGCATCAGTGAATGGGATGGCGGATTAAAATGAAGGGTTGCGCCCTCTGGACGCGATGCGCTTATACTCTGGGTTGGCGTTGTCCGAGTATTTGTTACGACAGAAGCGTGATCGTAACTAAGAAGGGCTTCTTGAGAGCTTGTTAATCAGGCCGTCTACCCGCGAATAGTGTAATAAGAGGCTGTTATGTCCCAACCGATCTTAGAGAAGAATCCGACGTTTTGGTTTTACGGTTCTGCATCGATAGCTTACGGCATTAAAAATAACGCCTTTAGTTACCTGTTATTAATTTACGCCAATCAGGTCCTTGGCTTGCCAGGGTATCTTGCATCCCTGGCATTGGCGATCGCAATGATTTGGGATGCCGTATCGGATCTTTTGCTGGGACATTGGTCGGATAAAACAAGTAGTCGTTTAGGCCGTAGACACCCGTTTATGTATGCGGCTTTTTTTGTGCTGCCGATTACCTTCTATGCCTTGTTCAATCCTGTCATCGAGTTGAATGAGGACAATACCTTTTACTACGTACTCGTGCTCGCGCTGTTGATTCGAACAGGGACCACGCTCTTTGAGGTGCCGTCGACGGCGCTGCTGCCGGATCTTGAAACGGACTACGATCGGCGGAATAAATGGTTGGCCTTAAGACACTTTTTTGGTTGGACCGGGGGCAATGGCATCCACATGATTAACTTCATGTTTTGGGTGGGTGCGTACGGGGTTGCCTCCCAAACCGGTTACGGTATTTATGGCATTGCCGGTGCGCTTTTAATTGCCGCTGCGATTTTGGTGTCATCCTTTGGCACGCAAAAGGTTGCGGCGGCGCTGCCTAAACCGAGCGAGCCGTTCCGATTCCTCGCCATCAAGCGGGAAATCAAGCAGATCTTTCAGTCGGTAAAAAATAAAAATTTCGCGGCGCTATTCTTCTTTGGTTTAACGGTTGGGATTGCAGGGGGATTAGGCACCGCGCTCTATCTTTATAATACAACTTACTTTTTTGGGTTCTCCGGGCAACAGATCAGCGTCACCGCGATCGGTGTTTTAATCTCACCGGTGATCGCGTATTGGGCGGCACCCTACCTGGGCAAGCTGTTCGGCAAAAAGCGCGCAGCGATCTACGCCATCTTAGTCAATATCATGCTGTACCCCATGCCCTATATTTTATTGCTGACAGGTAATTGGCCGGAACTGGGTAGTTGGACGTCGTTGTATATCTACAGCGGCTTTATCGTCATGGAAGTGATCTGCGGCATCATTGGCGGGGTGCTACTCGACTCGATGATGGCGGATGTGGTTGAAGACAGTGAGCTTAAAACGGCGCGTCGTTCCGAGGGATTGTTCTACGCTGCCCGAGGCTTTGCGGCTAAAGCAATTTCAGCCGGCGGCATCGTTGGGGCCGGCTCGATCGTCTCCATTGTTGGGTTGGATGGCATTACGTCCGTTGACGACGTGACCCAAGAGATTCGAATGAATTTAGCAACCCTGTTTTTGCCGATTTATTGTGGGCTGTATTTGTTGGGTTTAGTGATCGTCTCGAAATATCGAATCACTCGCGAAGATCATGATGCCCATCTCGCACAATTGAATGCACGCAAAGCGCCGTAAAGGCCTGAATATTGATGACGGTCTGCTGAATTAATTTGTGGATTAAAGTTTCCTGGGAGGGCGCGAATGTTTTCGAAAATTGATGAGGCCATGCAACGCTATGTTGACGATGAAATCTTGCCTGGCGTCAGTTATCAGATTTTAAAGGGCTCGGAGATCGTGCATGCCGGTCAGGTTGGGTATGCGGATATCGAGTCAAAGACGCCCTTGCAGGACGATGCGATCTATAGGATTGCCTCCAATACCAAACTGATGACCTCGGTTGTGCTCATGATGTTGTACGAGCGCGGCAGTTTCGATTTGAATGACCCGCTTGCAAATTATCTCCCTGAATTTACGGATATGTTGGTCTTACCAAAAGATGCTGCCCGCATTGAAGACGCGACACCTGCCGCGAACCCGATCTTGATTCGGCATTTACTCAGCCATAGCGCCGGGTTGTCCTATGGTTTCGTCGAGCCGGATTCGATTATTGATCAGGCTTACAACGCGGCCTCGCTTGGCGGCTTAGCAGGGATCGATACCGATCTTGAGACGTATACGCTCGCGCTTGCAAGGCTCCCTTTGGCTTTTGAGCCGGGTTCCGGTTGGCGGTACAGTGTGGCAACGGATGTCTGTGCCCGTTTGGTTGAGGTGCTGTCTGGCCAGAAATTCGATGTCTGTTTAGCGAAAATGTTGCTGGAACCCTTGGGGCTCATCGACACTGGTTTTTTTGTGCCGGAGGACAAAATCAGTCGGCTAACGACACTTTACACCCCGGTGCACCCGTTTGAGCCGATGAAGAGCGGGCTAACCGTTGCGCCCATGTTCGGGGAACGGGCATCAACCCAAAAGCCTAAATTTTTGAGTGGCGGCGGTGGTCTGGTCTCAACGCTGCCGGATTATTCGCGTTTCATTCAAATGATCATCAACGATGGGCAGTGGGGCGGCCGTCGATATCTGTTGCCCGAGACGTTGAAGCTGATGCGAGAAAATCAGTTGGCCGAGGGGGTTGTTGTCAACTTCCCGTTCTGGCCGATGCCAGGGACCGTTTTTGGCTTAGGGTTTGCCCTCAAAGAGAAACCGAGTGAGGCGGAGTCTGCGCTCGCTGTTAATGAATACCACTGGGGCGGTTTGATGGGAACCCATTCCTGGATTGCGCCGCAAGCCGACATCGCGGCACTGTGTTTTACGCAGCGCTTTCCAGGTTTTTGGCACCCTTACAGTCATGAGTTTAAACGCTTGGTTTACGAGGCCGCCGAAATTGGTTTTTAAGCCGAGTGCTTACCTGTCGACAAGATCATGGCTGATTCAGGCGCGGTAAATGCCTTATTTTGAGCGTATCGAGGGACGGGTAAGCAGATCGCCGCCGCGTCAGCTCTGCTGGCTGTCGGCGCAACAATCCAAACTCAAACTGGACGCGATTGATGTTTTGCTGAATTCAGCGTTGGCGCGTGTCGAGCGCTTGCACGCAACAAGCCGCGGCTTGTTTGATTGGAGAACCTTTAATGCAGCAACCACAAGTTAGAACCCCGGCCGGCACTTTTGAAGGGCTTTGGGCAGATGATGCGCAGTCGATTCAAGTGTTTAAGGGGATTGCTTATGCGTCGCCGCCGGTTGGGCCTTTGCGATTTAAACCACCCGCTCCCAAGCCGAGCTTGCCGGGCGTTACCCTCGCTCAAACCGATCCCACGCCGGGCTGGCAGGCGCATTCCGAAGACGCATTTGTTTGGTCCAGAGGCGTCTTCCCTCGAAGCGAAGATTGCTTGTACTTGAATGTATGGGCCCCCAAAGCAGTACAGGCGATAGGCGGTGATTTGCCGGTCATGATTTGGTTTCATGGCGGCGCGCATACCAGTGGTTGGGGCCATCATCCCTTGTTTGATGGAGACTATTTTGCGACCCAAGGCGTTATCCTGGTCACGGTAAATTACCGGCTTGGACCCTGGGGTTTTCTGTCACTGCCCATGTTGGCGGCAGAATCGGAGCATGAATCTGCGGGCAATTATGGTTTGTTGGATAAATTGGCGGCGCTGCAGTGGGTCCAAACCAATATCGCAGGGTTTGGTGGCAACCCCGACAACGTCACGGTTTTTGGTCAATCTGCGGGCGCTCAAAGCATCTGTGCGCTCATGTCTTCACCCTTGGCAAAGGGGTTGTTTCATAAAGCGATCGGGCAATCTGCCAGTTGCTTGCAAGGTTTTGAGTCGGACCCGAGGGGTTATGAGACCGGCGCTAAGCTGCTTGATGCGCTTGGGGATATTCAGGACGTTAAGACCCTGCGATCACTATCGAACGAGGCGCTATTGGCTGCATCTGAGGCGAGCCAATGGGCGGGGCGCAGCCGAGTTAGCATTGATGGGTGGGTCCTGCCAGAGCCGCCTCTAACGCGTTTCTTGAATGGCCACGCCATGTCGGTGCCGCTGATGGTTGGGTCCCTCGCGAACGAGGGTCATGAGCTGCTGCCCCGTGTGGCAGACACTGATGCTGCGTCTTTTCAACGTTTTCTCGTGCGGACTTTCGCCAATCATCCAGACGCGATCCCGGCGATTCAAAAAGCCTACCAGGCTGAAATTGAAGTCGACTATGCAACTGCGCGGCATGAAATTTCAACGGACTTGTTCATGGCGTTCAGTATGCGGCTCTGGGCTGGCCTGAATCAAAAACAAGGTGGCAGGAGCTACTTGTATTTCATGAGCCATGTGCCGCCGGCGTGTCGAATTTATCGTCCTGAGGCACCCGAACTATTGCTGCCGAACGGGCCGAGGAGTGCCGGGGCTTACCATTCTGGGGATCTCGCTTACGTATTCAATACGATGCACAAAACGGGCTGCGGCTGGAATGACGCCGATCGTGAATTGGCGCGGGTCATGAACCGGTATTGGATCAATTTTGCGAAGCGCGGTGACCCGAATGATGATGAACAACCGCACTGGGCGGACTGGTCAGCGGCGCGAGGCATCATGGTCTTTGAGGCTCAGCCGCGGCTTGCAACCAATGTTCGTAATCAAAAGCTCGAGGCACTAGCCGGGGGCCTGGGATTGTCATTAGGTTAACGTGCTAACACGCGATGCCGAAGGCTGTTGCCGTGGCGTCGAGGGCCGCGCGCAGGCCTGTGACCAACAGCTCAATTTCATCGATTGTGATGATCAGTGGTGGTGAGAGAATCAAGCTATCGCCCACTTGGCGCGCCATCAGGCCATGCTGGATCGCATAATTGCGGCAGAAAACGGCCGCTGCAGCGTCGGGGGCAATGCGAGTCGCTGAGCCGGGGCAGCGCACCAATTCGACTGCGCCGAGCATGCCTTTGCTTCGAACTTCGCCCACGATTGGGTGGGTCGATAGGGTCGATAACGCTTTTGACCAAACGTGTTGTTGGGTGTTTGATATGGTCTCAAGCAGATCTGTTTCTTGATAAATCTTAACCGTTGCATCGCCGGCGGCGCAGGCAACCGGGTGTCCGGAATAGGTGAAGCCATGGGTGAACTCGCCGCCACTGGCCGTCACAACCTTCGCGATCCGATCGCTGACGGCAACGCCGCCAAGGGCTTGATAGCCGTTGGTTACGGCCTTTGCAAAGGTAATTAAATCCGGTTCAAAATTATAAGTTTGACACCCCCACCACTGACCGGTGCGGCCAAAGCCGCAAATCACTTCATCGCTGATCAGTAGCACGTCCCTTGACCGGCAAATATCCACAATCAGCGGCCAGTAGTTATCGGGCGGAATAATGACGCCACCCGCGCCTTGGATGGGCTCGGCAATGAAGGCGGCTACATTTTCAGGACCGATTTCGTCAATTTTATCAGCGAGAGACTGGGCCGCTTGTTGCCCGATGTCTTCGGCAGTTTGCACGCCGAGGTGGGGAAAGCTGTAAGGCTGCTCAACGTGATGGACATAGGGCAAGCGTTGCATTTGATCGTGCATGCCCTTCATCCCGCCAAGACTTGCCGAGCCAATGGTACTGCCATGATAGCCATTGGTTCGAGCAATAATGTGCTTCTTTTGAGGTTGGTCTAATAAATCAAAATAGCGGTGCACGAGTCGTATGTTCGTATCGTTGGCCTCAGAACCCGAATTGGTGAAAAAGACGTGGTTGAAGGCCTCTGGCAGAATGTCTGTCATACGGTCTGCAAGCCTTAGCGTGCTGTCGGTCGTGCAGTTGAAGAAGCTGTTGTAAAACGGCAGGCGATCGAGTTGCTCAGTGATCGCAGCTTTAATACTGTCCTGAGAATAGCCTAGATTCGTGCACCACAAGCCAGACATGCCATCCAGCAATCGATTGCCCAAATGATCGACAATGAAAATCCCCTCCCCACGAACATAGGTTTTACCGCCCTGGTTTTTGTATTCTGCGAAATCGGTAAACGGATGCAAAAAAGTACCGGATTCGAGCGTGTTATGGGTTGCGCCAGGTGCTGTTGTCGACATGATGTAATTCCTAATCAATAAAAGGGCCAAAAGCCGAGTCGTACGCCTTGGCTCGGCGTAAATGGGATCCGCTCGGTCCGTATTACAGTGCGCTCGGCCGATCGGGCAATCCTAGACTGGGAATGCTCTGCCGGTTACCCAAAACAGCGGGTTCATTGTAAACGCTTTGATGTGCGCCTTGGTACATTAGCGCTCCGTATGAAACCGGGTCAAGTCGCAAGCACAATGCAGAAGCCCTTGACAGATTCTCAAGCGCAGTCATAATTTCGGGAACAAAGGAAATTTTCATGAAATCGCTGTGCCCGGTACCCACCAGGCCTCAAAATTTGATCAAAGCACCAGGGGGGGAGCGCTAAAACTGCTCTGGTTTCGAATGAATCTTCATTTTAAGAGAATGATTCTCTGCCTATTGATCATCAATCTTGCGTCCTGCGGTGGGCGCGAGCCAGTTGATCTATTGATTGTAAATGCCAGTGTCTACACGGTGGATGGTGACAAACCTTGGGCGCAAGCACTGGCTATTCGTGATGGTCTCATCGTGGCTGTGGGCGCAAGTGATGCGTTGATTCGAGATTACGAAGGCGAGCAGTTAGATCTTCAAGGTCAGATGGTGTTGCCCGGCTTTCACGATAGCCACAGCCATCTTGTTTATGGCGGCTTAGAACTGATGCGGTGTGATCTATCAGCGGAAAGTACCGTCGAGGACCTGTTGCAGACGATTGCGGCCTGTGACGACGCGCTTGCGGCGGGTGAATGGCTGATCGCGGGTGGTTGGGATTTGTCGTTATTCGAGTCGACGAACCCAAGCAAATCCTTGCTGGATGATATCAATCCAAAGCGTCGCATGTTTATTCGAGGCGCGGATGGACACTCTGCTTGGGCTTCCTCAGCAGCCCTTGATTATGCTGGGATCGCGGCGGAAACGCCCAACCCAAGTGACGGCATCATTGAGCGCGATGCGTCTGCAGAACCTCGTGGCGTTCTGCGAGAGTCCGCCATGATGCTGGTTGAAAAGGTGCTGCCCGCGGTCACAGTCGAAGACCGGTTAAAAGCGGCACGCATCAGTGTTGCCCTGGCGCATTCAATGGGCATCACCTCGGTCATTGATGCCGCGACCACAGAATCCGACGCGAAAGCGTTCGATGCACTTGATGCCGATGCGGCATTAAACCTGAGGCTTGTTCTGGCCATGTCACTAATCGCCCCGTTTTTTGATCAGGCACCGCTGTCGAGCGTCAAAGTGTCCGAGCGGTACAGCGACCAAAATGTTCGGCGATCTTCCGCTAAAATTTTCATCGATGGGGTCTTGGAGGGCGAAACAGCGGCTTTGTTGTCGCCTTATTTAGTCGGCAACCACGGTCATGGGATGTTGATCACCCCAGCGAGCACATTGACCGAGCAAGTCGTTGCGCTGGATGCGGCCGGTGTGCAGTTGATGTTTCATGCGATTGGAGATGCCGGGGTGCGCATGGCCTTAGACGCCTTGGAAGCGGCTCGAGAAGCTAACCCCGCTCAAGATCTGCGTCACCATATTTCTCACCTGCAATTGGTGGATCCAGAAGATCATCCTCGGTTTGAAGCCCTTGGGGTCGTCGCAAATTTTCAAGCGCTCTGGGCGTTTCCTGATGACTACATTATGACCATCAATCTACCGGCAGTGGGTCTGGATCGGGTTCAAGCCATGTATCCGATCGGCTCACTCCACCGGGCTGGCGCGCGGATCGTGGGCGGCAGCGATTGGTCGGTCTCCTCCATGAATCCGCTCCTAGCGATTGAAACGGCGTTGACGCGCCGTGATCCTACCGGTGTCAGGCCGCAGGCGTTGAATGCCGCAGAGGCGGTAACCTTGGCGGACATGATCGAGGCCTACACCATCAACGGCGCCTATCTAGCGCATCGAGAAAATCAAACAGGCCGGCTGAAACCGGGTTACAAGGCGGACCTTGTTGTATTGGGCGCGAATTTATTTGAGCTGGCGCCTTCAGAAATTGGCGAGGTGCCGATTGTGATGACGCTTTTCGAAGGCCAAAAGGTCTATCCTAAGTGAGTGTTAGACCACCCAAGCGCTGGAACAACTGGGCGCCAGAGGTGGGTGCATGATGCAATCTCTGCGGTATTGGCCGGGCTGGTTTGCGGTCTTCAAGACAGCGGTTTACTTGGCGTTAACGGCCAATATTGGCTTCTTTTTTCAGGACGAATGGCAGGCAGCAACGCATCTGCTTCGTTCCGAGGTCTCTGCCGCGTTAGTGCTCGAGGCCTTTGCCGCAACCATCGATACCACAGCGTGGGTGGTTCTACTGCTGATGTTTGAGTTAGAAACGCATCAGTTAGATGATTCGCGTCTGACGCCCGCGGTGAACCGATGGTTAATATTGGTTCGAGCCTTGTGCTACGGCTTTATTGTGTTTGCCTTTATCGGTTATGTGATGAAGGGCTTCAGTCTTTTGAATGTTGTGCCGGTATCTGTTGGTGCTTTATGCGATCTAGCCGCGTCCGGTTACCAGCAAATGGTGGATCCGGATGAGTTTCTGCCGCTCGCAGTGGCGGGCTGTGCAACCAGCGCGCTGGCGACAACCGGGGCGTTGATGGTCAACCATGACGATCTTTGGGTTGTGACCCTGACGGATTGGTCCGAGCTCAAACGCTTGGCGTTGGTTGACGTGAGTAACTCAGCCACCTGGATTTTGATCGTAATTATGCTGGAATTTGAAGTGCGTATTGGCTTGTGGCGTGAATTACCTGCGCGCGTTACGGCGCTCATCAAGCCGACGAAAATTGCGCTGTATACCTTACTGATTTTATTTGCAGCGTTTTGGGGCTTTGCGGGCTCTGTTCTCGATTTTTGGGACGCTTTCCTTTGGATTGTGGCCTTTGTGTTTATTGAACGAAATGTCTTTGTATGGGAACAAGAATTAGAGAGGGCTTCGCCCTCGGAGGTGACTCAGTGACAATACCAGAAGGTCTGGCGAAACGGATCGACCTACTTATTACCGATGCCAATGGCGTGCCGAGGGGGAAAACAGTCGAAAGCGAGGCCCTGGATGAAAACCACCTACCCAGAATGGCGGAGGCCGTTTTGTTTCAGTGCATCCATGGCGATTATGCGGAAGAGACGATGGATTCGTTTAATCCGAAGGACGAAGATTTGATCCTCAGTCCGGACTGGTCCACCTATCGGCGTACGCCCTGGAAAGAAGAAGAAGTCGGGCAGGTGATCTGTGAAGCGACGGATAAAGATGGTGACCCGTTGCCCTACGATTGCCGCAATGTATTAAAGCGTGTTTTGGCGCGCTATGCCGAGCGCGGTGTCACGCCCATCGTTGCCCCGGAAATTGAGTTTTATTTGATGAGCGCGCCGAAGCGCGGTGATCAAGAATTAGAGCCTGGCTCGGGTTTTGATGGCCGCGACGAGTTTGGTGGTGAGGCTTTTAGTTTTGATGCGCTTGACCGCTATGGCCCCTTTGTCAGTTATTTGCAGGATATGAGCGCGGCAGCAGAGCTTGATTTATCTGCGGTTGTGCATGAAGTTGGGGCGGGACAGATTGAACTCAACGTGAAACATGGTCCAGCACTCGGCGTGGCTGACCAAATGGTCCTACTGAAGCGGTTAGTCAAAGGGTGCGCGCTGGAGCATGGCTATCTTGCCAGTTTCATGGCCAAGCCATCAGCGGAGCTGCCGGGTTCGGGTTTACACCTGCACTGCAGCTTGCAAAATGCCGAAGGTGAAAATCTGTTTGCTTTGGTCGATGAAAAGGCGCCAGCGGCACTTCGGCATTTTATTGGTGGGCTTCAAACCTACCTGCCAGAGGCCTTTTTGTTGCTTGCACCGAACATCAACAGCTACAAGCGTTTTGCTGGGGACCGATCGATGCCGATTAATCTGGAATGGGGTTATGACAACCGAACCACAGGGCTGCGAGTGCCCTATGGACCGCCAGAGGAAGGCCGGGTTGAAACCCGAGTCATCGGAGCGGATGCCAATCCTTATCTAATGATCGCGGCGATTCTGTCAGCGGGTCTCTTGGGTCTCGAAGAAGCCATTGAGCCGACCGCGGCGAGTGAAGAGGATTGCTGGGAACTCACGACCAATCTACCGGATAATCTGGATCAGGCTTTGGTCAACTTGGATGAGAGCACCAAGATGGCGGATTTGATGACCCGAGATTTCTTAGATGTTTTTGCCTCCATCAAGCGCAATGAGCTGCAGGATTACAATATTCGAATTTCCTCTTGGGAAGTGAGCTATCTAGGGAGCATGTTGTAGGTGGTTTTGATCCTGGCAAGTGCCTTATGAGTCGTCGGGCGGGCGGTCGTCCGGAAGTCGGCTTCGAGTCGTCTTGGTATTTTGATACTCGAAATCATCAGGCGGAACGTCCAACACTTACCGAAGATTTAGACTGCGACGTTTGTATTGTTGGCGGCGGCTACACTGGGCTTTCTGCCGCGCTGACACTTTCTGAAGCGGGTTTGAAGGTCGTGCTCCTTGAAAAATATCGAGTTGCCTCGGGTGCTTCTGGCCGTAATGGCGGGGTCCTTGGAATGGGGCAACGCCAAGATCAGGAAGACTTAGAGCGGATTGTTGATCCCGCCTGGGCGAGCCAGCTGTGGCAAATGTCCCTGGAGGCCAATGCCCTTGTGCGGTCGCGGATTGATCAATATTCGATCCCGTGCGACTTGTCAGACGGGGAGTTAACCCTCGCGCATCGTGCGCGGTACGAGCAGGATCTTTGGGATCATACAGCGCATCTAAAGATGCGATACGGCTATGATGATTGCCACCCGCTGAGCCGTGCTGAGGTGTCAGACCGGATTGGAAGCGACGCTTATTTTGGCGGTTATCTGGATACGCGTGCGGGTCATCTGCATCCGCTCAATTTAGCGCAAGGGCTTGCAAAAGCGGCAGAGTCCCAAGGCGCTCAACTGTTTGAACTGGCAGCAGTCACCGGGTTTGAGGCGATTTCTGCAGATCTGATGGCAGTCAGGACAGCAACCTGTCGGGTGCGAGCCGGCAAGGTCGTACTCGCCTGTAACGGCTATTTAAATGGTCTGGCCCGTGAGCCTGACGACTATCAGATGCCGATCAATAATTTTATGGTGGCGACGGCCCCCTTGGGCGATGCTTTGGCGCGTGAGATCATTCGAGAGAACGAGGCCATTGTGGATACCCGGTTTGTCGTGAACTATTTTCATCTCTCGGGGGACCAACGACTTATTTTTGGCGGTGGCGAAAACTATACCCGTTTCTTCCCGAAGGACATTCGGCGTGTTGTTCGCAAGCGGTTGCTTGCGATCTATCCGCAACTGGCCGACGTTGATTTACCCTATGCTTGGGGCGGCACCTTATCGGTCACGATGAATCGGATGCCCAAGTTTGGTCGATTAGGACAGAACCTTTACTATGGTCAAGGCTATTCTGGACACGGCGTTGCCATGGCAAATATGGGCGGGCATCTCATTGCCGAAGCCATTAAGGGTCAGGCAGACGGCTTTGACTGCTTGGCCAATCTAAAACACCGGAAGTTTCCGGGTGGCCGTTGGCTGCGTTGGCCAGGATTGGTGGCCGGCATGCTCTTTTATGCGGCATTAGATCGCGTTTAGGCCATTTTCTTGAAGTAGGGAGCATTAACATATGATAGATAGAGTCAGTCGACGCCATGCACGACCGGATTTGCTGGGTACGAGTAGCACCCAGCAAACCTTCAGTGGCCAGCTTTCTTTCTTGCGGCGGCCCTACACGCAAGATATTCGAGGGGCTGACCTAGTGGTGTCAGGTTTGCCCTTTGATCTTGCGACGACGTTTCGACCGGGGGCTCGGTTTGGTCCTCAAGCGATTCGCGCAGCGAGCGTTCAATTGGCAGAAATTGCTGACTTTGCCTTCCCGCTGAATTCTAACCCCTTTGAAATACTGGCGGTCGCAGACTATGGCGACGTGAGTTTTGTGTCGGGTTATCCCGATCAGGCTGTCGAGGTGATTGAGACGCACGCTCAAAAATTACTTGAAGAAGACGTCACCATGCTGACCTTTGGCGGCGATCATTTCGTGACCTATCCGTTGTTGCGCGCCCATGCCAAAAAATACGGTCCCCTGTCCTTGATCCATTTTGACGCGCATGTTGATACATGGCCGGATGATGGAAAGCGACTGGATCATGGCTCGATGTTTTTACGGGCGTTAAGAGAAGGCTTGATTGATCCGAAGCGGTCGGTACAAATTGGGATTCGGAGTTTCAGCGAAGATGACTACGGCTTCACCGTGATGTCGAGCCCTTGGGTTGCGGAAAATGGCGTGCGCGCGACGGTGCTTGAAATTCAAAAAGTGATTGGCCGTAATAAAGCTTACCTGACGTTTGATATTGATTGCTTGGATCCAGCCTACGCGCCGGGCACGGGAACGCCCGTTGCCGGTGGCATGACCAGTCTGCAAGCGCTGACCATTCTTCGAGGTCTAGGCAATATTGATATTATTGGTATGGACGTGGTTGAGGTGGCGCCGGCTTATGATCATAGCGAAATTACAGCCATCGCGGCGGCGACCCTGGCCCACGATTTTATTTGTTTGAAAGCATGGCAGAAGCAGCAGCGCAAGGATTGATCGGGGCGTCTAGTCGATGGCGTCCGGAAGCGTCAGATCATACTCTTTTACTAGGGCCAAAAAGGCCGGTTTATGCGCCTTCAGGTCCTGCGCGCTCAGCCCCTTGAGCTCATAAGGCAGCGTCAACCAACCATCCACTGTCTTCAGTACATAATCCGGCTGCAAAGGGCTCGAGTGTTGCATGGGTCGGTGAAATAAGCAGGCGGTTCTGATCTCAGTTGGACAGTTTTTTCGGAGTCGGGTTTGGAGCTTATCAACGACGGCGGCTAGATTGCGGCCGCTGCCGCAGACATCATCGACGATCAGTAATCGGTCATCGTGATTGAGGGTTTCAATCAGGTATTGAGTGCCATGGACACGAATCTTGGCGTCCGGGTTGGCTAGATCCGCCTCGTAGGCTTTGCGTCCGGCATAAGCCGTTCGGAGCGCGATGTGATTGGTTTCAATACCGAGGGTTTGCAGGCATTCCTGCAAGTAAATGCCAACGGTACTGCCCCCACGCCAGAGTCCAATAATAAACGTGGGTCGAAACCCAGAATTGAAGACCTCAACGCCGAGCCTAAAGCTGTCTTCAATGATCTGGTGCTCTTGGAGAAAGGTATTTGACAAGATGATAAGCTCATTCGATTGGGTTCAGGATATCGTGCATGACGAACAAGTGCTATCTAGACGCTCAAGCCTTGCTGGAAGACAGTTGGCGACTGGGCGCGATGATGACGCAGGATGGGTTTGTGCCGGACTTTATTGTTGCGATATGGCGCGGGGGGGTGCCGGTTGGGATCGCTGTCCAGGAGTTTCTAGCGCGTTTTGGGGTGACAGCAGACCATATTGCGATTCGGACCTCGAGTTATGAGGGGATCGATGATCAGCGTGCGCAGGTTCAGGTTTATGGCCTGGACTATTTGATTAGACAGGTTCGCGCTGAGCATGCGTTGCTGATTGTTGACGACGTTTTTGATACCGGTCGTAGCATTGAGGCCGTAATTCACCAGTTGTCGATCGCGGCTCGGCGGAACACGCCAACCGATATTCGAATTGCGGTGCCCTATTTTAAACCGAGCCGAAATCAGACCGATCGCGCACCCGATTATTACGTCCATGAAACCGGCGCTTGGCTGAAGTATCCTCATTCTTTAGAAGGGCTGAGCGCGGCTGAGATCAAAGCGCACCGTCCGACGCTGGCGGCTATTCTGGCAACCGCGCAGGCAGATCCCTCGTGACAATGTCGCGTGATGGTCGCGTGATGGTAGACAGGGGGCTTGAGTTAGGGATGGACAATTTAGGGAGGCAGGATGAACAGACAGCAGGGAATTGGAAAGAATGTCACGCTCGATAATCCGGGATTTATTCATGAAACTGCGCGGTTGCAAGGTAAGGTGTATGTGGGTCCGGAGGTCTCGGTCTGGACTTACGCGGTAACGCGGTGTGAGCAATTTGAGATTCATATCGGTGCGCGCAGCAATATCCAAGATTTTGTGATGATTCATGAGGGCGTCTCAACCGGCACTCGGATTGGCGAGGATTGTTCGATTACGCACCATGTCACCCTGCATGGGTGTGACATTGGTGATGGCTGCCTAATTGGCATTCATGCGGTGGTCATGGATGGCGCCAAGATCGGGCGCGGCTCTATTGTTGCGGGCCAAGCGATCGTTCGCGAGAACGCGGTTTTTCCAGAGTACTCTGTCATTGGCGGTGTTCCGGCAAAGCTGATTGCAACCCGAGATCAAACTGAGGCGAACATCACTAACGCGCGTTATTACCAAAGGCTTTCGGCGGCCTATTTAAAGGGCGACGACCGAGTGGCCGAGGCCTGATCATCGCGTACAGGATGTACGTTATACTCATAAAAACCCCGTGGTGAATCGCTATGTTTATCCAACCCGTTATTCTCTGCGGTGGCGCTGGATCCAGGCTCTGGCCAATGTCGCGCCAAGGTTATCCAAAACAGTTACTCGCGCTGCTGAATGATCATAGTTTGCTGCAAAATACGGTGCTCAGATTGAATGGGCTGCACGGCCTTGCAGCACCCATTTTGGTTTGTAACGAAGCACATCGCTACCTCGTTCAATCGCAAATGGCTGAGATTGGTTATCCCGATGTTCGCTTGATTCTAGAACCGGTTGGCCGCAATACCGCGCCCGCCATTTCGCTGGCCGCGTTGGCCGCGCAAGAGGTTGATCCTGAGGCCACGCTCCTTGTGCTGCCCTCAGATCATGTGATTACGAAGTTGGCTGCTTTGCATTCCGGGATTCGAGCCGCGACTGAATTGGCGACGGGTGGGCACCTCGTAACCTTTGGCATTGAGGCCGCGGCGCCAGAAACCGGGTACGGGTACATTGAACGCGCGGAGGCGATTCAGAGCGGCTATCACGTCGCCCGATTCGTTGAAAAGCCGGATCTTGAGCAGGCGCAGAAGTATGTTGATTCTGGGCAGTATTACTGGAATAGCGGAATGTTCGTTTTTCAATCACAGCAGTTTTTAACAGCCTTGAAGATGCACGCGCCGCTGATCGCACAGTTTACCGAGGCCGCCTGGCAGGATCGTCGTGTTGATCAATCGTTTATTCGCCCAAATCCCAAGGCTTTCGAAGACTGTCCCGGGGAGTCGGTGGATTATGCCGTGATGGAAGTTGCCAAGGGCGTTGCGGTCGTGCCTTTGTCAGCCGGTTGGAGCGACATTGGATCTTGGCAATCGCTTTGGACGGTTAGCGATAAGGATTCAGACCTGAATGTCTCGAAGGGGGACGTGATTTTTGAAAATACGTCAAACAGTTTGGTGTTCGCCGAAAACCGGTTGGTGACGGTGGTGGGGCTTGAAGAGGTTGTTGTGGTTGAGACGGCTGATGCCGTATTGGTTGCGGCCGCCAGTCAGAGTCAGCAGGTCAAGGTGCTGGTCGATCGATTGCAAGACTCAGGTCGGGCTGAACACCTGCTGCACCGGCGGGTCTACCGACCCTGGGGATGGTATGAGATTGTCGATGAGGGCCCCAGACATAAAACCAAGCGCATTGGCGTGATGCCGGGCCAGCGCCTGTCCCTGCAAAAGCATGTGCATCGGGCGGAGCATTGGGTCGTGGTGTCGGGGGTTGCGCGGGTTACCTGCGATGACCAAGTGTTTGAATTGGTTGAAAACCAGTCGACCTATATCCCGCAAGGCTCGACTCATCGTTTGGAGAATCCGGGTGAGGTGCTACTCGAGATTATCGAGGTGCAATCGGGTCCTTATCTCGGTGAGGATGATATTATTCGTTTGGATGATGCCTACGGCCGAGTCGAGGGGCGTTAATCGATATTAAAGCGGCTCAGCGGGCGACGCCCGCTTGTTTGGCGCCTTTGTTTTGGGCCGGCAGCAGGGGCGCCGCGTCGCTTAGGTCTGCTGACATTGCTCCCAGACAGCGGTGATTGAAGTTTAGATGCGGTGGCGGCTAAGCGCTTGAGGTGCAATGTGCAATCTCTTGAGCATTTTTGCCAAGCCTGTTCCCCGATGTTGGGTTCGTCTTATGAAGGCTAGCGCCCTGTAATTTTGGAACACGCGCTACTCATTGTGTAAAAATGGGATGTCAAAATGATTCGTAAATGTTTATTTCCAGCTGCGGGCTACGGCACTCGGTTTTTGCCGGCTACAAAGGCGATGCCCAAAGAAATGTTACCGATCGTGAATAAGCCGTTGATTCAGTATGGCGTTGAAGAGGCCTTGAGCGCTGGGTTAACCCAGATTGGGTTTGTGACGGGCAGGGGCAAGCGGGCGCTAGAGGATCATTTTGACACGAACTATGAACTTGAGCATCAGATCGCGGGCAGTTCGAAAGAAACATTACTGTCGGGCATTCGAGGGTTGATTGAACAGTGCTCGTTTTCCTACACCCGGCAGACGGAAATGAAAGGGTTGGGCCACGCGATACTGACCGGTGAGCCGCTGGTGGGCGATGAGTCTTTTGCTGTGGTTCTGGCCGATGATTTCTGCGTCCATGAGCCTGACTCGGTCCTTGAGCAAATGGTGGCGCTGCACGAGACCCATGGTTGCAGCATCGTCGCCGTTGAAGAGGTGCCATGGGAAAAAACAGCCAGTTACGGCATCGTGTCCGGTGAAGCGGTAGGGGATGATTTGGTGCGCGTGACTGCTATGGTGGAAAAGCCAGACCCCAGTGCGGCGCCGGGCAATCTTGCTGTGATCGGACGCTATATTTTAACGCCCGATATTTTTGAGATCTTGAAAAGGATTCCGCCCGGGCGCAATGGTGAGATTCAAATTACCGACGCCTTGAATGAGCAGGCAAAAGCGGGCCAAGTATTAGCGTATCGTTTTAAAGGCCATCGATTTGATTGTGGCAGTATCGAAGGCTTTGTTGCGGCAACGAATTATATTTATCGACAGCATTACGATGTAGGTGAAAACTATCCGAGATCTTAGTTAGGTCTAGGGAATGCGACACGTCATCAGCGCGATCTAAAAAGCGGATGGGGCCTCGGTGCGGCTTAGGCGCCCTTTGAATCCGTTTTAAGGGGTGACAGCACGCGATCGAGGTAGTTCAAAAGCCGACCCCAGGCGTGTTTCGCAGGCGCCTGGTTTCGATCTAAGTCGCGATCCACATGGAGCCAAAAGCCGTGTTGCACGTCGTCATAAATGTGAATGTCATTGTCAATACCCGCGGTACGCAGGCCGGTGACAAATGCTGAAACTTGTTCGACACTGGGCCCGCGATCTAACCCGGCAAAGGTGCCATACACCTCATGTTGGACTTGTTTTAAGACTTCTGGGTCGTTCAAAAGGCGGCCATAAAAAATAGCGGTGCCATCATGATTGTCCCCGCCCAGAGCAAACGATAAAGCGATGCCGCCGCCATAACACCAGCCGATTGTGGCAACCTGGCCGGACACACCTGGGCGGGCTTTAAGTGTTGCTAAGGCCGCATTGAGATTGCGGATAATCTGATCCGGCGCCTGCATCGTTTCTTGAACCAAGGCCATGTTTTCGTCACGATTGAGACCGATTCGACCACTATAGAGATCCGCCGCAAGGGCAACATAACCCACGGCGGCAAAGGCATCTGCGGTTTCCTTGATCCGGCGCGTTAAACCATTCCATTCGTGGATTAAAATCACCGCGCCTTTACTGGGCACCTCGGTCGGCGTCGCGAGGTAGCCTGTGGCTGCGGGATTATCGGCAAAGTAGTGCAACGCTTGCCCCTGCAGGGCTGGTGCTTTGCCCAGCAGGGCGAGTGGGAGCGGCTCTGCAAAGGCCGTTGCAATGCTGAGATAGGTGATACACATCGCCGCGAGCCCCTTTAGAACGGGGTGCATGGACTTGGAGGGTGCCGCTTGGGTGTTGTGGCATTGGGTACTAATCATGGTCGGACCCTTCTGATTGCGCGTCGCTCGATCATTTGTGTGTTGAAGAAACCGGCTCTCGCTGTTCCGGTGGGATCAAGAATTGTTTTAATTGCTCTTCAATGAATCACGGAGATTTCGTATCGTGACGATCAAGCCCAAGATGACAGCAAACCCGAGCAGATCGCCAATAAAATAGCCCAGTAGAAAGTTTAGATTCGCAACGGGGTTGTCACTAAGCATTAAAATCGCAAGGGTCACTAACCCGTTAAAAATGGCCGCAAGGATACCCGCAAGCAAAAGGGGGCCCACAGTGTTGGGCATTGCGTCCGGCGGATTGGGTCGGTAGTAACTCTTTAAGTCACAGACGCGAAGCAATTCGAAAGCAATCAAAGGGCTAAGTGCCCCCACGAGAGCAAGTGGTATATGAGTCTCATAGGGCGGCATTTTTTCAAAGAATTGGTAGAGGAGTAAATGTGAGATGAAGAGCGGAAGCACGGCTTTATACCCAAGGAAATAAACCGAGATGACGCGGATACCGTGGGGTAAAAAAATCAAGAAAGAAGCGATCTGCATTGACTCAATAAACGGCGCTATAAACCCGCTGATGGTTTCATAGCTGAGCAGATAACTCATTAAGAACCAAAAAATGATCAACACACCCGATAGGAGCTCACCCAGCAGTTTGTTGTGATTAAAGGGCACTCTAGAATTCGCCCAGAATGACGCCTGTTTGGGCGTGAAGCGAAGTAGGTAGGCTCATAGCGCTCTGAGCTCTAGAGGTTAATGTAGGAGGTGTTTGTGACCCAGAGAATTCCCGTTTTGAGCCGGTGGCAGCAAAAAGGGACAGGGCAACGTGGTCAAGGTGAGCACGGCGGTGCGCCGCCGCGACGATAGCGCACTGCAATGATAACTCGCGCCTTTGCCTTACAAGCAGAGCCGATATAAGCCGGTTTTTCGACCCTCGGCCGGTTTGAGATACTGCTTATCGAGCAGGGCCTTCAGGGCTCGATGGTAAGTGGGCGCAGATAAGTCAGCGCAATACAGGCTATTGCGTACCGCTTTGCTGCTCACCAAGCTGTCATCACCGGTCCCAATCTCAGACATTGCGCTCAGGATTCTTCTCTCCTGCTCTGTGAGATCGTCTAGACCAAAATCCTTTTCCATTCCTAGAATGACAGCCTTTAACTGGGCAAGTTTCTTTAAATTTTCGCGTTTCATCGAACTTTCCATAATTTGCTATAGCCTCCTGAATAAACGGGAACGCCGTGTTAGAGCAAGCCAGTTAAAGCAGAAAACTCTCTAATTGTCTTACGCCCCTCTCCTATTTAAAAAGTAACATACGCGGAAGATTAAATTCAATCACTCAAGTCATAAAAACGCAAAAAAGCATTAATTTGATTTTTTTAGTTCGAAATTATCTATCAATGAGACATTTGGTCGGGAGGATCAAGGGTTCTGAGTCAAACCGGTTTCCGCTTTCCTGCTTTTATTCAGTGAGTTCGGTCGCAGAATCCTGAAGGTTCCTCTGGTCTTCGCAAAAAACCATCGGCGCTTCTTAACGTTGTAGTGAAGGCCGACCAAGTCTTCGGCCAGGCCCGGCTTAAACTTTGACCAGCGTTTTGCCAAAGTTCTTGCCCGCGAACAAGTCCGCAAAGGCGTGGCCGCACTGGGCAACGCCCTCGTATTCGTGGGTTAGCGATTTAATCTGCCCTTGCTTAAGCCAGGCCGTTAACTGACCTCTTGCTTCCGGATAGCGTTCAAGTTGGAGGTGGGTCATAAAGCCTTGCAATCGGACGGAGTTAGTCACGATTTGAAAAAGATTGGAGGGCCCTTGGGGCTGTTTATTATTGTAATCAGCCACAGCGCCACAAAACGGGATCCGAGCGCCGACGTTGACGTGATTTAAAACGGTTTCCAGGATAGGCCCCCCAACGTTATCAAAATACACATCGATTCCGTCTGGGCAGGCGGCTGAAAACTGTCGATCGAGGTCTGGTTCTTGATAGTTGATAAAGGCGTCGTATCCGAGCTCGGATTTAAGTTTTTCTCCCTTCACATTGCTGCTGGTCAAGCCGACGACTCGGCCAGCGCCCATTAATTTGGCGATTTGACCGGCAACATAGCCAACGGCTCCGCCTGCGGCGGAAATCACAACGGTTTCGCCCGCCCTGGGTTGGCCAATATCGGTCAAACCAAAGTAGGCGGACATCCCGGTATCACCCAAAATACCGAGGTGGAAGTGCTTTGGCGTATCGGTATCTTGATGATCGAGCACGACAAGAAAGTCGTCGCCAGCAAGCGAGTACTGCTCCCAAGCCAGACGGCCCATGACAAGATCGCCCTCTTTGAGCGTTGCGTGGCGACTTTCTGCAACCACGCCAACCGTCAGTCCCATGACAGGTTGACCAAGCGCCATAGCCGGCAGCACTGCGTCACCGGCATCTTCATCCATCCAGTTTCTAAAGCCCGCATCCATCGAAATGTACTCGTTCTTAATGAGGGCTTCGCCGTCTTGGGGGCCGGCCATAACGGTAGTAACGGCTTCAAAATCGGCCGCCACCGGCGCACCATTTGGGCGGCGCTTAAGCAAAACTTGCGTGTTGTTCATTGTTGCGATCTTCCTTGGAACCCACTATGTTGTGGGCAACCTAGCATGCAAATTAGCTTCTCGCCATCTGAAATTATAGCGCCTCGTTTTCGCTGAATGACAAATGTTCTGTGTAAAGGGTTAACAACGGACGCTTTTTTAGGCGAGTGCGAATTGGGAATATAAGGATGACACGTCAATGAGGCTAACCCGCAAGTCATTATTTTTTTACGGGCTCACCGATCTACCGATCGCTATGTCATTGTTCCCTGTCGCGGTTTTTATACCGCGCTTTTACGCCAGTGATATGGGCGTGCCGTTGGTTGTGATTGGCACTATTTTATTTTTAGTGCGATGGACCGATGTCATAACCGACCCCTTGGTCGGCTACTTGAGCGATCACACCCGCAGTCGCTTTGGTCGGCGTAAAGTTTGGATTGCTTTGGCCACGCCCTTGATGATGCTGTCAGTATTTCAGCTGTTCTTGCCCGACCTGGGCCAAGTTTACATGCGTCCGATCTACGAGCTGTTCTTTAATGAGGCCCAAATAAATTGGGTTCACCTGGCTTTGTGGAGTTTCATGCTGTCTGTGGCCATTACCATGATGATCATTCCTTACTATGCCTGGGGTTCTGAGCTCTCTACGGATTATCATGAGCGCAGTAAAGTCACGGGCAGTCGCGCGGTTTTTAACTCCTTGGGCTCGCTCTCCGCGCAATTGATACCCGCTATGGCGCTGCTTATTTTCGGCATAGGCGGGTCTAGCGTTGTACTTGAATTGGTGGGATTAACCATGCTGGTGCTCATGCCCGTTTGCGTAACCCTCACACTAACCAATGTCGCCGAGGCGCCTTATCAGCCCAGGCAACAAGTCAGTGTTCTGGCGGGTCTGAAATTAATGGCGGCAAACGGGCCGTTTAAGCGGCTGGTGTTAGCCTTCATGATTGGCTCGCTCGGCCTCAATGTTACAACGCCCCTGTACCTGTTTTTCATTGCGGATGTTTTGCAGGCGGAAGACAAGGCGATTTATATGCTCAGCTTTTTTTATGCGGCGAGCATTATCGCTGTGCCATTTTGGGTCGCTTTTTCAAAGCGAGTGGGTAAGCATAGAGCCTACTTAGTATCCTTTTTCATGCTGGCGTTTGCGCACCCCTGTTATTTACTGTTGGGGCCGGGCGATTTCTGGTGGATGCTGCCCATGACCCTTACAACGGGTTTTGCTGCAGGCGGCTTCTCGCAAACCCTACCGAATTCCATGAAGGCTGATGTTATTGATTTGGATACGTTGGAAACTGGCGAAAATCGTGCGGCTTTGTTTTTCTCAGCTTGGTCTTTTGCTCAAAAAGCGACGGCGTCTTTTGGCGGTGCCATTGCGTTATTTGGTCTGAGCTTTTTTGGTTTTGAAGCGGGCATCAGTAATGGCGAAGACGAATTGTTTGGTTTACGGTTTTTGTTTTCGACCTTCCCGTCTTTGTTCTTTTTGACAGGGGCAGCAATCGTCTGGAACTACCCCATCACAGAAGCCCGCCACGCTGAAATCCGCGCTGAATTAGAGGCGAAGAAACCTTAACGTCGATTCCGCATCTTCGCCTTTTCTTCAGCTAGGCTCTCAAAAACTCGTCTAGGGTTTGATGGATGCGCCGGATCCTTGCCTCTTGGTAATTGCCAAGGGTCAAGCCTTTCCCGGCAGATTTTAGGCCTTGCTGCTGCAGCGCGAGATTCCCCGTATCTTCATCGTAAACCCGCCCAAGCCAGCCGAGTTCCGGCACATCGGTATAGGATTGGTTGACATCCAAGAACACCGGTTCCGGCGGAAAGGGTTTCGCTTGGCCTGCCGGCCAAGGCTCGAGAATGAGCAAGTCAAACAAGCAAGTATCGACCTGGTCACCATCCGGTCTGAAGCGATACACCATGGGAATATTAATCCCCGGGAAAAAAAACATGTTCGGGAACAGATGATATTCAATGGAGTCCAGGATCTGACTGTCGCTCAGGTCTGCTTGGGACTCACCCAGCGCGCTTGCCAGCCGGGATCGGCCATCTTCAGCAGCGACGGCGCGTGCTGTTTCGCCGGCCTCTAATTCGCGGGTAATGCCGACCGTCCGCGCCAAAATCTCCGCTTCGGTGAGCACGGGGTCTCGCCACTCCGTGCCAGGATAATCATTTAAGCTTTCTGGACTATAGGTGCCCGTGTTGTGAATAAAACGAGTAACAAATCGTCCAAAAATATCGTACTGGGTATTGGCGCCGTTTGGTGAATGATGGGTCTCAACATTGTGATAAGCCTCTAAAAAAGCCTCTTGTGCCGCCTTCCAATTCGCCGGTAGACGTTTTTGAACATGTACTTTGATGCGGCGGGTATCCAGCGGAAAGTGCTCGAAGTGTTCCGACATGACTTCCAGTTGATCCGACAAGGG
>JAFMIA010000119.1 GCA_017854255.1 Pseudomonadales bacterium
GCGCCCGGCCCTGCTCGATCAAGCCATCTCACCGATTCGGCTTAGGCCTTTGCTTTAGGATTGCGCAAAACCAATTCGTCTACAGTTCCGATATCAACTCGAGCACCTGCCAATCCTTTAGCGCGTTCTGACCGCGATAGAACATCACGTCTTTCCAATCCACACCGAGGGCGTCACACTCTTCTTTGATCAATTGCTCATCAGTGCTTCCGATTGCAATAATATTGATCATGTGACTGATGATTAACCCCAATTGAAAATCGAGTGTCAGGTCGTCCAATGTGTAGTCTTCGACGCCGCCATCAACGAGTCCTTGATGATACTGGTCCAGCAGGTTCCGTTCATTCGCGCGGCGATCAACCGTTGCGAGCCCTAGCGTTAAGAGCCGCGCAAAATCCCATGCGCCTTGAGCAATAAAGGGAAACTGCCAATCAATGACCGCGAAGCGGCCACCGGCGGCGCTTGGAAAAAACAGCTGCTTGGCGTGATAATCACCATGCACCAGCGTAAACGGCCGATTCGCATAAAGCGCTTGTAACGCTGATAACTTTTTCGCAACCATCGGCATCAATTCTTGCGTAAAATCAGGCGCGTCAAACCAGGTCCCTAACTGTTCAGCGATTTGTGCGGCCGCGCCAAAGCCCAGTGCAAAAAAAGCTGGATCGTCATATTGAACGAAATAGTCTTTTTCTCTTAAGAGCGCCTCGTTCCACCATCGGGCATGAAGCTTCGGGAGCTGCGCAAGGGCGAAGGTGACTTGCGATTCACTAATGGCCCAGGACGGCGACTCGGACGGCCCCAAGTCTTCTAAGATGAGCACAAAGGCCTGCTGATCCGGCTGATGACATTGAAAGAAACAAGGCGCCACATCGATGCCAGGCGCTTCAAAGTCTCGATAGAACCCTGTCTCACGACGATACTGATCGAAAACATTCACAACTTCTGCAATAACCTGCGGGTTTTGCGATGTGTATTTTGCAATTAAACGGGTCGGCAAGTCAGGCCCGATCTGATCCCATTCAACGTCCAAAAACGCGATCTCAGCCGTCTGACCTGGGGTTGTCGAGGCCCGAGACCGGCATTCGATAATTTTGGCGGTCTGACCCGCGCCAGGCAGCACAAGATGTTCATTCAACCATGCAACCGTAAAATCTTCTGGGCTCGCCGGTAGCCTTTGATCCATCGCTCAACCCTCCTTTAACCATCTCTTTTTTAAAACTACGCTTTTCAACGATTTAAGCGACGTTGTCCTGCTGCCTCATTTAACTTCGTTCTGAGCTCGTGGGCTCGCGGGGCGCTTGCGCTCAAGGTTAAAACCCGCGATCCATGCAAGGATTCAGATTAAGCTCCGTTACCTTTTTACCCCATGACAGCGCCGCCTACCCAGAATCAACCTGTTGGAAAAACCGGTTACCGCAGGGTTTCCACCAGTTTCGCAATCGAATCTAACTGTGTCAGCACCTCGCGCTCAGAACGCTGAGGCAGTCCAAAAACCAAATGCGTGAAGCCTTGTTCCAATCGATTAGTTGCTTGTTCGACATTCGCGGGCGCGCCGAACAGGGCCACGTCCAGATCCGCCATCGACCGATCCCGCTTGGCTAGCGCAGCACGCATCGCCTCCATGGCACCAGAGCCCGCGCCGCCGATGGGCATCCAGCCCTCGCAATAATCTGCAACCCGATCGAACACCCATTTCGAATTGGCACCCAACCAAATCGGTGGCCCACCCGGTTGAACGGGTTTTGGCCAGGACCAAATCGGATCGAAATTGACATGCTTGCCATGAAACTCTGCCGCATCCTCCGTCCAGATGGCTTTCATCGCCAAGACCTTCTCTCGAACAATCGCCCAACGGTGTTCGAACGAGGCACCATGATTCGCCATCTCCTCGACGTTCCACCCAGCGCCAATGCCTAAGATCAAGCGCCCGCCGGAAATCATATCCAGCGAGGCACATTCTTTTGCCAGAACAATCGGGTCGCGCTCGATGACCAAACAAATACCGGTTCCCAATTTAATGCGTGAGGTCACGGCCGCCGCGGCCGCCAACGCAACAAACGGATCATGAGTCCGCCAATACCACTCTGGCAGGTCTGTGCCGCCTGGAAACGGCGTCTTGCGAGAGGTTGGAATGTGGGTGTGCTCTGGAAAGAATAAAGAATCCAGGCCACGTTCCTCGACCGCTTTGGCAAGGGCAATCGGCTGAATGGTTTGATCCGTCGGAAAAATTTGTACGCCAAATGCGGCCATTACAATGCCTCCTCGGTGGTTGATGTCGATGAGGCCTCGACCCCATCTAGCAATTCGACCGTTGGCGGGCCCGCCAAGCAATCTTTCAAAGGGACATTGGCCGTCTTGAAGGCTTCATATTTGCCATGCAGGGCAAACGCGGCTTCATCATCATATTGCTCTAGCACAACATAGGTGTTTTCCGCCGCTCTCGAGCGATGCAAGGCATACAATCGACAACCGGGCTCTTCTGTTAAAACAACCTCAGCCAACTTCAAAAAATGGGTTTCAAAATGACGGATCTGATCTGGTTTAATTTGTAACGTCGCAACAATCCCTAATGCCATTGAATAGAACTCCTTGTGTTTACCAAGACTTAAAAAACTTGGCTTATTGCTTACCTGCTGACGCAGACTGTTTCTTGCCCTTGAGCGCATGCTGCGCGCTTAACTTCACGCAGCAGCCCAAGACGCCTAGATCCTACTCTGTTATCGATCGAGCATGCAAAAGACACGACAGCGAATGGATCTGTGCAGCGCGAGGCGTGCAACAGCAAACGCCTGCGCAACCAGCTGAATTAAAGCCCTCCAAGCGATCGCCACATCAGACCCTTACCTGGCCTCTTCGCCCTGCTGATACTGAAAAATCGACTGATAGCCTTTTGACCAGTCGGGCGGCATCAAGACGGGTCTCGGGTCAAAGCGGGCCCACTTCGAGCGCTCACCCCGAATAACGACTTCAGCGTGCGGGCTTCCTGCGGTGAGTGTCGTGATCGGCATCGCATCGCTCGCGGAGTAAGCGCACAACAATAACGGCCTAGGACTTGCACTATGATTCGGAGGAGAGCCATGGACGGCTCGGCAATTGTGCACCGTAATCGTGCCGGCCGGGCCCATCAGATATTCAGCACGATCCACATCGAGCGCCGGCAAATCCTCATCCTGAATGTGGCCGGTCCAGCGCCCTTGTGCATCGTACAAATCAAACAGGTCATGATCATGACTTCCAGGAATAATCCCCATCGGCGCCATGTCCTGCGTGACATCGCTTAAGTAAACCCCAATGGTCAAAACATCATAATTGGTATGGGGCCAGAACTGGATATCCTGATGCCACTTCACCGATTCGCCCCCGCCACTCCATTTGAAATTGAGTTTTGAGTGATGGAATTTCACGTTCGGACCCAAAAGGTCTTCCGCGATATCGGCAAAAGGTCCGGTTGATGCAAACTCCCAATACGTCTCGTGCTGGTCCACCGGGGCATTGAGCCGTCTGAGGCGCGGCGCAGCGGCGGTATGATCGGGCTCAAGATCAAATCGCGCATTGGACGCCGTTACCCCACGACTTTCTTCGATAAAGTCATGGGTTACGGCGTTAAGTCTCGCAAGCCAGGTGCTGTCAACCAGTCCTTCCGCGGCGCAATAGCCCTTTTTATGATAGCGGGCGCTTTGATCACGGGTCAGTATTTTCACGCTTGCCATTCCTGATGAAAGATAAAGATGGACGGTTGTCTTCAGCGCCGAAATAACGCGCGTCAAATCACCACGATGCAACCTGCTCGCAGGTCCTTGACTGAAAGTTATAGCCAGCCAAACCACTTTGGTCAAGCGGGCCGAAGGGCCGGTAAGGTTCTTCGATCCGACTGCCTTCAATTTTCATCTCGAGCTGTTATAGTCGAGCGACGTTTTCACAAAAGAGTAGAGCCATGATTGATTTTGAAATCCCCGAAGATGCCCGTTTGGTGCGTGACAAGGTGCGCGCCTTTGTCCAAAGCGAATGCCATCCGGCAGAAGAGATTTGCACCGCTGATAACTTCGAGACCGTACTCAGCGAACTCCGTGTTAAAGCGCGCGGCCAGGGTCTTTGGTGCCCGTTCGTTCCAGAAGAACATGGCGGTATGGGCTTACGACCACTAGCCAATGCCCTAGTCCAGATGGAACTTGGCGAGAGCTTTCTCGGAGCACTGTCGATGAATACCCAAGGGCCCGATGATGCCACCATGCTGACCTTGCTCGAGCACGGCACCGACCATCAAAAAGAAAAATTTCTAAAACCACTCCTCAATGGTGAGAAGCGCATTTGTTATTCCATGACGGAGAAAGCTGCAGGCGCCGATGCAACGGGGATGCAAACCACGGCCGTTCTAGACGGTGATGAATGGGTCCTCAACGGCGAGAAATGGTTTTCCTCCTCAGCGAGCGTTGCCGATATTGCCCTCGTCATGGCCAAGACCGACCCTGATGCACCCCGTCATGAACAGTACAGCACGTTTTTAGTCGAGCTCCCCAACCCTGGCTACGAAATTCTGCGCAACATCGAGACCATGCAACCGCACACGGACCTAGGCTTAAAGCTCGGCGGCAGCCACTCGGAAATCAAAATTGAAAACCTTCGCCTGCCCAGAGAGAACATTTTGGGGGGCCGTGGTCAGGGCTTTAACATGGGTCAGCATCGATTAGCCTATGGGCGACTTCGCCATGGCATGCACAATGTCGCGATGGCCCAGCGCGCACTGGATTTGGCTGCCAAGCATGTTATCGATCGCAGCACCTTTGGTGAACGCTTGGCTGACCGACAAGGCGTGCGTTGGATGCTGGCAGACTGCGCCTCTGAAATTTACAAAGCGCGGCTCATGCTGTTGCACATTGCTTACAAAGCAGAAAAAGGCATGGATCTTCGAAACGAAAATGGTATCGCAAAGGTGTTTATGGCCAATATGGTGCACCAGGTTGTCGACACTGCGCTGCAACTACACGGCGCACTCGGCTACAGTCACGATACCCCGCTCGCGCGATGGTACACGGGCATTCGATCCCAGCGACTGGTTGACGGCCCGGATGAAGTGCATCGCTGGCGCACCGGCGCCAACGTGATCAAGGCTTATGAGAAGTACGGCACAACGGCATCCGCCTGTGGTGGCGAATTATTTGATTGACGCCGCGCCGGGTCCAGTTCGATCAACTGGATCCGGCAAACCGCTCAGGCCCTGCGCGATTCAATACTTGCGCCGTCTAATAGCCTATGGTGTTACGTCCAAGCCCTTAAACTCGCCCGGTCGACGCCGAGAATCACAGCCCCTTCACTTAAAGCCAAACCATCTCAAGGTGCTTCAATAAAGCCTTTTTAGACGCCAGGCGCCTTACAAACATAGAAGTAAGCCGAGAATGGCGCTCAATCCAAAAAAACAGCGCTAACAAGCTTCGCGACTAAAATCGTCGGACAGCCCCTTGTATTTGCCAAAATCACCCAAAAATGTTTTACCCGCCAAAGAGTCGTGCGCCATAACACCGAACGGTTGAAGCCGAGCGCGCTGCCGCATCTCAAGGCCCGCGCCGCTGGCTGGTCACCCTCTTTTTAGGGGTTACAAACTAGTTCATACTCTTCTGATCACTCAAAGCAGGGTTATTTCCATTATGAGATTTGTCTCCTTTAGCACTATTTTTGGTATTTTTCTGGGCTTTGGCTTGTTCGGTTATGCCATCTGGGAAGGCACAAACAAATACTTTATTTTTTGGAGCCTGAGCAGCTTGTTACTGGTGCTCGGGGGCACCCTCGCCGCCACCATGATTTCCTATGAAGGGCGCTACGTCTGGAAAGCCTTGGGCACCCTAGCGCAAGTTATTATCCCCACCCAAGTCAGCCCGAAAGTACTCTATGAAGAAGTCCAACAGATCATCACCTGGGGGAAAGTTGGCGCACGGGAAGGCCTTCCAGGGCTTGAAAAGGCGTTCTCGAAAGTCGCGTCCAAAGAGGACTCCTTTTTACAACATTGCATCAAATTGCTTCTCGCCGGTTACACCGATGAGAATCTACGGGGCAAGCTCGAAACCTTTATGAA
>JAFMIA010000120.1 GCA_017854255.1 Pseudomonadales bacterium
CAAGGTTATGCCGTGCTACAAGTAAACTTTCGAGGCTCGGGTGGCTTTGGAAGGCGGTTCCAAGAGATGGGTTTGAAAAACTGGGGCTCCAAGATCCAGCATGACATCATCGATGCAACGCAATGGGCCATTGAAAACGGGCATGCCGACCCCGAGCGCATTTGTATCTATGGCGCGAGCTTTGGCGGCTACTCCGCATTAATGGCCCCCATTGTTGCGCCGGACTTATTTGCCTGCGCTGCTGGTTTTGTTGGTGTTTATGACCTTGAGTATCTTTACAAGGGCGGTGATATACCTGACAGGAAAAGTGGCATCGCGTTTTTAGAAAAAGCCATCGGACGCGATTCTGAAGTGCTTAGGTCCTTTAGCCCTTCTTATCGTGCTAACGAACTCAACCTCCCCATCATGATCCTTCACGGCGAAGAAGACCCCAGAGCGCCGGTTGAACATGCCTATGCAATGATGAACGCGCTAGATCAAGCAAAGAAACCCTATGAGAAGCTTATCTTCAAAAAAGAGGGCCATGGCCTCTTCGATACCGAAGCAAAAAATGCGTTATATGAATCGCTGCTTAATTTCTTTGCGCAGAGTTTACAACCCGTCGCAAAGCCCTAGCCAGGCAAGCCTTATCATCTAAAGGATCAATGCAAAACGCACCGTTTGTAGGTATCAAAGTGTGTGCCTTTCAATGTTTTTTTGCGGTCGACCAGAAAAATAGGTTTTCTAACCGCCTCCTTTAATATTAAACACCCGTTGGAATCTGACTGAAAGCAATCCCCTTATCCGCTCGCATATCTTCCGGCAACCCAAGCACCCGCTCAGCAATAATGTTTCGCAGGATTTGATCCGTACCGCCCTCGATCCTGACCGCGGGTGATCGCATGAGCATCGCTTGAATTTGCGCCTGGCTTCGGGCAATTGCGGGATCGGTGACGAGGCCGCCAAGCCCCTGTAAATCCACCGCAAACTTGGCAATGTCTTGCATCATGCCACCGGCGACCAATTTACCAATGCTGTTCTCGGGTCCTGGAATCTCGCCTTTGGACAACGCCGAGATTGCCCTGGCGCCGGTATTCTTTAACCCGGCACTCTTGGCATACCAATCTGCCAATTTTGATCGCACCGCTTGATCACTACTTGCCGGCCCGTTTGCCAGCACAAGCTCTGACACCAACGCTTGTATCTCTGGAAAGCCAGTGGCGATACTACCGCCAATGGCCAGGCGCTCATTCATTAAGGTTGTGAGGGCCACTTTCCAACCATCCCCAACCTCGCCAAGACGTTGCGCGTCCGGAATTCGCACATTGTCAAAAAAGACCTCATTGAAGCCACTATCACCATTGGCCTGCTTAATCGGCCGGATATCCACGCCGTCGCTTTTCATATCCAAGAAAAACATCGTCAGACCCCGGTGTTTGGCCACATCAGAGTCAGTCCGAGTAATCAAAATTCCGTAGTCACTATGCTGGGCGCCTGAGGTCCAAATCTTTTGACCGTTAATGACCCAGGTATCGCCATCTTTTACCGCCTTGGTCCGCAGCCCGGCAAGGTCGCTCCCGCCATGGGGTTCAGAAAACAGCTGGCACCATATTTCCTCGCCACTGGCGAGCTTGGGTAGGTAACGCAACTTCGCTTCCTCGCCGGCGTAGGCCATCATGGTCGGGGCGCACATCCCTTGACCGATGATAAAGGTCCCGCTCAACTTCCCGTAAACGCCCTCCTCCTGGCCCCAGATCACACTTTCAATGGGGGTCGCGCCTCGGCCGCCGTATTCCTTGGGCCACTGAATGCAGGCCCAACCGGCATCGGCTTTGGTTTTCTGCCATTTTTTCGCCTCGGCAATCGGATCGAAATCACCGGTTCGGGTTGAGCCAAAGCCGCTGCCTGAGAGCGGCGCCTCTAAGTACGCCGGCGCATTGTCTTGAATCCACGCGCGCGCGGTTTGTCGAAATTCAGTTTCTGCTGGTGTATCCGTAAAATCCATTATCTACTCCTAGGCCACTGCGCTTGGCAGGGCATCCACTAATTTATTTTCCCATTCGTTTAGACCGCCCAAGGCCAAGGCAAGGTAATTCGAGCGCCGGTAAAACAAATGGCAATCAAATGCCCAAGTAAAGCCCATGCCACCATGGACCTGAATGTTGTCACGGGCGCATAACTGGAACGCCTGGGTTGCCGAAACCCGCGCGGTGGCCGCAGCGAGGTGCAGGTCGGGCGCATCATTCTGCAACGCCCAAGCCGCGTAATAGGCATTGGATTCCGCCAATTTCAACGCAACATACATATCCGCCATCATGTGCTTTAACGCCTGAAAAGAGCCAATCGGGCGGCCAAACGCAAAACGTTCCTTGGCATAGGCGACCGCCATATTGAGCGCCTGCTCAGCACCTCCAATCTGCTCAAAGGCGTACAACACGGCCGCTCGGTGTTGTAGCGTTTCAAGCATTGTCCAGCCGTCACCCGGCTCGCCCAAAGACTCACAGGGGGTTTGGGCAAAATCGATCGTCGCCGCGGCAATGGATGGGTCGACAATCTCCACAGCACTGCGTTCAACGGCCTCCAGCCCGGCAAGCACCAGATCCGTGCCGGCATCACTTGTGACCAGCACAACCGCAAAGTCGGCGGCAAGCCCGTGGGGCACAACCAGTTTTTTTCCTGATACGGTATCGCCCGAGCGAGCAACCGTAAGATTGGTTGGCGACGGCGCAAGTGGCCCCTCACTCAGCGCTAAGGTGCCAACCCATTCCCCAGAGGCGAGTTTTGGCAGGTACCGCTCTTTCTGTTCTGTCGACCCGAAACAGGTAATCGCTTCGGTTGCCAGATAGACCGATGAAGAAAAGGGCACCGCCGCCAGCACTCCGCCCAACTCTTGCGCAACAAGGCAAAGCGGCAGATAGCCAGCACCAACGCCGCCATAGGCTTCTGGAATGGCGGTGCCTTGCAGCCCAAGCTCCGCCAAACCCTGCCAGACGTCACTGGCCTGTAGGGAATCTCCCTCCATGACCGATCGATGTCGGCTCAGGGGGCTTTGTTCGCTCAAAAATCTGCGAACCTGTTCTTGGATCATTCGATCCTCGCTGGAAAAATCAAAATTCATCGGTGGTTTTAATCCTCGTCAATTGTTTTGCTGGTTTTTTAATCATCGGGCTTAAGTCAATGCCCCATCCTGCTCAAGCCGTTGATGCGCCCTCAAGCGCGGCTTTTCAGGGTTCCGAATCTCATAGATTTCAATCGTATTGCCGAAGGGGTCCTGACCATACACAGCGCTTGCATCCCCAAAATTGACGGGCTCGCCGACAAATCGCATGCCACATGCCAAGAGCCTTCGATATTCTAAATCGATGTCTTCGACTTCAACGGCAAAATGCGGGTAACCCAGATCACAGGGCCTGGATGTGGCGTCAGATCCAACCGGCGCGCGGTATTGCCAGAGCTCGACAAAACAGTTCACGGTTTTCAACATCGCCATGTCGGCATCAACACCGGACAAGCCAATGGCCTGATCCGCTAAAGGCGCGTTCGCAATCGTTTGCCGTTGCACCACCTCGAATCCAAAGGCCTGGGTATAAAATGCAAGGCCTGCCGCCATATCCGGCACGCCAATGGCAATGTGGTGAATGCCTTTAATCACGCAATCTCTCTCCTTTAAATACGGCACGGATCAGGGCCTGTCCTAACCGGCTCGAGGCCAAGGCAATCTTGAGCCGATTCAGCAACGCGCGATGCCAGCGACCCTCGCGCTCAAACTCGTCCAACACGGCCGCCTTGCAGCGGTTAATCGCAGCAGCTTAGACTGATCCCAATCCAATCCTTGAGCGCAACCCATGAAGTTATACCACAATCCAATGTCGACCTGCTCCCAGAAAGTGCGTCTGGTATTAGCCGAAAAACAACTCGAATTCGAATCAGTCATCCTAGACTTACAAAGCGGCGCGCAGTTTGAGTCTGGGTATTTAAAGCTGAACCCCCAGGGGGTGGTCCCCACCTTGGTCCATCAAGCCCAGGTGATTACTGAGTCCACCTTGATTAACGAGTATCTCGAAGATTGTTATCCCGAGCCCTCGTTGTTGCCTAAAACCGCAATCGAGCGATATCAACTGCGCGCTTTCTGCAAACAATTGGATGACCACCTGCACCCAGCCTGCGGGGTCATAACCTACGCCATTGGCGCGCGGCCTGGATTACTGAAGAAACCAGAGGCTGAACTCGCGGCGCTCATTGCTCAGATCCCGGATGAAGCGCGCAGGCGTCACCGCGCCATGGTCATCCAAGACGGCGTTCATGCGCCAATCTTCAAAACGGCGTTTGCACAGTACCTTCAGGTTTTAGACTTTGCCGAGGCGCAATTGGCGCTAAGGCCTTTTCTTGCAGGCACGCAGCTTAGCCTTGCGGACTATGCCCTGACGCCCTATGTGCTGCGTTTAGAGCACTTGGCATTAGATAAGGTAATGACGCGTTACCCCGCCCTTGCTACTTGGTACCAACTCATTCAACAGCGCGACAGCTACCAAATTGCGATCAATGACTGGCTACCGAAAGCCGCGGTCGCAAGCTTCAAAGCCGCAGGAGAAGCAGTCGCTGCAGAAATCACGTTTCCAGAATAAAAACGGGTATGGCTTGGCATTGCTTAAGACTAGCCACGGGCGCCTCGCGTAAACGTGTCGCCCGTGCAGCCTTAGCAAAGCGCTGACGCTAAAGAAAACGCTCTAGCGCCTCTAACGCGGATCAAGACCCTTGTCTTCGCGGGACTTGTTCATTCGTACCGCATCGGAGCTTAAACGCTCACCGAGCTCATCTTCGCTCACGGTACCGGCCATATGCGCGCCAGCAAGTTTGCTGTTGTACATAATTTTTTTGACTGACGTGACAGACAAAACGGTTCGCAGCGGCGAGTCCAAGAAATCAACCCAATAGGCCTCCCCATCTGGGTTGCCTGGGTTTAACTTCTTAGCGAGCAATCGATAAAACCAAAGCTTGGTTTCTTCGTCATCATGGAACTCGCCGGTGCCTTTAAACGTGATTGCGCCGCCGGGCAGATCGGCGGACGCGCCGTCGTTATAGCCCTTACTGCTAACATTCACCGAGACTTTCGGATTACGCTTAATGGCGGCAGTACGATGACGATGCTCACCAAAAGTGATCCAGATTTTATCGCCTTCCCAAACAAATGCATGGGTGACACCCACTGGCCAAGAGTCTTTGGTTGCCCACATGAGGACGCACTCCATAGAGTTGTGCATCATCTGGTCAACTTGTTCATCAGAGAATGGGTAGATCGAAACGATTTCGTGGTCGGTTGTTTTAGCCATGTGGCCTCCCTTTTAAAAAAACAGTACGGACTGACTGTTTTATACAATATATCGCAACTCGTCGCTACTCCAATAGGAGACAATGGATTGCCTCAGCAAAACCGCATGCCAAAAAGGTTCTGCTGGAATCAAAACAGAACTTCTGCGCCCAACACTTACTTTTCTGCCGAACATTAGAGCCCGCACCGGGACCCAACAGGCTTATCAACCCTGCAAGAGCCGACTTAACACTAGCCTTAGAACTTGACCCGTTCCACTAAATCGCTCTAGAGATTCGCAATCGATAGAGGGTTGTGGCGCCCTGAAGGCACTGCAACCGGTGAGGGCACAGCCCTGCTTCGAATTCACGATTCACGATTCACACCAACCAAGCATATGCTAGGCCTTGAAGCGCCTTGAAAGCTGTTCATTTTACGCGCCGGACTTCGCCGCCAGCAGTAACATCCGCTCTACTTGTTTAATGATCAGGCTCACGGTTTCGGGCGCTTGACCTGCTATTTTCGGCGTATGGATATGCCCCATTGGCAGCGCAACCCCCAGTTCATTCGCCAACCG
>JAFMIA010000121.1 GCA_017854255.1 Pseudomonadales bacterium
AAGCATAATGTGCCCGCCCTTCACCCACACTTCCCCCTGCACGCCTGGATCACAGTCAGAGCCCGCATCATCGACCACGCGCACTTCCGTATGAAAAAAAGCTTTCCCAGTTGAACCAATCTTTTGCAGTGCATTCTCGGCACTAATCACGCAGGCAGGCCCGCAGGTTTCCGTGAGACCGTAAATCTGATGGATTTCAATCCCCAATTTTGAATACTGTTCAATCAAACTGACGGGAAGGGGCGATGCGCCACTTTGGATCCACCTCAGGTGATCGAATTTAAACTGGTCACGCGGGATCTGAATCATAAAATTAAGCATCGCAGGCACCAACAGTGACACACCGATCGCCTCATCTTGAATCAACTTCCAAGCAGACAATGGATCAAACTCACGCATCACAACACTGGTCACACCCCGATAAATATTCAAAGCAACCGGCGTTAGCGCGCCAACATGGAATAAGGGTAGCGCCACCAAATACCGATCGCCATCGCGCAAGTCGCAGCTGGCCTCGAAGGTCAAAAGCGCCCAAAATGACGTCGTATGCGAGTGCACCACCCCTTTGGGCAGTCCAGTCGTTCCGGAGGTATACATAATGTATAAAAGGTCATCGCCACTGGCGCTCACCTCAGGTTCCGACACATCGCCCTGCGCGCACAAAGCAGCATAGTCGGTTGCAAAGTCCAAACACGGCTCAGCACCGGCAACTTCCAGCCAATGCCGGACATCGGTCTTTTCACCGCGCCCCTGCAAGTCCCCTATAATGGTTTGAAATGCCTGTCCATAAATCAGCGTTTCGGCGCCGCTGTCCTTGATTATGAACTCAAGCTCATCCGCCACAAGGCGCCAATTCAGCGGCACGACAACCCCGCCAATCTTTGCGACAGCGATAAACGCCTCGATAAACTCAACACTATTCATCAAACACAGTGCGACCCGATCACCGTGCCCCACGCCCAAAAATCGAAGCTGATGGCTGAGCCGATTGGACCGCACATTCAGTTCGGAGAAGGTGAGTCGGGTGCCGCTCGCAGCATCGACATAGGCCTCTCGATCCGGGCTAATGTCCGCTCGGCGGGTGAGGAAAGATCCAATATTCACATTCATGCAACGCGCTCCTAATTTTTGAAATCAGCTCAACTGAGCCTTGTTTCAACCTTCATCATGCCGTGCGCTTTACACTCAACCTTGCGCTCAACTCACGATGCTTCTTGATATTAACTCTTTCATAATCTCGCTAGTGCCACCATAGATTCTTTGAATTCTGGCATCCAAATAGGCCCGAGATATTGGGTATTCTGTCATGTAACCATACCCGCCAAACAGTTGAACGCACTGGTCTGCAACGCGTCCCTGCATTTCACTTGCCGCCAGTTTCAGCATCGAGGCTTCAGCGCTCGTGAGTTCGCCTGCAATAAATTGTGCCGTGTACTTTTCAGCCATGGCTCGACAGAGCTCGATATCCGTTTTCATTTCAGCCAACTTGTAGCGAGAATTTTGAAAACCCGAGACCGCTTGTCCGAATGCCTGACGCTCGGTGATGTACGCAACCGTCAGATCAAAAGCCCCTTGGGCCGCGCCGACGCACCCAACCCCTAGAATCAATCGTTCCCGAGGCAGCTCTTTCATCATATTGACAAAACCTTGGCCTTCGCCACCCAGAATATCCGCTGTGGTTACAATCAAGTCATCAAAAAATAGCTCTGAGGTATCCCCGCTGTGGAGCCCCATCTTGTCTAGATTTCGACCACGATTGAATCCCGTTGACGCGCAGTCGACCGTGAACAAGGTCATGCCTTTCGCACCTTGGTTTGGATCTGTTTTCGTTGCCAACACAATGAGATCGCAATGTTGGCCATTGGTAATGAACGTTTTTTGACCATTAATCTTGAACTGATCACCGTCGCGAGCAGCATGCGTTTTGATCCGCTGCAGATCACTGCCTGCGCTCGGCTCGGTCATGCCGATCGCACCAACAATTTCGCCCGAGACCATGCCCGGCAAATATTTTTCTTTCTGAGCCTCGCTACCAAGGTTCAAAATATAAGGGGCAACAATATCTGAATGGACTGATAGACCGCTCGCAAGCGCGCCAAATCCGAATTTCGAAACCTCATCAACCACCAAGCAGCTGAGTTCAAACGAGACGCCATACCCGCCATAGGCCTCAGGCACGTCCACACACAAGAAGCCTTGCTCACCGAAACGCCGCCAAAGCGCTCTAGGCCAAATCCCCGCCTTTTCCCAGTCATCGTAGTGCGGCGCGACCTCCTCCTTTAAAAAGCGCTGAAGATTATCAACGAACAAGCGCTTTTCTTGCGGATCCAAACTAACAGGCTGATTCATAAAGTCGCTCGATCAATTGATTGACCCGCATTATAAGCCGGTCCACACAGCATCGTCGAATCCCTCCGAAAAGTTGTTTTTTCATTCAAGAATGATCGCGCTTTTACAGGTTGTCTATCTCGACGTGGGCGCGCAAAATGCCCTCACAAGCGTGTTATCCGACTTCAGACTTTATCGGTCCGCGCCCAACAAAGAGGCCGACTATGCCCCATATTGACATCATCAAACCTGCCAGTGGGAGTCGTCTGGTTCAGGCGGCAGGGCACGCACTTTTAGTTGGACAGCCGCCGGAAGTACTTAAAGGTTTGAAGCTTTCCGGGCACGAACATTTTGATGGTGTGATGCTGATCGATACCCGAGAGCGCGACGGCTCGCTCATGAATCATGTCGAATTTTTGCTCTACCATTTCTTATTCAATCTTGGCGGTTACGCAAGTGGTGAAAAACTACTGCTCATCGGCGATGCCCAAGCGATCAAACAAGCTAAACGACTTATGAAGATCACGTTGCTTGGCCCTGATCCAGATCAATTTAAACACTGGGGCAGCGACCCCCTGCTCGCACAAGAGTGGCTTGGCATCTCTGACGATGCGGCCTTACGGAGCCCGAATCAAACCATCTTATCGGTCGATGACTTCTTCACGACCTATGCCTTTACTGACAATCAAGTCCAGGTTGGGGATCTTTTGATCGAGCACACTGGGTTTGATCAATATCGTTTTTCGGATGGTCGCGACAGCCAAGATCTCGATCTCGGCGAAGACACCTTGATTCGGCCCAGCTATCCGACCCAAAAAGACTACCATTCTGCGGGCCTGGCTAAATTCTCATTGGAAGTCTTGGGCGGCGCCTCCGGCTTTTCCCCAAACGAGCCGTGCACCGGACTTGCGCTCTGTCACAATGGTGAATATCTCTTGATCGACGCCATTCCTTTTCTCGATGAGCATTTGCTCGCGAGGGGAATATCAAAAAACCAAATTTCAGCCTGCTTTTTAACCCACATTCATGACGATCACTGCGCCCTCTTCCCACTGATGCAAGCCGCCCGCGTCATAGACATCATCACATCAACCGAAATTTTTGAAATGGCGATCGAGAAGCTTGCCCTAGGCTTAGGGTGGCAAGAGACCGTCATACGAGAGCACTTTCGCCATATTTCGATTGATCCCGACCACCCCATTAATCACTTCGGCTTGATCATCAAAGCCCATCACACCGTTCACAGTATCCCGACCATCGGCGCGACCTTCACCGTTCGCAACGGTCAGCAGACGAACGAGATTTGCGTCGTGGGCGATAATCATGCCCTGCAAAAGGTTCAATCTTTGCACCATGCCGGCATTGTCCGTTCAGAGACGCTCGAGCCGCTAAAAGCGCTGTATGAAACCCGGTTTGACCTGCTGATTGCCGATGGCGGCGCAGGACCGCTCCATGGCGATCCTGCAGAGTTCACAACATCACCCGCCGAGCGCATTGTCTTTGTGCATATTGATGAACTGCCGACTGAATTTGCAGCGACGTTTTCGGTTGCAAGCGCGGGCAAACGCTACACATTAATCGACGGGGATCTCTCGTTATATGCAGCCCTCATTCACCACTATTTAAAAATTTGGATTGGGGATGCCGGGCCAAATCGCTGGCTTCGAAGCTTGGTCACGAATGCCGACATCAAGAATTACAATCAAGATGATGTTGTCCTCGTTCAGGGCCACGAATCTAAGGGGTATGTGTATCTGATCCTAACGGGTTACTGCTCGGTGGTTCATCACGACGGGCATGACATTAAGACCGTCGCCACCCTTCAGGCGGGAGACTTAGTGGGCGAAATGGCAGCGCTCACCGATCTCGGTGCACGAAACGCCTCGATTGTTGCGTTAACGCCCGTAACGGTGTGCCAATTCTCTGAAGATACCTTTACCGCGTTATCGAATGACCCAAAGCTGCGAGCACAATTGACGAAACGATGGCAGCTGCGTCCCATCATCAAGAATCTTGCTTTCTTCAAAACGTTAAACGCCACCGTCAACGAGCAAATCAGCGCGATTTCTGAGCTCGTTGAATATCCATTGGGGGCGAGGATCACCTTTGACAAAGATCACCTCTACTTCAAAGTTGACGGCGACTTGGGTGGGGATAACGCCTTAATGACATCCAGCGAAACGCTGGGCTGGCAGCCCTTTCAGGAAGCGATCCTGGGCGAGGCGATCGCTGAAACTTTGGTCAAACTATTGGTCATCCGCCGAGACGATTTCGAAACAACAAGGCGCGAGACACCCCAGCTCAACTATCAGTTGCGCAAGCAGCTTCAGCTGCAATCGACAGAGCCCGTTCCCTGGACCCTTTCGATATAAGCCTCTAATGAACCGGCAGGTACAAGGGTGACCTTGGCATCTTAGCCGACTCAGGTGTTGTCCAAAAAATGCTGATCCGCCGCTAAGAGCCTGCGCGTCTGGTCAAGTTGGTGCAACCGTTCGGACTCATCCCAACCCAACATCTCCGCCATCAGTTCACTGATCCGCTCAAGCCCACGCCCGCTCAAACTAGGCTCGTACAGCGGCGTGCGCAACCGACGGTACACAACGTCCTCCAAGGTCTGCGCATATTCTTGCGCGACCGCCCAGTGGACCTGGCCCAGAATCATTTTTGCACCCGGGGCGATCAATTCACGACCCCTTGCGAGTACTGCTTGCGCTTCATCGCCATAACGACGAACCAAGCGCGCTAGAATTTGTGCATCGATATTTTCAGAATCGAGCAGCGACGTGAGCAAACCCTCGGGCGGCTCAGGCTGACTGGCCCCAGGAAACCAATTCAAGGCGGAAGGGATCCGATCCCGAAAGACTGGATTCTGCTGAACGACCTGCTCAAGAACCACCTCGGCCATTTTCAGGTAACCGGTCAATTTTCCACCAGCAATCGTAACCAAACCTTTTGGGCTCACCCATACTTCATCTTTACGGGAAATCTCTGTCGTTTTCTTACCTGATTGCGCAATTAACGGACGAAGACCCGCCCAACTACTGAGCACCTGGGCCGACTGAAGGTCTAATTTAAAATGCGCATTCACCACTGCAAGTAGGTACTGCACTTCATGATTCAGGACCGGGGGCCAGGTCAAATCCGATCCCTCATAGATCGTGTCGGTCGTCCCGACATAAACAATCTCATCGGCTGGAATCGCGAACACAGGCCGGCCGTCATCCGCGACCAAAAGGCAGCATTGATTGATCATTAGATCTGATCGCGCCAGGACCACATGGACGCCCTTACTCAGGACCAACGACTTCAGTGCAGGCTCATCCATTGCTAAAACATCCGGCACCCAAGGGCCCGCTG
>JAFMIA010000122.1 GCA_017854255.1 Pseudomonadales bacterium
AAGGCGCCGCAAGCACCTTGAACCGGAACGACCCCAACGCCCCGGCTGGCGGCCAATGGCCGTTGGCGTACATGAACAGTTTCGGGGTTACCATCGCAGCGGGCGCGAATGAAGTGCAACGCAATATTTTAGGCGAGCGTGTGCTCGGCCTTCCCAAGTCGAAGTAGGAGATCACCATGGCTGAACAACCGAAAAATTTTGGCTTTGGCGAAGACGAAGTCATGCTTCGAGACTCGGCGCGGAAATTCTTAAGCGATCATTGCAGCAGCGACACGCTGCACCGGATGGTTGCCAGTGATTTTAACCTGGATCGCCCCAACGAGTGCGTTTGGGACCAAGCCCTTTGGCAGCAAATTGTAGACTTGGGCTGGACCGCGGTGTGTGTGCCTGAAGCCGCTGGCGGCATCGGGATGCCGGCCGTTGCGGCCATTGCACTCGCAGAAGAAGTGGGCAGGACGGCGTTTCCGTCGCCGCTCATTGCAACGTTAAGTGCAACCTTTGTCTTGAATGCGTGCGATTCGCCGGCGGCAACCGCCGCCCTCTCTGAGATTGCAGGCGGCAAAGCAACCGCGCTTGCGCTCACCAATATTGATGGCGAGTGGGACAGCGCAGCGACCGGCGTTCGCGTTAATGCCGACGGGCGTTTGGACGGCCTTGCAGCGTTTGTGCAAGATGCGCGCAAGTGCGCGCAATTCATTGTCAGCGCACAGAGTGACGCAGGCGTTGGTTTGTATCTTGTGTCAGCGGCGGCCGAGGGGCTTACCCTCACCCCCGACAGCATTATTGACCTGACGCGGGATCAAGCGCGGCTGACATTCGAGCAGGTCGACGCCATTGAATTGGCAGCGCCCGGTACAGGTCATGCGGCCATTGATGCGGCACTACCCGGGCTATTGTGTCTCGTTGCTGCCGACATGGTTGGCGCTGGCGAATGGCTCTTGCAAACGACCGTTGAATACGCCAAAACCCGTGTTCAATTCGATCGTCCTTTAGGGTTCTTTCAAGCGGTGAAGCATCCCCTCGTCAATGTCATGCTGCAGATCGACAATGCTAAATCGCTGACCTACAACGCCGCCTGCGCGATCGATCACGACCCCGCTGAAGCCCTCCGTTTGGCGCGGATGGCAAAATCTGAAGCCAGCGACATGGCAGTCTTCAGCAGCAGTCGAGCCGTACAGTTTCATGGCGGCATTGGCTTTACTTGGGAATGCTATGTGCACCTGTTCTTCAAGCGGCAAATGCACAACCAGGTGCTGTATGGGGATGCAAAATATCAGCGGGCCCTGCTCGCCGATCTCATCATCGGTAAGGCGGCCTAAGCCCGCCGCAACAGGCAGTGGTGCGCGCTATCAGCGCGAAGTTCATGGGCTGATGACATTGTCGCGGGGCGCATTGCTCCGCGCGTTCATCACTAGAGGACGCGCTGCCTGCAACGCGCATCGCTTTGTCTTATCCGAGTCCGATCAGATACGCCTCAAAACGCGCGATTACGATCTCGGCCCTACCCGGCATTGCAAAAACTGAAAGCTTGTCCCCCAAGCGGTTTTAAGGCGCCTGCAACCGATAGGCTCTTGCGGCGGTTCCACTGAAGACCGCCATTTTTTCTGTCTCAGACAGGCCGAGCTGGCTTGCTATCTTTTTAAAAAAATTCCACAACGTCCGATAGGAAATACAGTCTTTATCCACTGGGAAGTTGCTTTCAAACATACAACGCTCTGGACCGAACGCTTCTAGTGCGTACTGATAGCGAGGCAATAGGGTCTCGAGGAATCTGTCAGAGCCCCAGGGGCTGTCGGTCTGATGCATGTGATACGGCGGCTCCCAATCATCCACCCGCATTTGAGCGCCCCCGAGTTTCATGACGGCATTGGGACAAGCCGCGACCGCGTCGATCGCCTTTCGCCATGCCTTGATTTCATCCGCGTCAGCAGCCGGGTCTATTCGGCCGCCCAAATGATTAACGATGACCGTAACGCCGGGAAAGCGGTTTGCCAGATCCGCCAAGCGCGGCAAACGCGTGAAGTCGGGAGACCAGTTGTCGTAGCTCAAGTCATACTTCTCCAGCCGTGCAAACCCCGCAAGAAAGGTCTCGTTAAGGTCCGATGGAAAAGCGCTGCGAATACCCCGAAAGTTCGAACTTGCTGCGAGATGCGACGTCAGCACCGCCTCCACACCGGCGCCCAGCCTGAGGTCCGCCGTTGAGAAGATACCGGTGCACAGTCTGGTGGGGCCATAAAGACCCGACCGACTCATCGCGGCAATGCCGTTTACAAACTCAGTCTCACCAATGCAGCGCATTTCTTTGGGCCCATCGGCGCGATAAAACGCCCCACACTGCGCAAAAACCGTCTGCACAATGTTATGACCGCTGTCTGAGATATCCCGGCTGATCTCCTCGCATAAGTAGACGGCTTGTCGAAAGCCCATGCCGTTACTACGCCGCAAATCCCAAAGATGATGATGCGGGTCAATGATCGGCAGATTCGGTTCGAGGACCACCTCGGGTGTCTCTCTACCAATCCAGCCTTCTATCTCTGCGTTTTCAGCAATACCCATGTCGCGGCCCTCCCCAGTTGCGTGATTGAGCTGCCATCGCCAAAAGTAGAACTCTTCGCCCTACCCTATCTACCTAAAGCCACGTTTTCATCCCTCGGCTGATCTAGCCACGGTTAAAGCCCAGCAGATTTATCCGCAGTTAGAGCCCAGCAGATCTATCCGCAGTTAAAACCCAGCGGATTTATCCGCAGTTAAAACCCAGCGGATTTACCTGCCATGAAAGACCGGCGGCTTCTTCTCGACAAAGGCTTTGGCAGCCGCTTTATGATCCTCGGTCATAAAACACCGCATCATGTGCATGGCTTCACGATCAAACACGTCTGCGAGCGTACCGTTTTGCGCTGTATTCAAATTCTTTTTCATATACCCCACCGCAACCGTCGGCAGGTTGGCCAACGTCTGAGCATAGGCTTTGGATTCCGCGTCAAACACATCCGCAGAAGCCACTTTATTCACGAGCCCCATCGCGAAGGCTTCCGTCCCACTGATCACATCCGCTGTAAAGTACAGCTCGCGCGCCTTCGCCGCGCCCACTAGATACGGTAAAAAATAGGAGCCGCCGTAATCACCCGAGGCGCCAATTTTTGAAAAAGCCGTCGTAATTTTAGCCGTGTCGAGACAAAAACGAAGATCACAGGCTAAGGCAAGCGATAAACCGGCACCTGCTGCCGCGCCAGGAATAATCGCAAGGGTCGGCTTCGGCATCTCATGCAACCACCGGGACAGCTCCATGCCTTGCCTTAGATTGTGCACGCGCTCTTCAAGGGACGGGATCGTACCGCCACCGCCGGCATTGTCCGAGGCAAACCCTTTAACATCGCCGCCCGAACAAAAAGCGCCGCCAGCGCCAGTGAGCACAACACACCGAACCGCTGGATCAGCCGCAACGCGCGGAATGGCCTCATTCAAGGCAGCCATCATGCTGCCGCTCATCGCGTTTCGAGCTTCAGGTCGATTCATGGTGAGGGTGCATACCCCGGCGTCAAGGGTTTCGATTAAGTGGTCTGACATAGTGCCTCCAATAGCTTGTTCAACATCCGTTTGTCGCCCAGCATACCGCGCTTTGTTTTAAAAATAACCCCCACCCAGCGCCGCTCAAAGAGGCCTTCCTGGCCGAGGTTAAACGATGCTAGCAAAACGCCGGCTACTTGGATTTGGACGTAGCATTAGGTTGGGGCTTGGGCATGGCGCGTCAACCGACGCTACAGCTCCGGGGCCGCGGCAGGGGGCGCGACAGCGAGCCAAGGGCCGGTCTATAACAAAGTTTGCACCCAGATCAGCGCGATTATTACCGAGCAGGTATTCTCAGCGCTGGCGATTTACCCGCCCGGTTTGGTGAAAATTAAAATGTGCTGCTGAGGCAAAACATCGAGCATATCGGGTCCAGTGAAGCCGAGCGCGCGCATCTCTTTACCGGCTTGTTGGGCCGTCATTTTATGCAGGCGCTTAATGGGAACGGACGCATCCTCGCCGCGGTATTCTATCAGCACCAACTGCCCGCCCGGTTTCAAGGCCTCGAACAAACCCTGCCCCATCTCAAAAGGGTGTGAGAACTCATGGTAGGCGTCGACGATGAAGGCAAGATCAATACTGTTTATAGCAAGATTCGGGCTCTGCACGCCGCCCAACAGGGGTTCAACATTGGTCGTCCCAGATTGGGCAATGCGACTTGAAATAATCTCCAGCATTTCCGGCTGAATATCGACGGCCAAAACGCGGCCCTGGGGCACCCGAGATGCAACTGGAAAGCTGAAATAACCTGTGCCTGCACCAATATCGGCAACGACAAAATCCGCCTCGAGCGGCAGACTGGCAATCAGCAGGTCCGTGCGCTCTTCGACGCGCCGGCTACCGCGCTCTAGCCAAGACGCGCCTTGGTGACCCATCACATAGGAGATTTGCCGGCCCATATAAAATTTCCCAATACCCTCTCGGTCCGGCGCTGTAATGCGGTACTGGGTCTCCGCAGGCGGACCTGCAACACAGATCGAACTGATCACCAGTAAGATCAAACCGAGGCGCGCTCGAACTTGCAGCGTGATGTTCACGTTTGCGATAGATCGGGTGAATCCGGCGCCGCCTGGGTATCGAACTCGATTGAGCCGACTTCAATCTCAAAGGCGCCATCCTGACCATCGGCCAAGATCACGCCCAACCCGGCAATATCGGCTGAGGCCAAAGGCCCTTGATCCATTCGTCGGCCCCGCCAGGACGCGTAGAAGTCTGGGATTTTGACTTCAACGGTCTGCCATTCATCGGCGACGGTACGGAAGGCATGTTGGTATGAGACTCGCTGCCCAGCGGCATACAATCGAACGCTATAGGTCCGGCCGTCGCCCTTTACGGTCAAGCGAACGAGTGTCGCGGCAGCCAGATCGAGGCCCATCCGATCACTGCGCAATGATGCAAAGCCGCCGCCATTCGTGTTCAGGCGACCGCTAAAGTGCAGGGCCTCGCCCACGCGCCTTAATTGACTCGACGAGCGCCCGCCCATCACCGTGTCATTAACCACCTGCCAGCGCAGCGCAGGCGCTGCGTTGTTCAGGCCCAATACTCGCAAAGGCTCCGCCAGGGCCGCGCCGCTAAACATGACCATCACGATCGCAATGGCTTTTAAATTGCTTTTCATTCAAGGCCTACCTCGATTGGTTTGTGATTTATGTGCTTTGAGTACCCGCGGGCATCCTGTACGCACTTTCTCAAGCCCTGCTCTCTTTGCAAGGTCTTTCTGTTAATCCTATACGTCGTTCGGTCGCAATCAGTTGCCCGCGCCGAGCCCCTTTCTTGGCCGCGCAGGCGCGCGGCAGCACCCTGTTGGAGCAGCACCGTTCGAGCAAAGCGCTCGATGTAAAGCGAGCACGCGCCTCGTAACCCGGTGAAAAGAGGTTTTGCGATGGCCGCTTAAAGATTGGTTGTACCGGTTTCGGCCCAATTGAAGATCTGATGACGGGTTCTGCCGCCAGCTCGCGTTCAACGACGCTTGGGCGGCGAGTCCATTTAGGATTGTTATAGGTTGGGCCAAACGCGCATCAAAGGCACAAACAACAGAACAACAG
>JAFMIA010000043.1:0-17837 GCA_017854255.1 Pseudomonadales bacterium
TATTGCGGTTGCACTTTCACAATCGGGAGATATTCCCCATCACTAATCCCGAAACCACCGCCACCTACATCCACACTCACAGACAAATCAACATTCGACATATTGAATCCCGCACTGTCCACGGCCACGTTAAAGTTTTGAGGCGGTACATCCGGTGGCGGTTCATCCGGTGGTGGCGGCTTCTTGGGTTTACGCTGTTTGGTTTCTAATTGCTGATCTTGCTTGACGCGGACAAAGTCAACCAAATTACCGATCTTATCGTCCGTCAAGGCGCTATCAGCACCCTGAATCAGGTACTGCATTAGGTAAAACAACCCTAATGTCACTACCACACCGACAATCGTCGAGAGACCAAGTCTTATAAACATTACCATCTGGTTTCCCTCTTAATTCTCTTCCGACGCAATCGCGACTTGAGTAATCCCGATTTGACGGGCGGCATCCATAATCGCCAAGACCTTCTCAACCTTTGAAATTGAATCCGCCTGGATTACTAATCCACCTTTTGGATTCTCTGCGTGCAGTCGTTCCATGGTAGGTCGAACGTTTCTTATGTCGACCTTCTTTTTATCAATCCAAATACCGCTGTCCGACCCCACCCCTACCAGTAGCGACACAGTCTTCTTCATCTCGGCGGTTTTGGTATCTGGGCGGTTAATTTCGACGCCCGTTTCTTTGATAAACGTGGCGGTCACGATAAAGAAAATGAGCATGATAAACACCACGTCAAGCATTGGTGTTAAATCAGCAACCTTTTCTTCTTCTTGTATTGTTCTTCTTCGCATGATGCTCTCTATGTTCGATCGTTAAAGCGAGGCTTTAGTGATCCATGGTCAGAGTGTCTTCCAGAAAGATTGATTCTGTATCGACTTTACTGGTGAGAAATGAGTTCGCGAGCACGCCTGAGAGGGTCGCGACCATTCCAGACATCGTTGGAATCGTGGCAGCAGAAACACCAGCTGCCATCGAACGTGCATTACCGCCCGAGTAGGTCATCGCTTCGAAGACTTGCACCATACCCGTCACCGTACCCAACAGTCCTAACAAGGGCAGCAGTGCAATCAATGTTTTGATCAAACCCATGTTGGCCTTGAGACGCTCATTCACTTCGGAAATCAACCGTTCCCGGATCATCCGAGAGTTCCACGAAGTCCGCTCAGCACGCGTCTCCCAGAAGGTCAAGGCAGCGCCCACATCCTTCTTATGCTCGGTGGTAATAAAAATATACCGTTCACAAACGATGGCCCACATCAAGAAGGTCGCCCCGGCGATGAGATACAACACATCGCCACCGGCCTCCATGAATGTCCTAATGGCTACAATAATAGTTTCCACCGTTATTTGCTCGCTTTCTCAGCGTGCTCAGCAATTAGACCGCCACTCTGTTCATTTAGAACCTGCATGATACTGGTCGCGCGGCTGTGTACGAAATAATGCAGCAGCACCGTTGGAATCGCGACTGTTAAGCCCAAAACCGTCGTGATCAATGCCTGTGAAATACCACCTGCCATTGTTTTCGGATCACCGGTACCAAACAAGGTGATCGCCTGGAAGGTCACAATCATCCCGATTACGGTACCTAATAGACCCAGAAGCGGCGCAACCATTGAGATGATCTTGATAAATCCGACAAACCGGTTGATCGCGGGCTGCTCCTTCATAATGGCTTCGTCGATCTTAAGCTGCAAGGTCTCCGAATCAACATCGCTGTTGTTCTGGTAGACCGAAATTATCCGGCCCAGCGGGTTCTTCACCGAAGGATTGCCTGCGTTCTTGGCTTGACCATTAACGGTCATACCCAACATCGTAAGAGACACAAACTTTGTTACCGCGATAATAAGGGCAATGATCCCTAACCCGATGATCACGTAGCCTGGCAGGCCACCTTGGTGGACGCGCTCTTCTAAAGTCGGCACTTGAATCTGAAGCGCAAGCAACTGCCCTCGAGTTGGATCAAGGCCGAAAGGCACGAATCCTGAATTCGCTGCAAGTAATGCTTCAGTCGAGTCGACGAACCGTGACTCAGGCTGCTTTGGCAATTCCTTAACCAACTGATTGTCAATGTCGTAGGTCACATAGCCACCATCACTGATGAGGTTATAAGAACCGATCCGAATCACTTCTTGGGTCACGCGTTCACCATCTAACTTGATCAGCTCAGACGTAAACCGGCTCACCTTGGCAGACTCGGTCATCTCACGCTGGAGTTCGAACCAAAGCCGTTCGATTTCTTCAATGGTTGCGAGCTTCGAGCTCTTGCCCATCGACTTCGCAAAATCTGATAGCCATTGTCCACGACCCGGGAACTCAGCACTAATGATTGAGCCTTCAAACACGCCTTGCGTATCACCAGCAACCTGTTGCAGAACCCCGAAGAGCTCACGCAAAGACCCTAGGCGCTTTGCTAAAATTTCTTGCCGTGCGGCAATATCTTGCTCATTTTTTTCGAACTGCGCTTCTAGCCGCTCCGAACGGGCTTCTTCATTCGCCTGTTCTTGTTTGGCTTTCTTCACTTCGTTCTGTTGTCGCGACTTATCCGCGTTGAATTCTTTTTCACGACGCTCATTCAGCCGGCCGTTAACCACCTTGCCGTCTTTGACTAATTGCAGCAGTTCGCTCAACGACTTTGCCTCAACATCGTTATCAGCAGCCTGCGCTTGAAATCCAATCAGTCCCGCAACGAGGACAACACTCATCCATAAATTTTTCATGGTTACTCTCCCGCCGCTTTAACTGGCAATTTCACTAAATCCGCTGTTTGCGTTTTACGTGCGATCCGCAGCGCGTCTCTTACGCCAGTTCTATATTCATCCCCCAAGATCACCCAGTCACGCGCCTCGTTATCCCAAACGCCCGTCGTTTCGCCATCTGGTGATTGGAACACTAAGGAAACTCGACCCCACTTCAGGACATCAACTTGCCGAGACTTGCCTTCTAACTCGATCATGTCGGTGTAAGCTTCAATCGTTGAACCATAAGCATTTTCAACTTGGTAGGCTTGCAGCACTTGACTGAATTTTTCAGCGACACTGACATCGGCCCGATCCAAAGTATCCTTCAAGAATTCAACCCGCTCTTCGCGTTCGGACATCAGAAACGGAATATCTAAACTAACAAACGTTTCTAAGTTGGCGATCATTCGTTCAATCAATGGCCCAATCTGACGCTCGATGACCGTCACACTATCAATCGATGCCTCAAGCTCAGCCAGCTCTTCATTCTGATTTCGAATGAGTCGCTCCTGTTGCAAGTTATAAACCTTCAGACCATCAACGACCTTCATGACTTGCTTGTATTGCGTCAGCAGGTCACGGGTCTGATCCTTCACTTCATCGATTTTGATTTGCGACTTCTTACCATCCTGAGTCGTTGCAGCGCGAACGCCTAACACTTCATCTAAAGATTGCGCGGTCACGTAAGATACTTGCGAGGCTAACGCCAAGAACACCAGAGCTGACAACAGCCCTGACCTGGTTTGGATTTGTTTCATGATCATACCTATTTCGGATTGTTGCTCTATTTATAGAAGAGTCTATGCAGAAACAACCAAACCACCCTCTTTGATCTGGCACCAACATTGACTACCCCCGAAGAATGTAGCGGGAGCTTGCCTTTGTCAAGCAATGCAAACCACATTCGGCCTGAAATTGACTATTGACGGCGGATAAAAAAGGATATTGCGTTTGTTCAACTGCGCTGTGTATCCGGGATTGAGCAACTCGAAAACATCTGCCGAGCAGTGCCGCTTGACGCGTTCAGCGGCGCGGCTCAAGGTAATTTTTGTTACCCACGGCGCGACAACCTTGTTGCTCGAAGCCCCCCGCCCGCTATACGAATCAAAAATAACGCGCCTTTGATGAGCCTGAGCCACTGTCTGCACAGCTCATGCTGTTCGCGCGTGCAGTGACAACATTGTTCTTTGTGAGCTGAACAAAAGTTCCTCTAAAAGGATAACAAAACGTAACCAGCACCATTAAAAGAAACTTCGCTTAGCCAGGGTGCTGCCAAATTCTCCTCCGGAAATTAACGCCTGCCCAACCGATAAACCCGTTTTAACGGCAGGTCGAGCCATTAACTCGGTGTACCAGTTTTAGACCGATGGATATTCCGCCAAGTCAATGCCGTGACGCGCATGACGGTACACCCAGGGCAACACGGCAATGTCTGCAATACTATTGCGGTCCAGCCAAGCAAGGGTTCGCCTGAGGGTGACCTTCGAGCACCGCATATAATTTGTGACACTCACGCTCATATCGATCGATCGCGTAAACATCTTTGACGTTGGCATAGACTCGTAAATGATGGGCTTGCTCCGCCATCGGCCCCAAAGCGCCGACCTGCCAGAACAGCCATTGCAGGCACTGCCACTTTAAAACCGCGTCTTGCGGCAAGAACTTGCCTTGCCTTTCTGCCAAATACAAGAGGATCGCACCCGCTCGAACACAATTTGCTCAACCCCGGTGTTTCGATGCCGCAATGCCGGGATCTTTCAAGTTGGCACCTGTCGAACATACGCCGCGGTGTGCTGATCGCCCTGCATTATGTTGACCGGCAAGAGCTGGTACGTAAGACCCAACGCTTCTTGCAAAATCATCGCTTTATAACCATTGGGCGTCGGCCAGTAATAAAGCGCTAGATCCTACGCCTCATCCGAGATGGGCATTAAAAAACTCATGCGTGCGGGACAAGGCAAGCACCGCTGCTGGCTCGTTGTAGCTCGCACGGTGATTACAATTAAAACCATGATCGGCTTCATAAAGAAACAAAGGCGCGTCGGGTTGCGCCTTTTCGACAACCGCCACATCATCCATCGAGATATGGGCATCTTCGGCTGCGAAGTGGAACATGATGGGCACACTCGGCGTCTGGCTCATTTCTGAGGCCACACCGCCGCCATAGTAACTCACCGCACAGGATACCTTTTGCAGTTGACACGCTGCCAGCCAAGCCAGCAGGCCACCAAAACAGTATCCAACCACACCTACGGGCCCCGTACCTGCCGCTGCGTCGATCGTCGTCTGCAGATCCATCAAGGCGTCTTCGCGCCGCAGCTTACCGCGAGCGAGTTCAACACCTTGCATCATATCGGCGCCGCTATAACCCAGCGCTACCTGGCGCTCAACGCGGTCGAAAAGCGCCGGCGCAAGCGCCCGGTAACCTTGCTCAGCAAACCCTTGCGCCACTTCTCGGATATGCGCATTCACGCCAAAAATCTCTTGGATCACAACGATAGTCCCTTTTGCCGCGCCAAGGGGGAGGGCTTCAAAGACATCAAATTCATGACCATCTGGACTTCTCAAAACAATCACATCACTCATAGTCTTCAATCTCCTTATCGATTTAACACCAGGTCAATCGGTTTTCTGCAAACGCATTTGGGTCACGCATTCTTGGAGCGAGACCCCTCTAGATTGAAATATAAACCTAGGCTGACTTCAAACGGTACTTTTATCGATCCAACCGTTTGTGTCTGACCTGAATCATGACGCAAGCTGGCCCGATCTATGGCAGCGGTCGAGTCCAGAGCGATCGTTGTTTAGGTTGAGCCGTTGCGGGGTAAAAGCCTGTGCAACCAACCGACGTACAAGGGGCTCGCATTGCAGACCGCTGCAACCGCTCGATAATGCCCTCAAGACGGCCTTACCAAACCAGGGCCATAAAAGCGCAGTTAACCAACTATAGCTGCGTCACCTGAAATGAATCAGGCAGGGTACGCGCGCCTTCCAAATCAGTGACCACCGAAAGGCTCCTGCCACCTGACAAAATCTGCTCCGCCGCGTCAATGACCGATTCGGGTGTGACCGAGAATAAGGCTGCTCGATGCGCGCGCCGGTGCGCGTGGGAGCGGCCCTGCAACTGCTGATAAAAATCCCCGCGCGCCTCACCTGCTGGCGAACCCGGTGCATCTTGGCTGCTCATGAGTCCCAGGACAGCCTCTTCGATCAGATTCGATGACCATTTCATCGAACGAACAGCATCCAGCGCGCCGTCAAAAACGGCAAAGGTCTTGCGCAATTCTGGGTCTCGATACGAATAGAGCCGAAACAGCCCATTGGCCGCGTCATAGCTGGCCCCGCCCCCGTAAGCCCCGCCTTTTTCACGAATCTCGGCATGTAGATACTGATTTCTCAGAACCGCAGCCAACACCTGGACTGCGGCAACCGCCGCACTGGACTCACTGGGACATCGATAGGCTGCGGCGCAAAAATTGACTTCTGTTTCGGTCACATAAGCTGTTTCGATCGCCGTTTGGTCAGCGAGAATCCGCTGCTGCGCTGGGCCTGATTGCGTCAGGGTGCCTCGCGCTAACAAAGCATCTACCCATTGCGGCACCTCGGCTTCATCGGCAATGACCATTGCACTCTGAGGCGCCTGCTGAAATCGCTCATAAAGTCCAGCCAAATCAGCCGCAAGAGATGCCACATCACCCTCTGCGATTTTTGCAACGAGCCCCTTGAAATAGGCTAAGGAACCCAATCCCGATAACTGATGGTTCAACGCTGAAACCTTTGAAAATGCTGCAGACGCTGCAAGCATTGCCAGACTGTGACCCTGATTGACCACACCCATTTGTTTCCTAGTATTAGATTGTCGCACCAATTCTGCAATGCGCGCTGTTTCGTCAAACCGCAAACCTTGTGCGGTTTCATTCAGTAACGTCATCATCTTGCTCGCGTTCCGGGCAAGCGATCGGCTGCTCAAGACGAAGAAGGCGCCCGCTTCATCAACATTGGCAAGGCTTGCTCGCACACTGGCAAAGGCACTAATCCCACCGGTGAAGGACTGTTGCAAATTTTGTGCTTCAACATAGTCCTGATGTCCGAAGCCGAGCTCACCCGCCACCTGATTCAGCACCGGCAGCAATTGCCAATCCGCTTTATTGAGCACCGGCAACTCACGAATCAACTGATGATAAACAATGCCATTACAGCCTGCGGCGTAGGCCGTAACCGGCCCCGTCACAATGGGTTCTGGGTAAGGGTGGTCCTTGGGCACATCCTCCAAGGTTACCTTGGGCAAAATTTCTAAATCTTCAACTTCACTTTGCCTTCGCGTCAAAGCAGCGGTCTGATCGATCACGTAACGACGCTCAGAGTCACTCATCGCCTCGACTGTGGTCTGTAACCGCGCGCGCTCTGCATCGGCTTTTTCCTGCGCGAGATTAACATCCGGCTGCAGCGTCAAGGTGACTCGATGCTGGTTTTCAAGCAGTAACGTCCGAGCCAAACCTTTAATAAACGCGGGATCCTCGATATCTTTTCGAAGCGTTTCAATGGCCGCATCAAGATCCAACAATTCGACCGGGTCACCCCGATGAATGGCGGCAGACAAACACGAGAAGATCAGCTGCAAACCATACGGCATGCCATCGCCACCCACCTCACGCTGCGACATCTCGATTTGATGTAAAACGGCCTGCAATTGCGCAAGGGGGATACCATGCTCCGCGACTTCTGTAATGACCTGAAGCACCGCCGTCTCGAAGGCATCGGCCGCATCGCCGGTCACCCCTTCGATGCCGCAAAGGAAACTCATTTCACGATGGCTTTCCTCAAGACCCGTTAAAGGTGAGACCGACTCAGCCATCGGAAAGGCCTCTAGTGCGCGCCGCAAAGGCGAGCCGCTATGATCCAACAAAGCATCTGACAGCAAATTCGCCTGCAAAAGACCAGCAAGGTCCGTTGATTCGCCGAGCAGCCAAGCCATCACCAGTTGCGACTTCGGCGCCTCATCACCCGCCTCACTCGCAGCATAGCGGGCCTCGTGCCGCACGGGGGCCGACAACCTGTGCTCCAGCCCCACGTCGATCTGATCAACCGATCGTTCAAAGTGGCCTAAGGCCCGATCTTCCAGCACATCCTGTAGTTCAACAACGTCAATGGCGCCAAAGGTCATAAACACGGCATTGCTGGGGTGATAATGGGTTTCGTAGAAGCCCTTGAACGCCTCGTACGTCAACCCAGGGATCTCAGCCGGGTCGCCGCCCGAGTTATGGTGATAGGTCGCGGTTGGGAACAGTTTTTGATTCAGCGCTTCCCAGAGCACGGCCCTGGAAGAGCTCATATCCCCCTTCATTTCGTTCAAGACCACCCCTTTATAGACCAGCGGAGAGTCTGGGTTATCCGGCTCTGAGAATTCAACTCGGTGACCTTCTTGGGCAAAATCCAATGGATCTAAACGCGCAAAAAAGACCGCATCAAGATACACGTCCAAAAGATTGTAGAAATCTTTTTGATTAACGCTCGCAAACGGATAGGCCGTGTAATCACTGGCTGTAAACGCATTCATAAAGGTGTTTAGTGATCGACGCAGCATGGAGAAAAACGGGTCACGAACCGGGAATCGAGCGCTGCCGCACAGCGCTGTGTGCTCAAGAATGTGTGCAACGCCGCTTGAATCTTTTGGCACGGTGCGAAGCGCCACCATGAACACCCGCTCCTCATGATCACTCGCCAGATGAAAATGTTTCGCGCCCGTTCTTCGGTGCTCGTATTCGATGACCTCGACGTCGAGGGTTTCTATTCGATGGCTCCGAATCCGAGCAAACCCCGCGAGGTTTGATTTAACTTGATTCATTGCTTTAGCGCCCAGACTCAAAGTCTTGCCAGTAATCCGCGATGGCTTGTTTCATTTCTTTTCGCAACAGCAAGATTGCAATCAGATTCGGAATGGTCATGAACGCCACCGTAATCGCGGCAATTAACCAGATCAAAGACGTGTCAGCGATGGCCGCAAAGAAAAAGCCAAGCACATAGGTCAGTCTGTAAGGCGTAAGCCACGCCGTACCCACCAAATAGACCACCGCCCGATCGCCATAATAACTCCAGGCCACCGCAGTTGAAAACGCGAACAATAGCAGCACCAAGGCAACCACATAGCGACCATAATCACCAAACGCACTGCGTGTAAAGGCCTCAGAGGTTAGCGCCGCAGAATGGATGAGCGACTTTCCGGTCAACACAACATCATTCTCAATGTTGCCCCGATTCACCGTGAGGGTGCCGGTAAACCGCCGATCAACGGATCCAATCAAAACCCCTTCCGCAACAGAACGGTTGTGCAGCAAGGTGTAGGGTCCAGGCTGGAGAACCCCTTCGACCACTTCTATGGTTCCACTGAAGGATTCGATTTTGCTGTCTCGACCGTTTAGGTAATCAAAGAGCGCCGCCCGATCCTGCTCGGCGGTATCCGTCCAAACCCCGGTCACAACGTTCGTGTCGAACTGCTGGAATTGATTCTCGTGCTTTTCAAGCCAAACCCCAGAGGACAGAATAACCAGCCCCGTCAGCGTACAAATAATAATGGTGTCGATGAAAGGCTCTAAAATTGAAACCATGCCTTCTGATACAGGCTGGTCGGTTCGGGCCGCGGCATGCGCGATGGGCGCACTGCCTTGCCCGGCCTCGTTCGAATACAACCCGCGCCCAACGCCTTTATTAAAGGCATAAGCAAAGGTCGCGCCGAGGAAGCCGCCAACGGCCGCCGATCCGGTAAAGGCGTCACTCACCACATTCACCAAGGATGGCCAAACATTTTCGATATTGGCAAATACCACCGCGAGGCCCGTTACGAAATACAGAATGGCCATCGTCGGCACGATTTTTTCCGCCACCTTAATAATCCGTTTAACGCCGCCTAAAATAACCACCGCTAACAACAGAGCCAACACGCCACCCGTCATCCACTCAGGAATGCCAAAGGTGCCTTGCAGGCCAACGGCAATATTATTACTTTGAGGCATATTGCCAGAGCCAAAGCTACTAACGACCGTTGCTATGGCGAATATCACGCCCAACCATTTCAGGTTGAGGCCCTTCTCCATAACGAACATGGGGCCACCAACAATGTAGCCCTCATCGTCCACGTCCCGATATTTATGGCTGAGCGTGACTTCGACGAACTTGGTTGTCATGCCAAAGAACGCGGTCATCCACATCCAAAACAGCGCCGCTGGGCCACCTAGAAAGATGGCAAACGCAACCCCACCAATATTGCCGGTCCCGACCGTGCCAGAAATCGCGGTTGTCAGGGCTTGGAAATGCGAGGCATCGCCCGTCGCACCCGGCTTGTCATATGTCCCGCGTAACACCCGCCAAGCATGCCGAAAGTAAAAAATCTGGGGCGCTTTCAGATAAATTGTAAAGAAAATACCTGTACCCAATAGCAGATAGGGGAAGTACCACGCCGACTGCAGGAGCCCATCGAAGAAGGTGAGTATTTGTTCCAAATCAGCCATATCGAGGTTCTCTTATCGTTTTTTTGAGATGCGCCTAAGGTAACAAATATCCCGCGATGAGGATATGCCGCGTTCGTTTATCGCGCAGCCTGCTGAACCCGACTGCTAATCGGACCGGTCAGGCGCCGCCAGCCCAGTGGTCGGCATTTGATAATTCACGGTCAATCCGAACCCATCAATCACCGATTCTGGCATGAGCGGCTTGGGACTCGACAGCCCAAGCAGGTACAAAATCATGGCATCGAGCACATCATCAATTTGAACCAATGCTTTCCGGGTATGCCGGTACAACTCAGCAAGCACTTCGCGCGGCATCAACCCCTGATGCTCGAGCAGCTTAATTCGCTCGCCTTGCCCCATTGCTTGTTTTTTGGAATATCGCATTGGCACGCCGCCAAAGGTCGCAAACAACAACTCAGGGTGCGCTTCTAGGACGCGGGCGCGAAGTCGCGGCTGCGCCTGCAAACATCGATCGACTTCTTTAATTTTTGGACAGATATACCAAGACTGTAGCGAAATTTTCTTGCCTTGGGCGCGGACATTGCAATCACAGGCGGCTTGAAAGCTTTCTGCATAGACCGCAGAACGCGCTGGCACATTGAAGACACTGCCGGCTCTGCCAGGCAGACGCTGTCGCGCCAGGCGTTCGACTTGTCGATCATCAGACTCCGGAAGGCCAATCGGCATGTCCACAAACAGCGGCCCGCTCGGCGCTGATCGCACCACTGCGTCAAACGTTTCAACCACCCGTGCCGTAACCACACCCCCCTGCCGCTGGACAACGACCCAGCCGCCCTTACAGCCATCAACCCCTGCGACCACGGGCGTCATGCCACGGGCGATCTCATTGTGACGAATTCTTCAGCTGCCGTCGGATGAATCCCGACGGTTTGATCAAAAACCGCTTTGGTCGCACCCGCCTTCATCGCAACCGCAAGTCCTTGGATAATTTCGCCGGCTTCGGCGCCCACCATGTGGATACCGAGGACTCGATCCGTTGCAACTTCAACAATCATTTTCATCAGACTCCGCTCATCACTCCCGGTTAAGGTGTGTTTCAGCGGCCGGAACTCTGATCGAAAAACAGCAATCGAGCCGAATTGATCGCGCGCTTCGGCTTCGGTCAACCCCACCGTTGCAATGTTGGGCTGACAGAATACGGCCGTTGCAATCCCCGAATAATCCATGACCTTACTTTCGCCAGCAAACTGCGTGCTGGCAAAGCACATCGCTTCATGAATCGCGACGGGTGTGAGTTGAATTCGATCCGTTACGTCACCCAAAGCGAAAATATTGGGCTCGCTGGTTTGATAAAACTCGTCGACAATGATCGCGCCATTCTCTCGCCGCGCCACATTCACCGTATCAAGGCCCAAATCATCGACCGCCGGTTTGCGACCCGTCGCGGTTAAAATGAGGTCGGTTTCCAAGGTGCGGCCATCGGTGAAGGTGGCAAGCAATGTGCCGTCGGGATTACGGCTGACCGAGGCAAGCGTTGCGTTAAACTGCAAATCAATCTGTTTCTTCAGCAGCTCGTCTTTGACCATAATGCGAACATCTTCATCGAACCCCCTTAAAAACAATGGTCCTCGGTAAGCCAGTTCGGTGCTAACGCCAAGCCCTGCAAAAATGCCCGCAAACTCGACAGCAATGTAGCCGCCACCCAAAACGAGGGCTCGCTTGGGCAAGTGCTCCAGATAAAAAACCTCATTGGAGGTTATGACGTGTTCCGCACCCGGAATATCTTGTTTCGTGGGCCAGCCACCGGTCGCGATCAGAATCTTGTCGGTGGTCACGCTTTTTCCGTCAATGTCGATGGTGTGAGCGTCGCGTATCCTGGCCCGTCCGGCAAAATGGGTGACACCCGCCTGGTCCAGCAACCCCTCATAAATACCGTTTAATCGGGCAATTTCCTGATCTTTGTTCGCAACCAACGTTTTCCAATTAAAACGCGCGGGCTCGGACTGCCACCCAAAGCCCGCGGATTCGTTGAAATCCTCATGGTAGTGCGAGGCATAAACAAAGAGCTTTTTCGGAATGCAGCCCACGTTAACGCAAGTGCCTCCCATGAATTTTTCTTCAGCGGTTGCCACGCGCGCGCCATACTGCGCGCTCATTCTTGCTGCGCGCACGCCGCCGGACCCAACACCAATGACGAATAAGTCATAGTCATATGCGGTCATGTCCAATATTCCTTTCAAATTCTTAATGTCGCTAGGATACACTAGCCTTCCGCAACTAGGTGACTTGATAGACGTATGCGCATCGATCTCGTTCCATTTTCTCCCTGCTTGGCAGTTCAAGCGCTGCGCTACACCCTTATCTCTGAATCCAGTTCAGAGCTCCGACTGACGGTTCAGTTAAAGGGTTCGATCGCCTCAGAGCTTGAGGACGTCGATCAAGTCGGCCAACGTGAATTTGGGCTCTGGCAGCATCACTGCTTTGAACTCTTTCTTGGCGAGGCGGGATCGACCGCCTATTGGGAGCTGAACCTTGCCCCGAATGGCAATTGGAATTGTTTTGGATTCAGTGATTATCGACAGGATCAAAAAGAATCGGATCGCTGCGCATTAACGCAAATCAGCGCGACCGGTCGTGGCCCGACTTATCAACTTGAAGCCAGAATTTTGACGAATCCAAGCTTTCAAACCACCGACGCTGTTTTAAGCCTTGGAGCAGCTGCTACTATTAAAACGGCAACCGATCTGCACTATTTCTCAATCCGCCATGGCGTAACGCCAGACTTCCATCACCGGGATCATCACATACCATGGAAACTTCAATGACTTTTCAGTTTGGCCTTGAACGATTGTTAACCGATTCAGACCGCCTGGCGACGCTAAAAAGCGCCCGTGTCGGCTTGGTCGCACACCCTGCGTCGGTGACCCAAGACCTAACCCATGCGCTTGACGCCCTAGTCGGCGCAGGCATTTACCCCAAATGCGTTTTTGGACCGCAGCATGGCGTGCGAGGCGACAAGCAAGACAATATGATTGAGTCCGATGACTATCTAGACCCGACCCATGGAATCCCGGTCTATAGCTTGTATGGCCATCATAGGCGACCCACGCCCGAACGATTGGCCGGCCTCGATATCATCTTGTTCGACCTGCAGGATCTCGGTTGCCGCATTTACACCTACATTACGACCCTACAATACTTCTTAGCAGCAGCCGCCTCGACCGAACTTGAGATATGGGTACTAGATCGACCCAATCCTGCTGGTAGGGGAATTGATGGCTTTCGGCTAGAGGCCGGTCAAGAAAGTTTCGTCGGCGCCGCGGCCCTTCCGTGCCGATATGGGTTGACCATTGGTGAGCTGGCATTGTGGATGAATGCCCAACTACCACAGCCTGCAAATCTAACCTTAATTGAAATGAGGCACTATTCACCGAACACGCGGCCAAGCTTCGGCTGGCCAAGCGAACTGTCTTGGGTGAATCCCAGCCCGAACGCAAGCAGTCTTAACATGGCCCGATCGTTTTCGGGCACGGTGCTGCTCGAAGGCACCACACTATCGGAGGGCCGAGGGACCACCTTCCCCCTCGAAGTCATTGGCGGCCCAGGTTTTCCAGCGCAACACATCAAGGCTGAATTGGAATCAAGCCTGTCCGAGGCGCTGGCTGGCGCCGTGCTTCGTCCCTGCTATTTCGAGCCAACCTTTCACAAGCATCAGGGAAAGTTGTGCCAGGGCCTGCAAATCCATACGGACCAGCCCCATTTTAATGCCGAAACCTTTCAGCCGTTCCGCATCATTGCCTACGCCCTAAAACTGCTCAAATTGAGCGAACCGAAGGTCGAACTCTGGCGGCATCATGAATACGAGTATGAAACAGGCCGGGTGCCCATCGACGTGATCAATGGCGGGCCACAACTTAGACAATGGGTTGATGATGACACGCAATCCCTCGCCCAATTGACCCATCAACTGGATGCAACCCGAGCGCTTTGGTTGCCTGAGATCGCGCCGTTTTACCGTTACTAGCATCCCGTCTGCTTCTCACAATAATCACCCTGTTGGGGTTCTGCCGCCTGGTGCGGATTCAACATCGCCGAGCCGCTTGCAGCACGGGGTTGTAAACGATGTCCCGAAGCAGACGCGCTCAGCGATCAACCCTTACTACCATGATGTGAAACACCGCATTTTATCTGCTCCCAACGCTTGCTAACACGCCGACCCTAAGCCTTAGCCCACATCAGAGGCGCCGTTATGTGCTCAGACAGGCTGTGTGGTAGCATCTGCGCTTTTTCGGGGAGGAAGCCTTATGGGTGATGCTTACAAAATTGCGATCTTGGCAGGGGACGCCATTGGTCCAGAAATCATGGCACAAGCGGTTCGCGTTTTTGACGCGATTAGCCGTCATCGCGACGTTGTCTTCGAACTCATCGAGGCGCCTTTCGGTGCCCATGCTTATTTTAGCCATGGCAAAAGCTTTCCAGATGAAACCAAAGCCATTTGCGATGCAGCCGATGCAATCTTAAAAGGGCCCGTTGGACTGTCTTTTGAGGATTCCAAGAAAATTCCGGTTGATGAACAAGCCGAACGTGGCGCGATCTTACCGCTTCGAGCGCGTTATCAAACCTTTGCAAACTTTCGGCCCATTTATCTCAGCAAAGATATGGCGCACTTCTCGCCGCTAAAACCCGAAATTATCGAGCATGGGATCGATATTCTGCTCATTCGAGAACTGGTCGGCGGCCTGTATTTCGGCGAAAAGGAGCGCGGTGTCAACGCGGAGGGCTTACGTTACGTGCATGAGACACTGGCCTACGACGAGTCGCAAATTCGACGTGTACTCACCGTTGCCTTCGAGCAAGCACGCGCCCGAGGACGCCGCCTGCACAACATTCACAAAAGTAACGTTTTAATGTCGAGCGTGCTCTGGAATGAAGTGCTGGATGAAGTCCATGCCGACTATCCCGATATTGAAGTCATCCCAATGCTGGTTGATGCCGCGGCCACCGCGCTGTGCCTCAACCCTTCTCAATTTGATGTCATGGTTATGGAAAACATGTTTGGCGATATTCTGTCAGATCAAGGTGGCGGCATTTTAGGCTCACTCGGACTCATGCCATCGGCTTGCGTTGGTCCCGACAAAGCCTATTTTGAGCCCTCTCATGGATCAGCCCCTGATATTGCCGGACGTAATATCGCCAACCCCTACTCTATGATTGGTTCGGTTGCGATGATGCTCGAGATGAGTTTTGGTATGAAAGCCGAATCTACGCTGGTTTGGGACGCCATGAAAAGTGTTTTTGAAGATGGCTATACAACCGCCGACTTGAGCGCGAAGGGTGTTGATTTAAAAACCGTTGGAACCGATGCTTTCGGGGATCTAGTGATTGCTTCGCTCGAGGCCAAGCTTGCAGCGCCTACTCACTAATTAAGCCTGCAGGTCGCCACATTTTTTATCACCAACGGCACTCGGAGTTTGTTTTGCATCCTGCATTCGACTCAGTCGCGTGCCGTTTACAACCCTGCGGCGGTAAGCTGCTGTTGATTCTCTTTTGTTTAAAAGCCGGTAACCTTGTTCGATCAATCGAAGATGCCGAGGCCAAGTTCGTTCATGAGACACGCTAGCTTTAAGTCCTCTACAACACGATGGGTTCACTTGCTATACATTGCAAGCATCACCTTTGCATGCCAATTAAGTGCTTTGGAATTTGATGTTGAAACCATTCCGGTGAAGCCAAAACATCGTGTCGACATACTCTCGTTCTCCAATAGGGCGTCGGGTGACGCCAAACTTTTGATCATAGAAACCCCAGTGATCAGTCAGTTGGAAAAACAGATGCAAGGGCTCAGCAATGAACCGGTTAGACATATTAAGGTTTTTCAGCGTCCGGGCTCGCAATGGAATCTCGTTTTGACCCAGGCGCTAGAAGATTCAATGGATTTGGTCGATACGATATCAACCTCTGAAGGTATTCAATTGGTCGGGTTGCAGGGATCAGAACTCCTCTATTTTGATGCCAACACGGCGCGCTTTGCGCCTTTGCTCAAGACTTCGCCGATGTTCGCTGGTCGGAGTTGGGGCGAATCGCCGGTTATGGAGATGTTTACTGATATTAATGATGATGGGTTAGACGACTTTTTAATGCCTACTTTTGATGGTTGGGCGATCGCCATGCAAACCAGCGAGGGATTCGCAGCGCTCCAGACAATAGGTCCGCCGCCTACCATGAGCTACCGCGACACCGCTCGCTTTGTTGCTTACCGAGCCGAGGAAGCCTTCCTTTTAGATGAGAATAACGACGGCCTGAATGACATTACCTTTTGGCGAGATGGCTATTTTGAAGTCCATCGGCAAAGTCCGGTGGGCGAATTCTCTAAGATACCTGTGCCTTTAGATGTCCATCTCAAGGATATGTTAAGCGGGTATACGCAACTCAGCATTGGAGACGAGGTAGACAATGCCGGGGGCACCAATAGGATGCTAGATGAGATTGCCGACCTCAACAATGATGGGATCAGTGATCTTGTTGTTAAGCGGATTAAAGCCGACGGCATCTTTGGCTGGGAGTCTGAATATGAAGTCTATTTGGGCGAGGTTAATACTCTAAACCGGCTGGCGTTTACGCAAAGTCCTTCCTCAGTGATTCAGGCCGATGGCTTTCAATTCGACAATGAACGGCAGGACCTGTCTGGAGATGGCAATCAAGAGTTTGTGGTCACCTCTGTGGACATCAGTTTAGGAACTGTGCTTAAGGCGTTGATTACGCGCGCTGTGTCACTTGATATCTCAATTTATACGATTAAGGCGGGTAAATTCTCCAGTGCGCCGAGCATTCGAAAAACAATCTCCGCAAGATTCGATTTTAGCAGCGGTGACTTATTTGTTCCTGCAGTACTCGGCGCAGATATTACTGGCGACGGCCGAAAGGACCTGCTGGTGCAAAAAGGCGAGGGAACCCTCCTGGTCTATCCTGGGCAAGCAGGTGAAACGATGTTTGCTAAAAAAGCGATCAAACTCTCCCTCGATCTTCCTGAGAGCAGAGACGGAATTCAAGTTAAGGACCTGGACAATGATGGTCGAGATGAGCTGATCTTGGATCCAGGTGATGAACATAACGTCATCTCTATTGTGTCGTTCAGAGACTAAGTTACCAAAGGCATTGTTTACAACCTGTCCAAGCAATACGGTCTAATCACGTCATCGAAAGACAAGATAGGTCCTTAAAACTGCGACCAATGATCCTCCCGCAAAACATTTTGACTGTCTCCGCCTGTGGGATAAAAGCATTTTGACCTTAGACTCTGACCTTCGCCTCTGCCCCTAGACATTGACCATCTTGATTCCTCGTTTGGGACGCGCGCTTTTAAAAGTTAGGGCGGCATTGCTTAAGGGCTACCATTGGATATCGTCAGCGTTATCCGCTGGGGCGTCTGGGTTACATCCATTCAGGAACAGTGGTTAACCTGCCAGACAGCAAGATGACCGGGTTCTTTGACCGACTGTGCAAAAAAACCGGTCGAGCAGTCTGCCCCCCTCCTGCTCGCCCACAAAGCAGGCAACCCTTTTCATCTTAATAGGCACGCTTTACCAACGACTCAGACTTTGCAGCCTGAGCATCGCCAGGCGTTTTCCTCGAACATCAG
>JAFMIA010000043.1:17847-25330 GCA_017854255.1 Pseudomonadales bacterium
CAGTAAGCCTTGTTTTATCGCGCTTTCTGCACCCGACAACGGTTAGAACGCCTCATCAACCCGTCAAAACGTGGCGCCCGGCCCAGAATCAGGCGAAACCAACCGCCGCGCACCCGCCGATTGACCCCAGTCAACCGAAAGGTCCTTAGCCAACCTGAGTCTGAAAAATAATGCTAACGTGGCCCTGAATGCTCATAAATTAAGGTCATTATGTTTTTTGAAGCAAGCCTGCGCATTGGTCAGCGACTTACCGAACGCGAGGAAACCGTCTCGGTTGCGGAGTCCTCAACGGGCGGCCTAATTTCGGCGAACCTTTTATCCGTCCCAGGGGCATCTCGTTATTTTCAAGGCGGCAGTATCGTTTACACCTTAGCGTCCCGCCGCGCATACCTCGACCTTGAAAAATCCCGAGTCGAAGGTCTGCAACCCTTAACACAAGCCATGGTCTTAGAGTTTGCCCGAGCGGCACGACTCAAACTCAACACAACTTGGGGTATTGCAGAGCTTGGCGCTGCCGGCCCCACAGGGACCCCCTATGGCCATGACGCGGGGACGAGCGTGATTGGGATTAGCGGCCCCCTTGACCGCGCCTGCTTGATCGAAACTCGCGCAACGGACCGGGGCGACAATATGCAGTACTTTACCGAGCAGGCTTTGCGATTATTTGAAGCCGTCTTGCACGATGTAAGCTCAACCGACTAATCCGGCGCCGCGCGCACCCAAAAGCACGTCGGTTAGGTCGTCAAACGCTTTTAAGGCGCGCCTTATCCGTATCGGCTTTAGCACGTCATAGCATGCCGGCTATTCATGACACGCTACCCAACACCGCCATACGGGCGCTGCGGGTTAGCCCAGGCTACGGCCGCGCTTTGCGCTTATTCTAAAGTTGCGTGTTGCGCTCAGAACCCTTGGCCCCGGGCTCAATGAGAATGACCAATAACCCAAAACAGGGTTCTATCAAGCGCCAAATGCAATCTCTCCTGTCAATTCGATCCCAAATACGCTAAAAAGCCGCATGAAAATTCCCAAGCGAATTCAACCTCTTATTGATGACGGCATCATCGATTCTGTCATCAGTCGACTCATGAGCGGCAAAGAAGCCGACGTCTTTGTGGTGCGCTGCGGCACTGAAACTCGGTGCGCGAAAGTTTATAAAGAGGCCGCCAAGCGCAGCTTTAAACAGGCGGTTACCTACCAGGAAGGCCGAAAAGTACGCAATAGCCGCCGAAGTCGCGCGATGGAAAAGGGGTCTAAGTTCGGTCGCAAAGAAACCGAAACCATTTGGCAAAGTGCTGAAGTTGACGCGTTGTTTAAGCTCGCGGATGCGGGCGTTCGCGTACCAACCCCCTATGTTTGTGTTGATGGCGTGCTCTTGATGGAGCTCATCTGCGGCGCAGATGGCGATGTGGCGCCGCGCTTGGGTGACATTTTGTTATCACCTGAAACCGCCCTTGCGCACCATGCAACCCTTATGGATTACGTTGTTAAAATGCTGTGCGCGGGCTTGGTTCACGGCGATTTATCAGAATTCAATGTGCTGGTGGACGCGCAAGGCCCCGTGATTATCGATCTGCCCCAGGCGGTCGATGCCGCGGGCAACAATCATGCGCAATCGATGTTGCATCGAGATGTGAATAACTTGCGGCAATATTACGGCCAATTCGCACCCGAGCTACTGCAATCGGCCTATGCGGATGAAATTTGGGCGCACTATGAGTCTGGGGAGCTGGCGCCAGGCATTAAGCTTACCGGCGTATTCGAAAAACCCGTGGAAGCGGCCGACGTTGATGCGGTTCTGGTTGAAATTTCAGCCGCTGCTGCTGAGGAAGCTGCTCGACTTGAACGCATGCAAGCCGCTGATAAAGAATAGCGGTTTAGCCGTTTAATCTGAGTGCAAAAGTAAGCGGCCGGCCCGGTGCGGCCATAAAACGAATTCCCTCGATTCAGCGCATTAGCTCAGGATATCAATAGCCTGCCCGATCTCGGTTATTGGGATCAACGCCTTTAAGCAATATCAACGCGGACGGACCTAACTATCCCGCGGACGCCGACTGCGCCATTATCAATGGATCGCAATCCGTGCGCCGGATCTCTTCTGCCCGGCTGATTGTAAACCAAACATCAAACCCGACATTTGATCGACTCACTGCGACGCGGTAATGTCACCGATCAATGCGGGCATCAAACCGCCCATGGCCGATGCTTGGTAAACGATAATCTGAAGGGTACGGCTCGCGCCAGGCGTTATAACAGCGCGTTAATCTTAAGCTTCAGTTGAAACAATTTGCATCAAGGCACCACTGGCGGGCTTTTACAACCAGACCCAAACGAACGAATAACAATTTAAGGACGCAATATGTTGGAAGACAAAAGAATCATCGTGACCGGTTCTGCACGCGGCATGGGCCTGGCGACGCTGACCGCCTTCGTTCAAGCCGGCGCGCGGGTTGTTGGCATGGACATTAACGACGCCGATGGTGAGCAAGCCGCGCGTGACGCTAATGCGCTTGGGCCGGGTAAAGCCACCTACCTGCACATTGATATCGCGGATAAAAGCAGTGTCGAGACGGCCTTTCAGGAAGCCGTCAATTGGCTTGGTGGTCTCGATGTCTTGGCGCATCCTGCCGCAATTCAAGCCGGTTCCGCGGCGAGCGACGTCTCTGTCGAGCATTGGGATCAAATGTTTGCCGTCAATGTGCGCGGCACCATGATCACCAATCAAGCCGCCTATCATCATATGAAAGCGGCCGGCGGCGGCTCGATCATTAATTTCGGATCGATTTCTGGACAGCGCGCAGAACCCGGGGCCGTCGCCTATTCCGCCTCCAAGGGGGCTGTGCACTCTTGGACCCGAAGTGCTGCGGGGGCTTGGGGTATGGATCGCGTTCGAGTCAATGCCATTTTGCCTGCCATGGCCACGCCTATGTATCAAGAAGCAATGGCCCTCTTGACCGAACAGCAAGCAACCGAGTCGTTTTGGATGAACCATCGCTCGATTGCGCTCGGACAGGAATATGGTGATCCGTTGACCGACCTAGGCCCGGTCATGGTGTTCTTTGCATCGGACGCCTCAAAGTTTATAACCGGACAACTTATTCCGGTTGATGGCGGTCAAACCAGCACGCGCTAGGGCTTTTGATGCGCGTTTTATATTTGCGCGTCTTATGTTCGCGCGCATCGGTTTAGCCGCCAGCGGCTTCAACAATACGGCTTTCTCGGCGGGCCTGAGCCCGTCTAGCCTCGGCCCTTTTAGCAAGATCCGGCAAGCTTGGGTGGGGCTCACCGTTCATGCACCGTACTTCGGTAACACGCTTTCTAGCGCACTATTTTGATCAAGCAACCCGGCAATCCGCCGCAAACATTGCCAGCAGCCAACACGGCCTATCCATGCCAACGCGCTTGGCCGGACACAGGATGTAAACTGTTCCAAATTTCCCCAATGAATCACACCACTGCCTCACAAAAAAGCTTTTTAACAAAAGCAAAATCGGAGTCTGGTTGCGCTCCCGACGGGCATGAAAGATACTTTGGCCATCGTTCGTCCCGGAGCCCCCCATGGCAGATTTTTTTACACCGACCCAAAGACAGATGCAGGCAGAGTTCAACACGACGGCTTTGGCGGACCGTATTGTTGAGGCGGTTGTGACGCAAACCTTAACCGACGATCAGACCGCCTTTATCCACAACCGGAATATGTTTTTTCTTTCAACGATCGATGAAGCCGGGTTCCCCTCCTGCTCCTATAAGGGCGGCGCGGTCGGCTTTGTCCGCGTGACCAACCCCGGCACGCTTTACTTTCCGAACTACGATGGCAACGGCATGTTTATGTCGATGGGTAATATCCAAGCGCAGAACAAAGTGGGCTTACTCTTCGTCGACTTTGAAACCCCTCAGCGTATTCGGATTCGCGGGTCAGCCCGATGCCTGCGCGAAGGCCCCATGCTGGACAGTTATCCCGGCGCGAGCCTAGTGGTAGAAGTCTCTATCGAGCACCTTTGGGTTAATTGCCCTCGGTATGTTCACAAACTAAAACCCATTGAGGAGTCGCCTTATCTACCGAACGCCTCTGGATCGACTGCTCTGGCATTGTGGAAGCGGGTTGACCTACTGCAAGACGTTCTAAGTGACGCGGACCGCGCTGAGGCAGCATCGCTCGGCGTCATCACAATCGAGGACTACGACGCAAAGGTGCTTCGGGGTGAAGTGTTGTAAGCCGTAAGGTTTTTTTAAAGATTCATCGTCCCGGAAAATCTAACTGGACAGCCAGGTAAAGATCTTACGACGCTCGCGCCCTACGCGCGCAATGTGAACAACCTCTCTATAAGGTCAGTTGACCGCCATAACGCCTCAGCTCAGTCTGAGGGCCCGTTTTGAGAATCGAACTCTTTGCTTTGTTTGCGAATCTCTAAGAGGGCTAACCCGCTAAGACAGGCTACCCAACATCAAGGCCGATCCCGGACGTGATGCCCGTAAAACGCGTAATCCAGTGGTTATCATCGTCGTTATAACCGCGTAGATCGCAATCGAGCCGAATGGCTCTTCATAACGACACGGTCTAAAGGCCAGCGCTAAACGACCGCGGCACAGTCCCCTATAGCTGACCCATCGTTTGATAGATACTGGTAACCATGACCAAAATAGACAGCCATCCCCAACCGATAAACGCCCACATAATCAAAGGCTGCTCAAACAAATCGCCTAAAATATTGACCAAGGAATCAACAAAAAGTAGCTTCAACAACGCTTTCATGGAAAGACTCTTACCGAATTAAGACGCGCAATGATACCTGATTTTGAAAAGCAGATACACCACTCCGAGCGCAAGCTAGGGCAATTGCGGACGTGCCTCGAGCGCTTTAAACCCCTTGATAACGCCCGAAAGGTCCGCATAAATCGCCCGGGGCTCTGGGGTTTCTTTAAATTGGATACGTTTTGAAAATACGGTCACCGGAAACACAAAATTATCCGTGTCTTGCCAGCGCAGCGCCTTGCTCACGCCAAGCTCGTCCTCGTATACCACCCAGGTTAGACCGTGTTGTTCGGCGATATAGTCTCCAAACACAACGCCCAGCGCTTGCCAGGTCGTGACGTCATCCAAACGAATGGCCTTTCTTTGAATGAGCGCCTGAAAGTGATCGAGATCCGCCGCTTTGCCCTTCAATCTAGAAACGCCAAGGTGCCGAAGCATTAAATCGCTAACCGTGCGGCGCTGGCTGTCTAAAATGGCCTGCTGCCCCACATTGAGTGGGGTAACCTGAAACTTTGAGTCGGATTGCTCGAACTGATAACCCTCAAGTTGTTCTGCTGTTAGGGTTGAGAACACACTTTCTTCTGCCGAGAAGACCAAAGGCGCCATCAAGATGTGGGCCAACAAAACAATTATTTGTACCATGCGGACTTCCTTTTAGCGCGTCGACATCTTAGATTACCAGCGATCAGGACACCAGACGGGATCAGCCCATGTACGCCGATCGATTGGCCAAACTTCACGCAAGCCCGAACCAAGGCGTTATTGTTTTGGCCGGTGGTGGCGCGAGCGCCCTTGCGCAACTGCTGGGTGCATCCGGTGCCTCTGGCACTTTATTAGAAGCGAGCGTGCCTTATAGCGCCGCAGCCCTCAAAGACTTTCTGGGCCAAGCGCCCTTGAGCAGTGTCAGCGGAGAAACCGCTCGAAGTATGGCGGCGGTCGCGTTCCAACGCGCGAATGCCCTAGACCCTCATGCCACCGAACGCAATTTTGGCCTCAGCATCACGGCTGCGCTCACTACGAACCGAGCGCGCCGCGGCGCGGATCGGGCCTATATTGCCCTGCACTGCCAACAGGTGAGTTACCTGCGATCCATTGAATTTACCAAACCCGAGCACAAGGCTGAGGACGAGGCCCCGCCAGCCACGAGGGACCAGCAGGAAGCTGTGCTCTGCCATGAAATTCTAGGGCTCCTCAGTCAGCATATGAAGATTGAATGGCCGGCAGCCGAATTTTCAGTGCTGTATGAGTCGCGCACCGATTGGGTGCAGGCGCCATTGGATTGGCAACAGGTCATGGTGAAAGCAAAAAATAGCAATCAAAGCGGCTCCGCCGGCAATTGCCTGTTTCCGGGGGCTTTTAATCCGGTGCATCAAGGTCATCTTCTGATGAAGACGGTCGCCGAACAATTGACAGGGCTGACCGTCGACTTTGAGCTTTCAATTCACAATGTTGACAAACCCTGCCTCGACTATTTCTCGATTAAAGATAGAACCCAGCAGCTACGAGCGCATGGCAATACCGTCTTAACCAATGCCCCAACCTTCATCGAAAAAGCGCGCATTTTTCCCCATGCCACCTTTGTGATTGGCATTGATACGTTACTGCGGATTGACCAAAGCCAATATTATGGCAGTGACTCGCGTCGGGACGCGGCACTGGCAGAATTGACGGCCCTTGGCATCCAATTCCTAGTGTTTGGCCGACTCAACGAGGGCGCGTTTTTGGGCCTTGACCAGGTCGAGATCTCGGCAGGCTTAGCAGCGCGCTGCAAAATGGTGCCCGAAGCTATTTTTCGGCAGGATATCTCATCAACGACCCTGCGCGCGAACGCAGCTCAAGCCGCTGATGCCACACGACCGGGGCGCCTATGAAGGCTTTTTTGGACCACACGGGTCTGCTCGCCTTTGCGCATCGAGGTGATCATCAATCGGGGCCTGAGAACACCCTCGCGGCTTTCGAAGGCGCCGTCAAAAAAGGCTACCAGTATCTTGAAACCGACACCCATTGCACGCGAGATGGCGTACTCCTCGCCTTTCACGACCATCGCCTCGATCGGGTGACCAACGCTTCCGGCGTGATTCGTGAATTAGACTTTGCTGAGATCCAAACAGCGCGGGTGGCGGGTCGGGAACCCATCCCACTGCTAGCGGACTTGATTACGGCCTTTCCTGATACCCGCTTCAACATCGACCTAAAAGCCGACAACACCGTTCAGCCCTTCCTGGCTTTGATTCAACAACTGCGATGTCAGGATAGAATCTGCGTCGGATCCTTCTCTCATGAACGGGTCTTAGCGGTGCGCACTGCTTTTCCGAGAATCTGCACGAGCCTCACACCCAAAGAAGTCTTCTGGGCGCGCCTGCGCAGCTTTTATATCCCGACCTTCAAAATACACGGTGACTGCGCCCAGGTGCCGGAGCGTTCGGGCAAAGTACCCTTAGTGGACCCCCGCTTTCTCAACACGGCTCGGAAGCTGGGGATCCAAACCCATGTTTGGACCATCAACGAAGTGCACGATATGCGACGACTCAGCAACCTAGGCGTTGAGGGGCTTATGACAGACGATGCCAGCGCTTTAAAACAGGTGTTGCAAGACCTAGGGCGTTGGTAGCGCCAATCGCCTTGGCGCCGTGTTGCAATGGCGAATGCAGGTCTTCAACTCACGCGCATCAGACTCAGTGCATCAGACTCAGTACATCAAACCTCTGGCTTGAATTCAGATAAAAAAACCTC
>JAFMIA010000008.1:0-41886 GCA_017854255.1 Pseudomonadales bacterium
TGTGGACATCCTGCCCATCAAACCAGGCCGCTGCAGAATTTGAAGTCCCAAAGTCTAACCCAACGCCAAAAGTCAATTCGTTTCTAGTCACAACGCACGCTGCCTGAAAATATTGGGCGGATTATAAACGGATTGGCCTCTAAACGGTGCAAGCAACCCGCCTTAAATGCCGCGGGAGAAGATGACTAGCGCCGAGTTAAAGCCGCACGTTGATTGGTCAGCCCCATGCTGCCTAAAAATTGCCCACCGGTTGCCAGCAGGCGATACTCAGCCAAGCGCAATTGAAACTCGGCTGAGACTAAACCAGAGCGCGCTCGGAACAGCTCATTTTGAATGTCGAGCACATCGAGCAGCGTCCGTTTGCCAATGGCCAACTGTTCTAAGTAAACCGCTAGCACTTCTTCGGTTGAGGTCACATGCAGCTGTAAGTACTCGATTCTGATCGATAGATCTTCAAGATCATTCCAGAGGATACTCACATCTTGTGTAATTGACCGCCGCAGCGCAATCAACGCTTGTTCTGCCCCATTAATTCTCGCGATCGCTTCTTTCATCTTTGCGCGATCCGCACCACCACGATAGAGGTTATAACTCATTTTAATGACAGCCGTTTCATCGTCATTCGCGCCTGGCGAGCCGTCCATATCATCGTTTCGGGTCGCGCCGAGCGCCAAATCCACCCTCGGATGATATCCCCCTAAAAGTTGCTTGCGAGCCGACTGAGACGCCTCTAAGTCGAATTGCGCGGCTTTAACTTGAGGGTTATTCCGAAAGGCAAGTTGCACGGCTTGCTCAAGCGTCTCAGGCAACCCTTTTGGGCGAACCGGCAACGACAATTCACGAGGACTTTCACCAACCACTCTGTAGAACTCAACACGACCGTTTTGAGCATCTTTTTCGCTCAATAAGACCGAGCTTTTTGATTGCGCTCGTCGACCTTTGGTTTGCACCACATCGACTTTGGTCCCGACACCACTTTCAAACCGCTCTTCGATTTTCAGAAGAGTTTCATCGTGTTGCGCCAAATTAACCTGAGCCAAAGCAACCACCTGATCACGGCGCAGCACCTCTAAATAGGCCTGGGCAGATCTAAGCGCCGTATTTTCAAGGGTCGTTGCGAGCCGCTGCGTCGTTGCGGATAAAACCGCCTCTTGCTGCTTTACAAAAGCAGCTGTGCTGAAGCCGTCATAGAGCATTTGATTCAATGTGATGGAGCGCTCAAAACGATCGAAATTTCGATTCGCATCGCCCGTGGCTCGAGTTGTCGTGTTGTCCGATTTTTCAAGGCCACGGGCGAGCACTAAATCGATGCTGGGCAGATACCCGGCAACGGCTTGACGGCGCAGCGCATCGGCTGCGTCCACGTTGTAGGCCGAGGATTGAATGTTTGGGTTGGTGAGCAGCGTCTGCTCGATGGCCTCAACGAGCGTCTGGCCCGAACACAAAGAACTGATCCCGAACAAAAAAGCCGCTATAAGCGTTGGATGTCTCAATTATGAAACTCTTCAAAAACAAGCGCGATTAGTTTACCCAAGATCATGTTTCAGCGATACCGGCAGATTCGTAACTACCCACCATCATAAAAGCAGACCAAATATAGGGTTGCCCCCATAAAGGAGACGCCTTCAAGGCTAATTGCGATTCACGCAAGGCTTGACGCGCTGGCATACCGGTCAGGATCCGCTGGTAAAACTCGATCATCAGGGCCTGGGTTCCAGCATCACTGACTTCCCATAATGAATTGACAACTTCAGAGACCCCAGCCTCCTGAAAAGCCCGCCGTAGGCCGTAAACCCCTTCCCCTTCATGAATTTCACCCAGCCCCGTCTCACACGCCGATAGCACGACCAACTTGGTCCCTGACAATTTGAGATCGAGCACTTCAAGCGCCGTTAACACCCCATCATTTCGGGTATCGATATCACCCAGAAACTGCGCATTTTTATTGATCCCAGCGAAGGCCAGCCCGGCTCGCAAAAGCGGATTATCCCCAGGCGGCGGCACTTGTAAATCCGCACCCCGTTGCAGCTTTAACAATCGTTTCTTTAGGTTTTCATCCGCTTTCAGAAAGAAGCCGTGGGTTGCAATATGCAAAATCTCAGGGATCTCTGTGAGTTCGCTAATGACTTGTTCTTCCGCTGCACCTTGACTAAAGACGCTCCGCGCCTCGTTTTGCGCATCAACCTGCTCCAGGATGATTTCGCCTTCTTTTTGCGCGCCAGGCAACGGTAAGAAGTTCAGCCCACGCAGGCCACTGCCGGCACCGCGTAACGTGTCACCTTGCGCTGCTCGAGACGCTGCAGCTTGTTGATATTCCTCCGGATCGGCAACCTCCGCCGCATCATAATCCGGGCCCGCAACAATCATGTAGGGCCCCTCAGACAAACTCAGGAAACTCGGCAGCAGGTCACGCCCTGAGGTCAGGAAGTGAAAATCAAGCGTCTCAACCAGATAGGCATCATCAAAATCAACCAGCGCCGCAAAAGGCAAAATATTCAGCAATCCATCGGGAATCAGATAAACATACTCAATCCCCGAAGTCACATTGGCAATCGGCTCCCAAATCGCCTCATAGGCCATTTGACCCACCTCAAGAAAATCGATCTCATCGGCGGCAGGATCTTGGATGGTCTCCCGATATTCGCCAATAAGCTCATCAACTTCCGCTGCATCCTCATAGTTCACAAGCGCGTATTCCAGCTCACCATCGATTCGCGCAACGACCGAGGCCACGTAGTGCGGGCCGTCTTCAGTGCTGTAAGACTGAAAATCGACCAAAGCCTTGCCCTCATCGATTTCTGCTTCCAAAGCCTCGACGCTGATTTTCGCAATCGAGGTCCGGTACTGCGCGCTCGCTCGACCCAACTCGCCCTGCAATTCATTAACCGCCTGCTCAAGCGCATAGAGCGCCTCGGGATGCCGGCCTGCGGTCTCGGCTGTCGGGCCACTTAACGTCAACTTCGCCAAGGACTCCCGCGCAACGCGCAACTCATTCGCGAGACTGGCGAGCGCTGGGTTCTGCGTCATCCGGCCAATCTGCTGAATCTCAGAGGTAATTTTAAGCAGCAAGCCCTTGCGATGCATGCTGGCCTCCAGCCCCAAACGGGCACTGTCCGGGCCGCCTACCTGAGCAAGCAATTGCAGGTAGGACATAAATTCTGGCCGATGCAATCGCATGTAGCCTTCTCGAGCATTCTCGCCCGTGACCCAGAGCATTCTGTCCAGAAACGCACTGCGGCGCAGAAAGCCTTGGCGCTTGAGCTCGACACCTGCCGTTAGACGATTTTGAGCAACATAGACATCGGACAACCCGTTCAGCGCTTCGAAGGTATAGGGATGTTGCTCTCCAAGCACCGCCTCGGCTTTCGCCAAAGCGTCCTTTAGCATCGCCATCGCTTCATCCAGGCGATCCTGTAAAAGGTAAGCCCCACCCAAATCGATCAGCGACCGAATGACATCCGGATGATCCGCCCCCAATTTACCTTGTCGCAGCGTGAGCGCCAGCAACAGCGTTTGCTCGGCTTCAACCAAGGCGCCGCTCTTGAGCTGCACCCGCCCTAAATTGTTCAGCGCTTTTAACCGAAAAGGATGATCTTCACCCAACGTCCGAGTCCATCGCGTTAAAACATCCTCAAACGCCGGCGCTGCCTGATCGTACTGGTTCATCATGAAATACAGAAACGCAAGATTATTCTTCATCGCGATGGTTTCAAGATGATCCTCTCCGAACAAACCTTGTAAAACCAAAATGCTTTTCTTATACAGAGGCTCGGCTTCCCTGAAGCTCCCCTGGCTCTCATAAAGCAACGCTAAATTGTTACTTTGGCGCGCAGCCTCTGGGCCATCAGCGCCGCGCACCCCCTCCACCAGCGCCAAAGCGCGCTTCATCAGCGGCTCCGCCTGATCAAACAAGCCCATGGTTTCATAGAGATTGCCAAGGTTGTTCATGAACGCAATCACCATCGGGTCCGACTCGCCAACCACCGCCTGCATCCCCTCGAGCACCTCCAAAAAAGCGACTTCCGCGTCGTTGTATTGACCCAGGCGCTGCAGTAAATCGCCACGCTTACCCACCAAAGTGTAAAGATTCTGTGGATTATTCATCCAAATCTGCCGGGCACTGGGTTCAACTTCCGTTAAAACCGCTAACGCTTCATCAAAGGCCGCAAGGTCAATCAAGGTATCGACCAGGTAAGCTTTTGCCCGCAGCGCCATTTCCGAGCCAACAGGGATGACGTCGAGTGCTTGGGTCAGCATCGTTTTTGCCGCGTCGGCATTACCCGTCTTTCGAAGCACATCGGCCTGGCGCAAGGTCATATTCAGCGCGCGCGCAGATGTCGCGCCTGCGGACTCCGTCGCCAGCGTAATGCCGAGGCGAAGATGCTCCCCTGCGGCGGTTAACGCCCCGCGGTCCATCTCAATGATCGCAAGATAGTCCAAGCAGGCCAGATGCCGTGGGTGCCAAACGGACACGGCATTTGCCAAGGTTGCACAAAGGGCTTGCTGGGCTGCCGCCGCACCCTCAGAACGACCCGTCTGGTTCAGGATTTTGATTTGATCTTCGGCGATTAATTGATTAAACGTGTGGCCCGGCGGCAGCGCCGCTTGCATCTGCGATTGCGCAATATCCAAAATATCAGAAGCCGTTTCGATGTCACCCTTCATCAGATAGACCCAGTGCGACTGCGCCAACAGCTGCACTGTACTGGGATGCGCTGGCCCTAACTGTTCTGCATAGATGCCGTAAGCCGCATCAATCATGGCTTCGGCATAGGGTTGAATCCCAGCTGCGAGCAGTTTCTGAAATAAACGGAATTGTGCATCGGCGGTGAGAAGATGCGTCGGCCCGATGACATCGGAGGCAAACATCACAACGCCTTCTTGGTCTACCAACCCTTGCTGCAGATTCCCTGACTCAAAACTGGCTTCCGCCTCCAAGGTCAACGCATCGAACGCGCCGACCATATCCTCCATCCCCGGCGGCACGGACCGAGCGGTCGTTAAGGCGTCCAATAACGGCGGGGGTAACGCGCTTTGGGATTGCCCGATGCGTTCCAGCAACTCGGCCACTTGATCGAGCCGACCTGCTTCGACCGCAGATTCCAGTTCAGAAAACGCATCAGCCTTGGCAAAACTAAGGCCAAGTAGCAACGCCCCAACCACACTTTGCAGCATCCACCGGAACCCTGCGATTTTTTTTCTCTGATGGTGATTTCGAAGCATCGGCATAAGTCTCTTTTTTCAAGGTTTAATCGATCTATCCCATATCGTCAACGCTCTTTTATCGCTTATCCGTGATATAAAAACGTCCCGCACAGGGATTATGCACCGATCCTTGACAACTAGAGACAACAAATTATGTCACAACACCCTCGTAACTCCTGGCTCGCACAAACACTTGGTCGCCTGGTTCTCAAAATCACCGGCTGGAAAGTCTCTGGCGTGCTGCCGGTCGAGCCTCGCAGCGTGATCATTGCCGCGCCTCACACCAGCAATTGGGACTTTGTATTCTTGATCGCCGCCACCTCGGCATTGGGAGTCCGCATTCATTGGTTAGGAAAGGACAGCTTATTCAATCATCCCCTGGGTTTTATCATGCACTGGCTGGGCGGCATCCCTGTAAACCGTTCAAAGCGCACCCGCCTCGTCAGCCAAATCGCTGAGCGCTTTCAAAGTCAGGTGAGTTTGCATTTGGTCATACCGCCGGCAGGCACTCGAGCGCATACAGATCGATGGCGTTCAGGCTTTTACCACATTGCTCAGAGTGCAAAAGTACCTGTTATTTTTGGTTTCTTGGATTACCCCAAAAAGCTGGCGGGCATTAGCGAGGCGATGCCGCTCAGTGGCCGATTACAGGAAGATATGGATCGGATTCGAGCGTTTTATGCTGACAAGGTTGGTAAGTTTCCAGCCCTGTCTAGCACCATCCGCTTGGAAGAGGAGTCTGACGTGACGCCGACAGCCCCGCCGAAAGATCCGAGCTGACAACCGCCAAACAGCGTGCGCTCTGTTCGACGGCCGCCTCTGAGACTCGCGAGCTTATGCTACGCCATCAAACACAATCACGCTGCGCGCAACGGCGCCTGACTTCATGTCGGTAAACGCTTGATTGATGTCTTCAAGCCCTACGCGTTTCGACACCATCTCATCCAGATGAAGCTTGCCAGCAAGATAAAAATCAACGAAGCGCGGCATATCGATTCGGAACCGATTGGATCCCATAAACGAGCCTTGTATACGCTTTTCCTGCAAAAAAGCGGCGCCCATCAATTCAATTTTGACGCCAACCGGGATCATCCCAATCACCGTTGCGGTACCGCCACGACGGAGCATGGCAAAGGCCTGCTCTGCGGTTGCTTTGAGTCCAATGGCTTCAAATGAGTAGTGTACGCCGCCGCCCGTCATTTCCATGATCTGCGCAACCGGGTCGCCGTCCGCGGCATTGACCACGTCGGTCGCGCCAAAGGTTTTAGCCATCTCCAGCTTGCTGGCCATCGTATCAACCGCAATAATTCGGCCCGCACCGGCAAGTGCCGCGCCATTAATACACGACAATCCAACCCCTCCACAACCGATTACCGCAACGGTTGTGCCCGGTTCAACTGCGGCCGTGTGAAAGACACTGCCAACCCCCGTCGTGACCGCGCAGCCTATGAGCGCCGCGCGATCCATCGGCATATCTTCACGGATTTTGACGATGGCGTGTTCGTGCACCAACATTTGCTCGGCAAAGGAGGATAAATTGGCAAACTGCTGCACGGGTTGCGTATTGTGAGCGAGCCTCGGTTCATCATCTGGTCCGCGTTTGGTTTCGGGATTCTGGCATAGCGACATATGACCCGTCAGACAATCTTCGCAATGACCACAAAAGACAGAAAGACACGTAATAACATGATCTCCCGGCTTCACGTAGGTCACATCACTACCCACTTGCTCGACAATACCACTGGATTCATGTCCCAACACCATGGGGGTCACGGCTGGATACAGGCCTTCAATAAAATGTAAATCGCTATGACAGACGCCAGCGGCGGCGGTTCGGATCAAGACCTCTCTCGGCCCGGGCTTTGAAATCGAGATGTTCTCGATCGTGAGGGGTGCACCAATTTCTCTAAATATCGCCGCTTTCATACCATCTCCTTATGCGTTTTCGTATTGCTGCTGAACCAACGTTAGATGCGAGCAACTATGCCTGTTTAATCTGACGAGGGAAAGACCGAGCGACCTTCAATTGTCGAAGGACAGCCTTAGACCTACGCTTGATCCCCGGCCTCGGTGACACTTGGCACGAGCGGCACCGTCATAAAGGGCCACCAGGGTCGCCTAATGCGATCCACCGTCGACGGCCAAGATGGCGCCCGTCGTAAAGCTTGCCCCCGGGCCGGCGAAATACAAGGCAGCCGCGACAATCTCAGCCGCTTCACCGCCCCGTTGCAGGGGTATGCTGGACTTTGCGCGCTCATTGAACGCCGCCATGTCCCAAGCCTCACTAATATCAGTCAAGAAAGGGCCTGCCATTATGCAGTTAACCCTGACTTTCGGCCCGTAAGCCGCAGCAAACGATCGGGTTAAGGCATTTAAGCCTGCTTTTGCCGCACCATAGGGCTCTGAATTTGGGCTTTTGGTAACGGAGGCAGAGCTACTGATGTTGATAATACTGCCGCCCTCGCCCTGCATCATTTTGTCGCCAACGCTCGCCATGAGCCGAAAAGGTCCTTTCAAATTCACCCCAACAACTTTGTCAAATAAGACCTCGGAGATCTCTGATAACGCGGGATACAAGGGCGACATGCCGGCGTTATTGATCAAGACATCGATGCGGCCAAAATGCGCAATCACGTCGTCAACCATCACCCCTAGGTCATCCCAATCACCAACATGCGTCGCCCGAACAAACACCTCCGAGCCATAAGCTTCAACCAGCGCCGCACGGGTTTGCTCACAGCTGTCTAACTTTCGAGAAACAATCGCCAATTTGGCGCCTTCTGCGGCAAAGCCTTCCGCCATAGCCCGGCCCAAGCCGCGACTACCACCGGTAATCAATACCACTTTGTCTTTAAATAGCTCTCCCATTCCACGCTCCTTATCTACCTAATTCCACTGCTTGCTTAGCTTCAATAACCTCACAACACTGCTGGCGCAATTAATCTCTTGGGCGGCGAGTGGTGCAATGCGATCTTCGCAGACAAACCGCTCACCCACCAATCAAGGACGTCCCTTTCGCTGCTGCTGGCAATTTCAAGCATAACAAAAAGACCGTCCCCGCCAGCGCGCCAAATCCCCCGGCCACCAAAAACGGGATTTCATAACTAAGATGCACGCCCACCAACCAACCCAGCACACCCGGACCTGCGGCGACCCCGGCGACGCTCGCCAAGTTCGCCCAAGAAAACAGCCGACTATAACTGAGCAAACCGTATCGTTCGGCAATGATCAAAGGTTGCAACATAAGCAGATTACCGACCGTGACCCCCAGCAGCGCAAGCCCCAAGCAGATCAGCATCGCGGATTGCGCGAGCCCCAAAAGGACTAACGCTGCCGCCTGAAGAAACATCATGACTGCCGTGAAGCCAAGCATCGGCACCCGTTCTAACAAAAATCCACCGGCTAAGCGTCCGAAAACGCTTGCGAGCGGCAATACCATCATCATCAGACTCACCGAATCAGGGTCCACGCGCTCCATGATTAAGCCATATTGATGGGCGATGCCCCCCACCTGAGACAGCATCACAAAGCTGTAAGCAAGGTTTAACCAAAGGAAGAAAGGGTCTCGAATCGCTTTGTCAAACGACACCCCAACTGGCGCGCTTGGGCGCGCTTGCCAGGCACCGCCATCAGGCATCAGTTGTAATTCAGTTGGGGCCGAACGCAGTAGCCACAGTGCAATCGGTACAACCCCCAACAAATACAAGACCGCTTGAAAACTCGCGGCTTGGGGCAGGCCAAAGGCTGAAACCCAGTAAGCTGAGAAAGGCGTAATGATCATGCCCCCAACTGACAACCCGGTCGATGCGATCGACAGGGCCCGAGCACGATGCACGACAAACCATCTGGAGATCAGGGTGGTTGCCGGTAACAACCCCGAGGCGCTGAAACCCAAACCGAACAGGGCGTAGACTGCATACAACTCCCAAAGCGCTGTGATCTGGCCGATCCAATGCAAACCGATGGCGGCCAGCACCGCCCCGCTTACAACAATTAAGCGAACATCATAGCGATCTAGGAGCGGCGCGATCCCCAAGCCCGCGACCCCACTAACTAAGAAAAACACCGACACGGCGGAGGATGCGGCGGTAATCGAATAACGATCAGAGTCCGCCAGCGCCTGAATAAACACCGCGTGATTGTAAAACCCAAGTCCCGAACTGAATGCCAGGATGACAAACAATCCCGCGACCAGTCGCCATCCATAGAACATGCTGCACTACCCTGATTTTCCTGAACTCTAGCACAGCCTTTTAGATCCTCATGACAAACCCCTGGATTGTGATAGGCTTAGCCGCTTTTTTCTTGGGGATTTGCTATCTACCGCTGGATGATCTTATTTGGGGTGTGGAGTTGTTATGCGGCCTTTGGGTTAACCGCAACCAGCCTCGCGCCGCTCGTACCCTTAATCGAAGCCGATCTATCGATTTCGCATACGGCGATGGGTAGCATCATGGGCGCTTGGCAGTTGACCTACATCGCTTTTGCGATCCCGGGGGGCATCCTCCTCGATAAAATCGGTTCTCGTTTTGCGCTCACGACAGGCGTGCTGATCATCGCTTGCTCGGCCATGCTGCGGGGCTTAAGTGACGACTATTTCAGTATGCTCTTTGCCGTCATGCTTTTTGGCGTGGGCGGGCCCATCGTCTCGGCGGGCGCGCCTAAAATTATTACGCGCTGGTTCCAAGGATCCGATCGGGGCCTCGCCATGGGCATTTACATGACAGGCCCAGCCATCGGCGGCGTCATTTCCTTAACCCTCACCCATTCTGTCCTACTCCCGTTGCTGGGTTCTTGGCAAAACCTGATGTTTCTAAATGCAGGGATCGCACTCTTGGTTGCCCTACTCTGGTTCGTCATCGCCAGTCGGTCCAGCATGCGCTCGGCTGAGGCCTTAACGCGATCCACTCAAGACAAACAGCCGCTTTTGATTGGCACGCTCTTAAAACAACCTGCCGTGCAGTTGGTCCTGATCATGAGCGTCGGCGTGTTTATGGTGAATCATGGCCTAAACAATTGGCTGCCATCCATTTTGCAAACCACTGGCATGACCCTGATCGAGGCGGGTTATTGGGCTGCCATCCCAACCGTCATCGGAATACTCGGCTCACTCACCATTCCACGCCTTGCCACACCCGGTCGGCGGTTCGAGATTTTATTGGGTTTGGGTCTGGCCGCAGCCATCGCGACCATCCTATTGCAGTTTACCCATCCAGCACTGCAAACCAGCGGCTTAATTTTACAAGGCCTTGCTCGCTCCAGCTTGATGACCGTTCTAATCTTGACCCTGGTCGAGTTGCCCGGGATTGGCGACAAATATGCAGGGATGGCCAGCGGTTTATTCTTTTCAGCGGCCGAGGTCGGCGGCGTGATGGGACCGATTGCCCTAGGGGTGCTCTATGACCTCTCGGGCAATTTTAGTTTCGCGTTGACGCTTTTAACCCTTATCAGCGTGGGCCTTGCGCTTGCGACCTTACGGCTAAAACGTTTGGCACAGGTCCGGTGAGTCTCAAGCGACGCGCCCTACACGTCTATCGAATCGGATTGCCGACATTGAAGATGCCACCGTCATAGGCTCGTCCCGCTTCGCGTTCAGCATCCGGTGGGAAGAGCGCGCGTTTTTGCCTGAAGTACTCGGCTCGATGATCTCCTTCACTGGCTAAGGCATACGTGGCATAGACCGCGCGGCGCGACTGCAGGCTCTGATTGACGCCGGAGCGATGGGGTAAAAAGCTACTAAAAATCACAATATCGCCTGGCGCTGTTTCAATCGATTGCCAGGTCAATGACTCGATAACGGGGTCGGTGAGGGTTCGATCGGCGTTCATCGGTAAGATTTCCTCGCAGTGCTCGACCTGAGCAACTTCTAGACAGCCGTTACGCTCATTGGCAGCCTCTAAACTCACCATCACGGTTACATGCTGGCTTTGACCAAACAAGTCAAAGGCCGGCGCATCTTGGTGGGCCGCAAAGCCTTGGCTACCTGCCAGTTTTAGATTGATTTTTTCTTTGAACAAAATGCCTGGCGCCTCGAGGCATTGCGCCACCCAGCCCATCATCTTGTTACCGGCCAACACTTCTTGCAGGCGAGGCGCATCTTCCAAAAAATGCTCCACCCGGCAGCACTGCTGCCCTGTCCCACTCGCCTCAAAATACGTCATCCAGCGCTGCGGCCCTTGGCTTGCGATCATTGCCTGCAATTCATTCAGCCACAAAGCCGTAAAGCTCGCGTCAAAGGCCTGTGGGATCACTAGGTAACCGCTTCGCTTAAATTCGGCGATTTGATTACCTGTTAATTGTGTCGAATTTAGATGGGCCTGAATCTGCGCCTCATAGGCCTCGAACTCGGGGACCATTGCCCTCGGCGCTTTCGCAAGCTCATCCCAATGCCGGACGCGTAGCGCCAATTCAAAGTGAGGATCCGCTTCAAACGCTTGCCGCTCTGCAAGCGTCATAGCCCCACCTTGAAAGTGCAAGGTTTGTTGACTGGCCTGACTGAGCCCCGCCCTGTAGGTTTCTGACCGTGCGACCTGATAGCGTTTCGCATCGACATGGCGCTGCACCAACGCACTTACGGTTGCTGAAAAACCCAGGCTTGCCAAAAAATGTGCGCCCAGCACTTCATGGGCTCGCGTACCAAACCCCGCCATCGAGTCTTGCTTTGGGTACTGCAAATGGCCCACGTCATGCAGGAGCGCTGCCAGCACCGCGGCCTCGGGCGCACCCGAGGCCCGCGCGTGAGCGGCGGCTTGTAAGGCATGTTCCCGTTGACTGACCGGTTCTCCAATATAATCTTGGTCGCCCTGCTCGTCATATAGCGCTTTCAGTCGAACAAAGCTGTCCATCACTGCGCCTGAGTAAGGTCGATCGAGTCTCTCAACACGAACTTCTGAACCTTGCCGGTTGCATTTCGCGGTAAGGCATCCGTGTAGATCACATATTTCGGCTGTTTAAATCGCGCGAGCCGATCGCGGGTATGCCGTCTAAGCTGATCCGCATCCAGTACCGCGCCGTCCTGCAGCGCAACCACAGCGCAGCCGGCCTCGCCCCATTGCTCATCGGCAACCCCAATGACCGCGACTTCTCGGATCTCTTTTAATTCATACAAAATGTTCTCGACCTCCGCCGGATAAACATTTTCACCGCCTGAGATATACATGTCCTTCAAGCGGTCTTCAATCGTGATATAGCCGTCTTCATCGCGACTTGCGATGTCGCCTGTACGCAGCCAGCCATCAACAAAGGTCTCCGCGTTCGCATCCGGACGCCGCCAATAGCCTGGCGTCACCACTGGGCCACGACACCACAGTTCACCCGCTTCTCCAGGCGCTGCCTCCTCACCATCTTCTCTAACAATTTTAATTTCAGTATGCCGTAACGCTTTTCCGGCAGACCCGACCCGTGCAGGCACATCGTCGTAACCTAAGATGCAACAGCTCGCCATGTTTTCTGTCATGCCATAACCCTCCTGAATCACGACCCCGCGCTCGTACCACCAATTCACAAGCGCCGCTGGCACGGCTTCAGCGCCGGCAATGCAGACCCTTAAGGAATCAAACGTCGCATCGCGATTTTTAGGGTGATCCCGCAGGGCATTGAAAATCGCCGGCACGCCGAGGAAGTGCGTAATCCCCAATTCAGGATTTGAAAAAGCATCGAGCGCCGCACCCGGATCGAAAGCGCGCATAATGATGGCCGTTCCGCCGAAGAAAAGAGCGGGACACGTGAACACTTGTAAGCCGCCGATGTGAAACAACGGCATGACCGTCAAACCCACCATATCGCTGTTGCAATGCATACTGCTGGCATTGATTTGCGCCCAGACCATCATCCCATGGGTAATGATGACCCCTTTAGGCAGCCCCGTCGTACCGGAGGAGTACATCAACATGCACTGGGCATCTGGCGTCAGCGGGACCATCTCGAGCGTTGGTACCAAATTGATTATCGCAGACTCAAAAGCCGAGGGCCCGCCTTCGCCTTGGGTTTCGATAACGTGCGGGACCTGCACGGTCAAGGCATCAACAGTTTGGCTAAGCGCCTGGTCATAAATCATCACCATCGGTTCTGCATTGCCGATGATGTAATCCAGCTCCGGCGCGGTGAGCCGAAAATTCAACGCAAGATGCACGGCGCCCAAACGCCAAGTCGCAAAAACAATGTCTAGGGTGTCCATCGAATTCAGCGCCAGAACGCCAACCCGATCACCGGGACCTACGCCCAAACTTGACAGCCAAGTCGCTACCCGTCCCACGCGTTCGTGCGCCTCGACATAACTCTGCCGCCGCCCTGAGGGCAACTCAATTAACGCCGTCTGATTGGGTTTAAGCCCCGCGTTATAACCGAGCCAATCAACAACCATGCCGTGTTGTTCATTCGAATTTATCATCTATGCGCTCCTTCATAATGTCATTGGAAAGCCATACCAGGCCTGCGGCGGCATCGCCGCGCCGTTTTTATATCGCGGGCCGTCACCCTCAACAGCGACGTGATAAAGGCCCATCAACGGTTACAGTCGACCGGTCTTTTTCTTTGAAATAGAGTACGCTACTTCGGTATCAGTTAGAACACAGGCCAATTCAAATGTTGCACCCGCTCGCCCCCGTTCAGATTCATTATGCCACCCCTAATGGGGCCCTTGAGTCGCATCCGACCGCGCTCTTGGATGGCCGAGCCGCCTTACCAACCCTTGAGTTTGCCGCGACCGGATTTACCCTACAGCGCAATATCATCAGCAATCCCGATTGGACGGATCCAAACTGGATCAATGACACCCACCGTTGCCATATCCGAAAATTGGCGATGCAGTTTAGTCATTGTGATGAGGCCATCGTTTATCCTGGTATCGTCCGGGGCCCAAAATCTTTAGTCGACCATGATGATCATTTACCGATTCAAGTTGCCCATTCCGACTTTACCGATGACTATCGTCCGATGGTATTAAACCCATCTCGAGCTTACGCAAAATTCTTAAGCCCATTGCTTGCCGAGGCCGGCAGTTCCTACACACGAATCAATGCCGCCAAACGGATTTTGGTGTTGCAATTCTGGCGCAACACGGGCGCCATCAACGCGGATTTACCGCTGGCCATTGCCGATGCAAGCTCAGTGCCTTATTCGGCGCTCCATCGTGAAACGGTCGCGCAGTACGGCGGCGATACCCTCGAGTTTGAAACGTTTCTAGTCAAGCCACCCGCAACTCCGAACGCTTATCGCTGGCACCATTTCGCCAAGATGCAGCACGATGAGGTGCTCATTTTCCGAACCTATGATAGCCAGCTCGAAGAAACCGGGCAGCCCTATTGGACGCCCCACTGCGCCTTCGTAAACCCCGACCCGGAAGCAAGCGGCCAGGCGCGGCAAAGTCTTGAAATGCGCGCCTTGTGCTTATTCGACCGCTAAGCGGTATCACGCATCACCTGTCGGACAGCGCCTCGAGCGCTTTGCGCGATGATCCGGACGCTCAGACCATGCGTCTTATCGGATATTAAAAAGTGCCTTACAATGGGCTTGCGCGTGACGCGTGATCCGCGCCCAATACCATCGAGATAACAGGCCTAATATGTTGCCAGATCAAGTCTTGTCTCAGCTCAAAGCGATCGTTGGGCCACAGCATGTCCTACTAGAATCAGAAGATTTGCAACGCTTCGGGGTTGACCGCACCACCCTTTGGCAAGCCAACCCCTGCGCGGTCGTTCTGCCGAGCGCGGTGACGATGGTGCAAAAAATCATCCGTCTCGCCAACGACTGCAACTTAGCCGTCGTGCCATCGGGCGGTCGAACCGGCCTAAGTGGGGGCGCCGTAGCCAGCGACGGAGAGCTCATCATTGCGCTGGACCGGATCAACACCGTGATTGATTTCAACGCCATTGATCGCGCCGTAACCGTTGGCGCTGGCATGATTACGGCCGACCTTCAGGCCTTTGCAGCAAAGCACGATCTACTCTACCCCGTCGATTTCGCGGCCGCCGGATCAAGTCAAATCGGCGGCAACATTGCAACCAATGCCGGCGGCATCAATGTTATTCGCTACGGCATGACCCGAGACTGGGTCATCGGCTTAAAGGTGGTCACTGGCGCCGGCGATATTCTGGATCTCAATCAGGGCCTTTTGAAAAACAATACCGGCTATGATTTCCGGCATCTTTTTATCGGATCCGAAGGCACCCTTGGCCTCATTTGTGAGGCGACGTTGCAGCTGACACGGCCGCAAGCTGACACAACCGTGATGGTCCTGGGGATCGAAACCTTTGCCGCCATTGTCGAGGTCTTGGAAGTCTTCAAAACCAAAATCGAATTGACCGCCTTTGAGTTTTTCTCCCAAGCCGCATTGGATAAGGTGATCAAGCGCCAAGGTCATTCGGCGCCTTTTGCAACTCAGGCGCCTTTCTACGCCCTAATTGAATTTGAGACCAGGACGCAGGTCACGAGCGTTGCGCTGGCCTTGTTTGAGCAGTGCGCGGCCCAAGGCTGGGTGCTGGATGGCGTTGTCAGTCAAAGTCTCGCTCAGACCCGCGCGCTCTGGCGACTCCGCGAGGATATTTCAGAGACGCTTTGGCATTGGCAACCCTATAAGAACGATATCTCAGTGCGGGTTTCGAAGATGTCTGACTTCCTAGCAGAGGTCGATCAACTGGTTGCTGCACGCTATCCTGATTTTGAAATCGTTTGGTATGGCCACATTGGCGACGGCAATTTGCACCTGAATATTCTGAAACCCGAGGATCTACCGCAAACCGAGTTTTTTGAACGCTGCGGCATCGTGAGTCTTGAGATCGGTGAACTGTTAGCCCGATATGGCGGCAGCATTAGCGCGGAACATGGCGTCGGCCTTCTAAAGAAATCGCTTTTGCCCTACTCGCGCTCACCGGTCGAAATTGCCTTGATGCGCTCGATCAAGAAAACCTTTGATCCAAAGTCGATTTTAAATCCAGGCAAAGTCTTCGACGCATTGGTCTGACGCCCGATGCACGCGCACAAACGATGCCCCTTCGGCACTTTGCTCAGACGCCCTCAGATCAATCCCGCGGTCGTGGAAAGGCACTGATTACAGGCCCTAAAACCCGCCCTTTTAGGCGGCTCTTTTTTTTCCGACTCTTTTTTTCCCGGCTCTTTTTTTCCGGCCCATTTTGACAGCCCGCGTCATACGTGGCCATTGCCCCTTAGTTCAGTTCTCGAAAACCGCGGCTCCGATGCCATTTTTTACGGGGCGTTTTTTATACCATAACGCATTATTTCAATGTCTTAGATTGAAAATCTTACGCTACAACGCCGCTTGTATCGGCGCGCACGGGAATCTCGCAAAATAAATCCAACACAATCGCTTGAGACACGGCTTCATTACGGTGGCCACCGGCGCACCAAGAGGGCATGACCATTGAGTAAAGTCCGCTGCCACCGGCCACCAATACCAAAATCTGGCTAGGGTCTTTAAAGCAATGTCGAACTGCGCCCGGCTTGAGCCGGCTGGCAAAGCCCGGATTCACCGCGGCCAGTGCTTCGGTTGTGTGGACGCATCGATCATACAAAGCCGCGCAAATATCGGCACGAGTCAGACCTGCGCCTGCCAAAATGTTCGCATGTTCCGGATTCAGCACCACTACCGCTGCGCCGCCCGTCAACGCCGCATTGTTGGTTGCCAAATTCGCCAAACCGATGGCGAGCACATTCAGCAACCGCTCATGGTCATCCCCGGCGTCGGCATCTCCGGAATACATCACCGAATGTGGCGCTTCGGCGCCCACAACCGTCACCACACTGTCTTCCGCGTTAAACCCTCTCGACACATGCAACGGCTCAAAGGGACTGGACGCCTCGTCTTCGGCAAGACAATAACTGAATTTCCCAGGATGCCCCAAGAGCGCCATATCCGAAACGCCAGGACGCGCGCCGCCGATATTCATCATTGCCAGTCGAACGGCGCGCCCGATACTCGCGTTGGCACGAAACCCAGGCCCCAGCGCGCCAAACCCAGAGGCAATGCCGCCACACGCGGCTCGCGCGGGCCCATTCACCAAAATCAAAGGCGCTGTGCAATGCGTGGTGGCTTGCATTTCGGTTAAATCGAAGGCGGGATTTATGATCGCCTCAATGGCTGCTATCACGACCGGCATATGGTCTGGCAGACATCCTGCCATCACAGCGGCCACCGCAATTTTTTCAATCGTCGCCGAACCACCCGCAGGCCCCATATCACCGAGGGTAAGCTCGGCTGCTTGACCGGTGGCGAGCACCATCCTTGCAACGCGCTCATCGGTTGGAATCACGACCGGTAGACCATCCGTTAACCCCTGAGCGTGGAGTTGTTCAAGTGCTGCTGCCTCACTCTCAGCAAAAAGCTTATCCGTCATGCGCTCAGCGCCTTAATCATGTCATCAACCAGATCCTCAGCCACTGCCTGCATTCGAGCCTGGCCGGTGCCGGCAATCGGATGCGGTAATTGCAATCTTGGTAAATTCGGCATACCAAAAGATTTCGCGACAAAATCACCCTGTGGCCAAAATGCGTCGGTGACCAAGGCGAGTGCGGGCAAACCCTGCTTTGCTGCTTCAATGCCGTCACGCACGGTGCCGGTAGTACAGCTGCCTCAGTGTCCGTAGGCCGCAATCAACCCATCGCAACTGTTAACCAATTCGGCAACGAGCTCAGTAGGGGCCACGATCGAGGCATTGCCTTTATCGAAGCGTTTGATCGCAAGGCGCGGGCAACGGCTCAGCAAGGCGCTTTCAACAGCGTCTAAAAAGTTAACCGAGTCCGGAAACCCATTTGCGAGCAATCCTAAAGTTGCTTCCGATGACGCACCTAAACTCAAGGACAGGTTGTAGGGCATAGCAGGCGTGCTGCGCACCCCCTCCGGATTGTGGTATTCAATCATCATCACGCTCTTCATTGTGGTTTCGAGCCATCATGCCACTCGGATCCCAATTTGCCCAGATCAACCTGGTCAGCCGCTTCTCAAAAAATAAGCGATATCCGACCCGAACTTTGAACGTCGCTGCTTGCCGATTCAATATCCAGAAAATCCGCCGCCGCGGCTTCGCCGTCAAGCAACGTGTCGGGTGTGTCCGGCAGATCTTGCGCCGGGACAATATCGTCCGCTGAGTTGAGCGCACCGGTTATACCGCCCCTATCGCCGTCCAAGTCCGCGGTTTTTCGATAGCGATCAAACCAAGCCAAAGTATGCCCGACCTTGCTCAACAGGCGCGAGGGCCGACCCGCGATCCCATGGCTGCTACCGGGCAGGCGCACCATCACCGCATCAACGCCCTTGAGTTTCAGGGCCTGATAAAACTGCTCAGTCTCAGAAATGGGCGTTCGCCGGTCTTCTTCGCCCGTTAGCAGCATGGTGGGCGTCACCACATTCGCCATTAAAGATAAAGGCGAGCGCTGCCAATATTCCTCAAACTGCTCCCAGGGTGGGCCCGAAAACTGATGATTAATTTGATACACGTAAGAGTCTGCCGTTAGGGTTTTACTAATCCAGTTGATCACCGGTTTTGCGGCAACGGCGGCATTAAACCGGTCGGTTAAACCAATGGCGTAGGCTGCTGCAATCCCACCCGCAGAGCCGCCGCTGACAAAAAGATTCTGCGGATCTACAAATCCTTTTTTGATCATATGATCAACGCCTGACATGTGGTCGCGAAAATCTTCACGACTGGCATATTTGCCCTGCAACAAGAGCGCAAAGGCTTCACCGTAAGAGGCACTTCCACGATAATTGTCAAAAAAGACGATGTAACCGCTTGCGGCCATCAACTGCATTTCAGCAGAAAAGAATTTACCGTAGGCCAGATGCGGGCCGCCATGGACCTCCAGGATCATGGGGTATTGCTGACTCGGATCAAAATCCGGCGGGGTTAGATAAAAACCATGAATCTCCGTCCCATCGAAATCTGACGTATAGGTGACTTCCTGCACCGCACCGAGCGTCTTTCGGCCCAGCAAATCCTCATTTAAGCGAGTGACTTGCCGCAGCTTGCCTGCTTGGATGATCGCAAGGTCCGCTGGGCGATCCGGCCGTGCAAGGGTCACGGCATGCGTACCCGATTGATAATCAAACTGACCGCTCAGGTAGGGCCGGCCCAGCGTCGTGCCACCCACCGCATCGGTCAACACCTTTAATTTGCCCTTTAAACTCAGTTCCGCCAGTTTTCGCTGACCGCGCTCATCGTACAAAATCGAGACCTTTCGGTCTTGACTTGACCAGCTCGCCGCTTCAATCGAGATATCCAAGGTCTCTCCTAGAGGACGGCGCTCACCATTGTTTAAACTTTGCAGCCACAACCGACTGGGCCGATAGGTCGCGCGCTGACTGGCCTCGGTCAAATACAGCAGCTGCGTTCCGTCCTGAGACAGCTCGGGTGCATATTCGCGACCCGAAAAATCCGTTAACTGCGTTAACACCCTTGATCCGATCGCGACCGAATACAAATCGCTCTCGAAGGTCTGCAAGGCCCAATTTGGGTCACGATTCGACGAAAAGATGAGGCCGTCACCGTCTGGCTGCCAAATCAGTGGCCCGTTATTTTGGAAATCGCCAACCGTCAATTGCATCGGTGTACCGCCCTCCGCAGGTACCACGAAAATATGCGCAAAGGACGGCGAAACAATGCCGCGACCATCAAATTGATAGCGCACACTGTCGATCACTCGAGCGGTTGCCGCCCATTTAGCGCCCTTTGGCCGCTTGGGCGCTTTGTAAAGCGGGGATTCTTTTTCAGCAGCAACACTTCGGGTGAAGGCAAGCGTTTGATCATCTGACGAGAAAGCAAGCCAACCTGGCGCCGTTGGCAAATCAGCGATCAGGGCCGAGCGACCATATTCCAAATCTAACACTCGAATTTGATGGCGCCTTCGATTAGCCGTCGTGTATGCGACTTGCGTGCCTTTATGATTCCAAGTGGGCCAACCATAGCTACCAAAGTCTGCAATCAAAGGCTTGTGCTCATCGGTTTCTAAGTCAACGAGCCAAAGCGACGCGCGCGAGGCATCTCGCATGACATCGAAACTTCGGCGGATATAGAGCACGCGCGTGCCATCTGGCGAGACTTGCGGGTAGTTCGCGTACTCCAAATCAAACACGTCCATGGGCTCAAAACGATCGATCTCAGCGCTCGCAGCACCATGATTTAAGCCGGCTGTAATGACCACGATCGACCACCACCTGGCCCACTGCCGAACCTGTTTTCGCATATAAACCTCCTCGCCCTATCCATGTGATGGCGAAACGTGATGACGCAGCCGCCGCACAAAAAACTCGATCATTCAGCTTTCTCAACAGTGTATCAGACGCACAGATCAGGGATCTGCTGCACGGACTCGCGCTGAGGCGATGGCCAGATACCCTTGCCGGGCTTAGAAATACAACAGTCACAAACCCTTTTTGACGTCGTTAGTGTCTAATTGGCGCCGGCAATTTAACAACGTCTGCGCGATAACCCGACTTAGTGCCTGCAGTAGTTCACGACACCTTCAACGATCACGTCCTGCATTTCATCCAAGCCCGCAGCAAGCAGTCCCTGGTGATGGCCCGCAGCTGTTCGAAAGCCATCATTGGGCGCCAGGCCATTACGCCACTTCTGGCCCAACCCGAGCGATTTGGGGTTTGGGGTTTAGGGTTTAGGGTTTAGGGTTTAGGGTTTAAGCTGCCTAATTCTGGATTTGGGGAGCGCGGTAGACAATGAAAAAGACAGTTCGTGCAACCTGTCATTGCAGCGCCGTTGAACTTGAACTCACCCTTCCCAATGGGCTTGAGAAACTCAGACGATGCAATTGCTCAATGTGTCGTCGCCGCAATGCCGTGGTCGCCTCAGTCACCCTTGAAAACTTGAAGATTATAAAAGGCGCAGGCGCATTGAAGACCTACACCTTCAACACGCACGCCGCAAAGCACTACTTCTGCTCAAACTGCGGCATCTACACCCATCACCAAAGACGCTCCGAACCCTCAGAGTACGGTTTTAACATCGCCTGTGTTGAAGGCGTCGAAATTGAAGATTACGCAGCAACCCCCTATTTAGATGGCCGCGACCATCATCCAAAAGATGTCCCGTAAACGCAGGCGTGGCCGAACCACATGCATGTTTTGCCGTTTTTTGGTCAGAACTTAATCTGACTATCAAGTTGTAAGCGCTGGTAACCCCGCTGCGCGCCATCAGGGTCCGTCTCATTGTTGAAATAGGTCAGTGAGAGCTTCCAAGCTTTGGTGACCGCCCAGCCGCCTTTCAGGATATGACCTTTGATATTGGTGCCGCCGCCACCAAAATCAGAACCTGTCGTTAACCCAAAGACCGCATCGGCTTCTAAGTCTTCATACTGATAACCCAGCTCCCAGGTTCTGGGTTTGCTGGCTTTCCCAATCTTAAAGCCTGCACTCCAACCCCGGTTTTGCGCGTCCAGCGCTAGATTTTCAACCCCTTCCAAATAAACCGTCAGCGGTTGCTCAAGCCAGCGACCATCCAACATCGCAAAGAATTGAACTTGCTCGTAATCCTGACCGTAGACACAACCCGCTTCCTGGCACAAACTTTGGTTTCCAAAGAAATCATCACCCCCTAAGAAGGCCTCGTGACCGGCCACACCGACGTCATGATATCCGGCGCCCGCAGTCAGATCATAGTCGCCCAGAGACGCCCGCCAACCCGCCTGGATGCCGGCTGCAAACGCTTGATCGCGCTTAGTATCACTTTCTAACCAGTTCACCGCGGCATGGCCAAAGAAGCTTTGGTTGGCGTAGCTCAACGCAACGCCTTCCGGATTGTAATCACCATCCCAGAGCAGTTCTGATTTGACTGGCTTAAACCACACGTTTTTAATTTTTCCGGCTTTCAAATTGATGGACTCATTGACCTGCCAAGAGAAGTAAGCCTGATCGAGCCCTAAGCCCTTGGTCGTCCCAGCGGATCCCAACGTTTGATTCGTAGATACCGGATCATCGCTACCGCTTGCGAGGCCAACCACCACGTCTACCGTCTCCGATACGGTGGCTTTCAGGGCGACCCGGGCACGCAATCGGTTGCGTTCTCGGTCATCCTTTTGGTCGATCTCGAAGGATTCGTATCGATACCGAACATCGCCGCGCCACGCCAGCATAGGCCATCCGCCCGAAGCCTTCTTTACCGAGCTCGCCTGTGGCGGGCTCACTTGGGCTTGCGCGCCTCGAAGCGATTGATTGTCCTGCTCGAGCACCTCAATGCGGGCCATTAAACGCGCCAAATCACGCTTAATGGCCGCGAGTTCGCCTGAGTCACTTGCAAAGGACGCGGTCGAGACCAGAATAGAAAGCACCATCAATGTCGAACCAAGCCAGATCTTCATAATCTGTTATTCCTTTTAAAAGTCATTGTTAAACATCATTGTTTATTTCGTATTTAAACCGCGCATCAGGCTTGCCTGGTTTTTTTATCCAGGCCCTTGCGCAAACCGCATTCAGCCACGTGCCCCAACGACCGACTTTAGGACTCAACTAGGGGCAGCGCGAACCTGGAGGCAATACTGCAGCCTTACTATTAAGATCTCGTTAATTTTTTATTGGATTTTAGTTAAGTCTTTTTTCATCCGATTTTTAAGAAATCTTTGCCAAAACTTTACATTACCAATTCTAAATAGCGCCCCTAACCACACGACAAGGGAATCAACATGCGCTTACTGCCCCGACTTCAACTGATTACGTTTGCCTTGACGATCGGACTATCGGCTTGTTCCGACACAACACCATCCATTGATCAATCCGCGGCGGGCAACCCAGACCAAAGCCTCGTTGGCAAAGTTCAGATTGATGGTTCAAGTACCGTGTTTCCAATCAGCGAAGCCGTTGCCGAAGAGTTCAATGCCATCGCCCCTAGGGTTCGCATTACGGTCGGCGTATCCGGTACCGGCGGCGGTTTTAAGAAATTCATCAATAATGAAATCGATATTAGTAACGCGAGTCGAAGCATCAAATCCTCTGAGGCTGAACGCGCGGCAGCAGCCGGTATTGACTACATCGAACTGCCGGTGGCCTTCGATGGGTTGTCCGTCGTGATTAATCCAAAAAATGATTGGGTGGATCAGCTAACCATTGCTGAGCTCAACGCGATCTGGCGACCTGAGGACCCCGTGATGCGGTGGCGCGATGTGCGAGCGGACTGGCCGGATCAACCCATCAAGCTCTACGGTCCCGGAACGGATTCTGGCACCTTCGATTACTTTACCAAAGTCGTGAATGGCAAAGAGCAGGCCTCGCGTGCAGACTTCACGGCGAGCGAAGACGATAACGTGCTGGTGCAAGGCATTGCGGGCGACCTGTACTCTTTGGGTTACTTTGGTTACGCCTACTACAAAGAGAATCAGGACAAATTGACGTTGGTCCCGATCGATGGCGGCACTGGCGCAATCAGCCCGAGTGAGACCACAATTAACAACGGCACTTACGCGCCCTTATCACGACCCATCTTTATCTACGCAAGGTCTAGCGCTCTAGACGATCCTATTATTGAACGGTTTGTGCACTTTTATTTGGACCAAGCAGAAAAGCTCGCGAGTGAAGTGGGCTACATTCCTATGCCGCAGACCGTATACCGCGCAGCCCACGACCGGGTTAGCAATCGCATCACAGGCTCGGCTTATCTGACCGGCAGCACGCTTCAGCCGCTTACCCAATAACATGTCTCAGACGGCACCTGAAATTCGTCTGACGCGCGCTCGGGGCAGGCCGCTCGAGAAGGTCCTGCGCTGGCTCTTTTTTGCTTGCGCCGCAATCTCGGTGCTGACAACGCTTGCTGTGGTGGGTGTGCTCTCGGTCGAAACCTTTTACTTTTTTCAGCAAGTGCCCGCCTCCGACTTCCTTTTTGGCACCCGCTGGACACCGCTCCTTGAGCCTAAGTCCTACGGTATTCTGCCCCTGTTGTTCGGTACCACCTTGATTGTGATTGGCGCGGCCATTGTTGCATTACCCGTTGGCTTGGCCTGCGCAATTTATCTTAGTGAATACGCAGGGAACCGAACCCGAGACCTGGTGAAGCCTATCCTTGAAATTCTTGCGGGTATTCCAACCATCGTTTACGGCTTTTTTGCCATTACCTTTGTCACGCCCATTTTAAGAACCCTGATCCCGTCAACAGAAGTCTTCAATGCCGCCAGTGCGGGGATTGTTGTGGGCATCATGGTCTTGCCGATGGTTGCCTCACTATGTGATGACGCTCTACGCGCAGTGCCCAACGCACTCAGAGACGGGGCTTATTCTCTCGGCGCGACCTCCTTCGAGGTCACCGCTCGAATCGTTGTGCCGGCATCACTTTCAGGCATTTTCGCGGCCTTCGTACTCGCTATTTCACGAGCGATCGGTGAAACCATGGCGGTCACCCTCGCGGCAGGCGCCACCCCTAACTTGACGCTTAACCCACTGGAGTCTATTCAGACCATGACGGCCTATATCGTTCAGGTATCGCTTGGCGACACCCCCGCTGGCACGCTCAGCTATCAGACGCTGTTTGCCGTGGGCGCCGTCCTCTTTTCCATGACCTTGGTGTTAAATTTAATCGCAAACGCCATCATGAACCGCTATCGAGATGTCTACGAATGAACACGCAAGCCCAACGTCTTAAAAAGCGTCACCAGATTTCGGCGGCCTTTAAGCTTTTCTGTCTCAGCGTGACCTGCTTGGCCGTTGCCATTTTGGGCATTCTCATCCTTGAGGTCACGCTCTTAGGACTGCCTTGGTTAAACTTCGACTTCCTCACCCGGTTCCCATCCCGATTCCCAGAAAAAGCGGGTATTTTAGCGGGCCTTGCCGGGACCCTTTGGCTGGTTACTTTGACCGCCGCAATCGCCATACCCATCGGCGTATTGGCGGCCGTGTATCTTGAGGAATATGCCAAGCCGGGTCGCGTTTCAACCTTCATCACCATCAACATCGCAAACCTCGCGGGCGTGCCCTCCATCGTTTACGGCATCATCGGGCTTGCGATCTTTGTTCGGTTTTTTGGCCTAGATCGTAGCGTACTGGCAGGCGCCATGACCATGAGCCTTCTGATTTTACCGGTGATCATTATTGCGTCGCGAGAAGCGATCAAGGCGGTGCCCAGTTCCCTGCGGCAAGTCGCGTTCGCACTTGGCGCCACCCGATGGCAAGTCACCCGAGATCACGTCTTACCTCAGGCTATGCCGGGCATCTTAACCGGCGTCATTTTGGCATTGAGTCGAGCGATTGGCGAAACAGCGCCACTGATTATGATCGGGGCACTGACTTATATCGCTTTTGTGCCGGAAGGTCCGATGGATGAGTTCACCGCCCTACCGATCCAAATCTATAATTGGACCTCTCGCCCACAAGAGGCCTTTCACGAATTAGCATCAGCCGGCATCATTGTTCTTCTACTGGTCCTGCTGATCATGAATGCAACCGCCGTATGGATACGCTACCGCGGCAGTAAAAATAAGTTTATGTAAGGAATTTTCATGACCCAAACCTCTGAGGTCCTACTGCAGGCGAACGCCGTGAGTATCGCGTATGGTGATCAACTCGCGGTCAAGACGGTCACGCTACCGATTTATCAGCATCGAATCACCTCGATCATCGGCCCATCCGGCTGCGGCAAGAGCACCCTGCTACGAAGCTTTAACCGGATGAATGATTTTATCGATCAAGTCACGCTGACCGGGGAGATCTCTTTTAATGACCAAAACATCTATGCCCCAGACGCGGACCCCGTCGCCGTTCGACTTAATATTGGTATGGTCTTTCAAAAGCCCAATCCGTTCCCGAAAACCATTTACGACAATGTTGCCTGGGCACCAAAGATTAATGGTTTAAAGGACAATATGGACGATCGGGTCGAACAAGCCCTGAAACAGGCAGCCCTTTGGGATGAAGTTAAAGACCGCTTACACGAGTCGGCGCTCAACCTATCGGGTGGCCAACAACAACGATTGTGTATTGCGCGCGCCCTTGCGATGAATCCCTTGGTGCTCTTGATGGATGAGCCCTGTTCTGCGCTCGATCCGGTTTCAACCGCACGCATTGAAGACCTCTTATTCGAGCTGAAAGAAAAGCTAACCATTGTGATCGTAACCCACAATATGCAGCAAGCCGCGCGCGTGTCTGACTTTACGGCTTTCATGGAAAACGGGATTTTGATCGAATATGGTCCCACCGAAACCCTCTTCACCAACCCAGAAAACCAACGCACTGAAGAATACGTCACAGGCCGTTTCGGCTAGGAGTTCACCCTTGAAAACACATTTAGCCCGCGATTTAACTGAGCTCGAATCCCAATTATCCAGCCTTGGCGAACTGGTCATTGAATCAGTGCAGTGTGCCATCGATGCCATCAGTAGTTTTGATCTGGAAAAAGTTGCACGCATCGCTGAAAACGAAAAACGGATAAACGAGATGGAAATCTCGATCGAGCAGAACTGTTTAAAAATCATCGCGCTACATCAACCCGTTGCAACCGACCTGCGCTTTTTGATTGTGGTACTCAAGGTGAACAACGATTTGGAACGTATCGCAGATCAAGCCGTCAATATTGGCGCAAGGATCCAGTTTTTGTATGACCGGCCTCGAATACCGGTTGACCTACACTTCGAGTGGATGGGCCCCAGTAGTCTGAAAATGGTTGAACAGGCGCTCGCGGCGCTGCTTGACAAAGACACCCAAGCTGCGCGCGCCGTGCTGGACATGGATAACGAGGTCGATGCCTTCCACGCCCTGACCTATCGCGATTTAATCAAAGCCATGACCGACAATCCGAGCATCACAACGGAGGCCGTGTCGCATCTAACGATTTCATCAAACATCGAGCGCATTGCCGATCTTGGCACCAATATCGCGGAGGAAATCATTTTCATGAATGATGGCGAGATACTCCGGCATACCTAGTCACTCGATGCCGGACGAGCGCGGCGCCTGCCAGGTTAGTCTCCTAGCCCGAGGTCCGAGACGGTTTTATGACCAAACGCCACACCGGATTGCGACGACTTGACTCGCCTGAGCCGCGCCCTCCCCAAAGCGTTAACGCATTCGGTCAGAATCACTGCGGCAGCGATGCCAATTCGCTAAAACGCTGGCGTGATAAGGAGACGGAGCCGGCATCGATGGATCTGGTTGACGCGCACTCCGCACGCTACTGACTGCTCAAGCTCGCTTGAAACTGTCCTTTGCGCTCGGCCTTTTTTGTTGCCTCACTGGCCTGACTCAACCGCTCGAGCGTCACCGACTCAATCGTACCGGTGAACACAAAGTTATGCGGATAAGGTCCAACGGGTGAGCCCGTATCGCGCCCAACATCGAAGGTTTCACCACTCATGGAATAAATCACCGGGACCGTTCTTGGGATTCGATTGCTTGCGACGCTCACACCGTTGACACTGAGCACCGCCTCGCCACCGGCGCCAAAGCCGCCGTCATGATGATAGGTCAGGGTAAGTTCGTACGCACCGGCGTCCAAAGGGGTTGTTGACGCAACAAACGTCAATTCATGACCAAACCAGTTGTATAAATAGGTTGGACAGCCAGCTTGATCTAGATATAGGCTCCAGCCCGCCATATTGCCGCCCTGACACGCGATCACCCCTTGGCTGCACAAGTCATCAAGCACAACCTTGGCTGATATTTGATGCGAGACATTCTTTAAATTTAGCACCGAATGCTCAGGCATTCGAACATGATGACGGTTGTAAACAATCCGATCATGACCCTCCAAGGAATGCGGCACGGCATACTCACCGCCACGCCGCGCCGACGCATCTCGCAGCGGATAAACATCCATGGCCTCAGCTTCGGAATCAAACAACGCTTTGAGCGCAGCGAGTCGATCCGGATACACGTCCGCTAAATCATTGGACTGCGAAAAGTCCTCCGCAATGTTGTACAACTCCCAAACTTCCTCGGGCCCATCAAACTTGAACCCCGCAAACCGAATCCAGGGCAGGCGACCATGAAAACAGCTGGCAATCCAACCATCGTGATAAATGGCGCGATTGCCTAATATTTCGAAGTATTGCGTTTGCCGCCGACTTTCTGCTGCGGGCTCGGTAAAGCAATAACGCATGCTGGTCCCGTGGATCGGCATTTGATCAACACCGTTCACGACCGCCGGCGCCTCAATCCCGACGACATCCAGTACCGTCGGCATCAAATCAATCACATGATGAAATTGATCGCGCAGTTCACCCGCGGCCGCACCCATACCTTTTGGCCAAGACACGGCCAACGCGTTTCGCGTGCCACCGAAATGCGATGCAACCTGCTTCATCCACTGAAAGGGGGCATCCAGCGCCCAGGCCCAACCGACATTAAAATGGTTTTCACAACGATCGGTCCCAAAATCCGCCATATGTTCCAGCAACCACTCAGGATCTTCATGGACGCCATTTTGGAATGACGGCGCGCTCCAAGCACCATGAATCGTGCCCTCCGCTGAGGCGCCGTTATCCCCGGTTAGATAAATCACCAAGGTATTATCGAACTCACCCAGATCAACGAGGGTCTGAAAGACCCGGTCGACCTGGGCATCGGTATGAGCCAAGAAACCCGCAAAAACTTCCATCAACCGGCTTGCAACCGGTTTGTAGCGGTCTGGGTACTCGGACCAACTGGGCACTTCCTCCGGCCGGTCAGTTAGGCGCGTACCGGGCGGAATAACACCCGCCGCCAACTGCTTGTCAAAGATCGCTTGCCGTAAGGCATCCCATCCACCGTCGAATTGACCCTTAAACGGCGTGACCCATGATTCATCAACATGATGGGGCGCATGCACGGCCGCGGGCGCAAAATAGCAAAAGAAAGGGCGATCGGGCGCTGCCGCTTTTTGTTGCTGAATCCAATGAATGGCTTGATCGGCCAGATCTTCCGTTAGGTGGTACCCCGGCTGATTGAGGTGCGGCTCAATGGGCGTCGTTTGATCATAAACCGGCGGCTCCCAATGACTGGCCTCCGCCCCTAAAATCCCGTAGAAGCGTTCAAAGCCTTGCCCTGTAGGCCAGCGATCAAAGGGCCCAGCGGGGTTTTGCTCCCAACTTGGCGTGAGATGCCACTTCCCAAAACAGCCGGTGGAATAGCCGTTTTGCTTGAGAATCTCAGCCAAGGTCGCACTCTCCTTGGGAATCGCACTGTCATACGCGGGAAAACTATTCGCAATCTCCGTAATGCCGCCCATATGGACACTATGGTGGTTCCGTCCGGTCAGCAGAGCCGCCCGCGTCGGCGAGCAAAGGGCCGTCGTGTGAAACTGATTGAACTTGAGGCCTTCGGCGGCGATTCGGTCAACGCCAGGCGCTGGAATGGGACCACCAAAGGTTTCAACGCTACCAAAGCCCACATCGTCCAGCATGACGATGACAACATTGGGCTTGCCCTGTGCGGGCTGAGAGAGCTTTAAGCGCTGGGGCGTTGCGTCTTCAAACAAACGCTCGATCTTGCCTGCGAATGTTGGATTCTGTTTTATTGTCATGGTTTTTACCTATTGTGAGTTGCGCTAACTCGGAGCCCCTCGGCCTGAATCGTGGCCGAAATGATTCTGACAAGATCAAACTGCAACGATATTGCGATCGCTATCGCAGCCGCAGTATTGCTCAATATTCGCAACCCACGCCTTGATCGGATTCAGGCGGCCGTCCATCACGCTCTAAAACTCGGCAGATCAAACAGCGCCAGCAGTGCCTGAATCTGCGTCGTTTGATCAACGCTCAAATTGCCATGCTCTGCCAAAACGCTCGACAATGAAGTCTTACCCGCCAATAGCTTTGCCCAGGTTGAGACCGCCAAGGTGATCTGTAAATCGCACGCTTGGGTCGCCACCGGGACGGCTACCGAATGACGAATCAATAAGCCCGCGCTCGATCCGTCATCAAAGGTAAACCCAATACTGCCGTAGACATCGGTTGCGGCATCTGCATCCAGCAGCACTCGCAAGATTGGCACCCAACGCGCGCCTTGGCCCGATAACACCTCTTGCTCACGGAAACGGTGAATTCGGAATCGACTCAAATCGAGATTGTCCTCCAGCTCCAGCGCCCGGGTTAGACACCAGTTCCGGATATTCGCCGCCGGCGAACAGAACGCGACCTGGCGTAAGCCCGCGGCCAGCCGCGCCTTGTCTGCTTGCGCGTCCTGAGCCGCAGGATCGCTTACAAGGAGCTGACCTAACTCCAAAGCCCACCGATAGTCCTGCGCCGCAAGCGCCTCGTCAAAGGCCCCTTGCATCAAAGCCCGACCCCCAAACGCGTTGATCATCTTGGTTGCACGCTCACCCGGCGCGAGCGGAAACAGTTTTCCTGGGTCTTCATCAAACCAACCAAACAGACCGGTATAAACTTGCCGCACATGATGCTCAACAACGCCATACAGTTGTTGGGTGTGAAAATCGGTCTCGAAAACAGCCGGTAATTGTATCTTGTGAATCATCTCATCCAGGCTCAATCCCAAGTTCGCATGGCGCACGGTTTGATCCCAGATGAATTGAATACTATCGCGATAGCGCTGTATGCCAGCGAGTATCTCAGAGCGGCCCGACATTGGCGGACCGTGGGCGCAAATTTGATGTTCAACCTTCAGGCCGGCCAGATGGTCCAGTCCGGTCAACAGCACGCTTGGGTCACGATACTCTTCACCGCGAATGGCGAAAACATTAAACAATACTGGCCAAAAAATATTGTTCACGGCCAAATCAAGTTCCGGAAAGTGGATCGTCACAGAATCGGTTGCATCCGATGGCGCTGGCTGAAAGATCACCTTAAGGCCCGCAATGACGGCCTCATGAGGCCCGCCAAAGGTATGGGTCGCGGGAATATGCCCGCCAGTATAAGGCGCGTGTTTCGGATTACGATAAAACAGGCCTAGACCAATATTCACTCGGGCATCATCTCCGGTCTCTGGCAACATCATGGCAAATTGATGCACCATGCCTCGAGAACCCCGAGGGCCAACCTCACCCCCAAATCGGGTCAAGTTCGCCGCGATGCCTTCATGACCGTAAATCGGAAAATCATCATCACCACGCTCGCTAACAATCGCCGATGTGCCGGCAACGTAATGAAAATGACTGTAGATACAGGCAACAATCGGTTCAGCGGTATGCTGCCGAAGTTTCTCGAGCGCTTGCGCCATCTCTTCATGGCACTCACCGGTATCGATCGCGATAATGCCTTCGGGACCGCGAATAAACGTTTGATTCGACAAGCCATTACCGACATAACACCAAGCTGAATCCCCCACCGCATAAAACGTTTCCGCCAAGCGGTCGGTGTGAGCCAGATGCTGCGCGTGGGCGAGCTGCCCGTTGGGTCCGCGCGATTGCTCACGAGGTCTAAAAGGATCGGTCACGGGTACACTCCAGAATCGCCTAAACAAGCAAGCAAGATACCCTAAAGTTGGCGCGAGCCAAAGAGATGCGTCGCCGTCGGATCAAATTCTAAGCCTGTAATTACCTCAATGACCTGAGTCCGCTCTGACCTCATGCCCCGCCCGAACAGGTCAAAATTTCGCCGGTAATATAATCAGACTCCGGTAACGTCAGCAAATAGATCGCGCCGGCCGCCTCATCAACGGTCCCAGCACGTCCTAGGGGCACCGTTTGCGCAAGGGCATTTCTTTGCTGGAACGACAGACCCACCCGGAACTGCTGATCACCAACTGTAATCTCCGGAATTGAATCACTGTATCCTTGGGTTAACCGCGTTTCGATATGACCAAATGCCACGGCATTAACGGTTACATTATATCGGCCCCATTCTTTTGCCAGCGTTTTGGTTAAGCCAATGACCGCCGCTTTGCCAGCTGCATACCCGACCTGAGTCGCGCTGCCTTGGGTGCCACTCACGGAGGAAACATTCACGACTTTCCGGCAGCAAGCGACCCCATTGCTTTGTATTTCCGCTTTTGCCGTAGGCCGCAACCACTCCGAAAAGGCTTTTAAAATTCTAAAGGGCACCGTTGCGTGAATATCAAGCATCGCTTGCCATTGCGCCTCAGAGTGATTGTGCATTGCGCCATTCCAGATATAACCCGCATTATTAATAATAATATCAAGGCCGCCAAAAGCGTCGACGCAATCCTTAATCACTTGTTCTGGCAGATCCGGTTCGGTCAAATCACCCGTCAAGGACAGCACGTCCACCTCAAAGGTTTTTAGATGACGCGCCGTCTCCGCCAAAGCGGCTTCATCAATATCTTGGATTACCAGATTCACGCCCGCTCGGGCTAAACGCTGCGCGGTTGCCCGTCCAATACCTTGTCCTGCCCCGGTAACGAGTGCGATTTTTGAGCGTAAACTCATACTGTGGCTCCTTCAGAACGATTCGGGTTCATGACGGTTTTGAGTGGACGACCCCAATCAAAGCGCTCAAGACGCCTCATTGGACAGAGGATGTCTCACCCGGCCTAGACACCCAAGCGTTACCCGCCTCGAGACCCCGTCCGAGACCAATAATCCACTGATCCGATTGGATTTCATCCCCTTTTGCCGATCAAAACCCAACTGGCGCGGCTCAGCAAGGTCGTCATGCATTAAACATTGTATTCAAATGGGGGCGCAGCCTTGCCCTGCTAGCGACCCGTATACTGGGGTGGCCGCTTTTCAATAAAGGCGCGCATGCCTTCTTTGGCATCCTGCGTTTTTGAACACAACAACTGGTTGCGGTTTTCTATGGCGATGGCGGCCTCAAGGCTTGCTGCATCGACTGCCAAGTTTAAACCTTCTTTCGTGAGCCGAAGCCCCATCGGGGAAGTCAACAACATGTCATCAGCGAAGGCCTGCGCCGCGGCAACCAGGTCCGCTTCGGGCACGACTTGCGACACCAAATTCGTCGCGAGCGCTCTGTCGGCTTCAATAAACCGGCCGGTAAGCATCAGTTCCGCGGCCACCGTTGTGCCCACTAAGCGCGGTAAAAAATAGCTCGTTCCCATATCGCAAGCTGACAAACCGAGTTTGATAAACGCCGCATTCATGCGCACATTACTTGCGGCGATCCGGACATCTGACGCTAGGGCAAATGCAAAACCGCCACCGCAGGCCGGCCCTTGTAACATACTGATGATCGGTTGAGGGCACCGCCGCATTTTTATATAGACCTCGGCTAAATAGCCTTGGAACCCCATCCCCTGGCCAAAGGGCCGAACATTCTCGGGATCACTGGCGGCTTTGATATCAAGCCCCGCGCAAAAAGCGCGCCCACGCCCCCCCATCACGACGACCCGGGTCTCTGAGTTCTCCATAAGCGAGTCAAAATAGGCCCGCAATTCCGTGACCATCTCGGTCGTAATCGCATTCAGAGCATCCGGCCTGTTTAACCACAACCAATCCACACCCTCCTGGTGGACAACCTCGATCGTTTTAAATTGACTCACAAAGCACTCCTTATCCCTAAATGTCACACAAAAACCATGAGCGCTGACTAGCCTGCGCTACCCAACAAAACCAACAACCGCGAAGACGACAATCCCGACCATCAAACCAATGTTTTGACCCAAGCCATTATCCGCGGTCTCCTTTAACCGTTGCGCCACGGTTTCCGCAGGGTCGGCGCCATAACTGACCCGACTGATCACCGGAAACTCAAAGACACAAACGTTTACAGCAACGCCCGTAACCGTTGCCAGCAGCGCCGCGTGCGCTAAAGACCCAGCCGGCAGCGCTAACAACACCAAGGCGACCAGCAACCAGTTCGCAACGGGCCCTCCCAGGCTCATGGCCAAAAATTGGGCGCGAGAATTAACAGCCGTTTTAAAGTTGAACATAAAAAAAGACTTTCGCTCTTTCAATACGGGGGACACCGCGCCGCTCAATCGCGCGCCACTGAAATGCCCCCATTCGTGTGATAAAAACGCAAGCGCGGCGCCGCCAAAAAACCCACTCGCGACCGCTATTAAAGCAATAAGCAGCCCTTCATTGGCCTCAGACCATGCTTGGCCACTGCCCCATAACAAAACGATTCCGGTTGCGACCGCACCATGCTGAAAGGCAACCGTTTTCAATCGAGCAAGATCTCGCTGTCGTTGCTTTCGTCTTTCATCGACCTGCTCGTCGTTGATCCCTTGTGTTATTGTTTCCGACATTCTTATACTCCTAATGACTTGTAATCCCGAATCACGACAGGCACCCGCGCCCTGCTTGGAAACGCCAAGATCTTCTGCCCAAGCCGGGTTTTGGCTCAACTCCTGGAATGATCCCAAACCGGTCCGCTTAACTTCTCGCCGCGGCGTTGTTGCCCACGTCCTCACCTGCTGCGCCTGAGTAAGCCTGCCTTGCGGGCTCAATTTGAGCAACCCTTAAAATAAAGTCGTGATCCACAAGACTCAGCTGATTGCAACGCAGATTCACAAGCATCTCGAAGAAATTAAGCCCCCCTGGATTGCATCAGGAACCCGCGTTTAATGACCTCGTATCGTGTTTAACTGAGGCAATTCGCTGTGGTTTTTTATCTTACCTCGGCCCCTGCGCCAATGAATGGGTACCAAGGCTTCGCGGTCGGGGCGACGCCTCAGCCTAGATTTAACTCTGATTTTAGTGCCGCTAATGGGATGCGCAGATGAACCTCAAAAGAATCCGGCGCAGCCTCGAGCGTTAACAGACCACCCAAATCCTGAGTCATGGTCTTGGCCGCTGCTAAACCAATGCTCTGTTGCTGCGCCACCACGTCGTTTGAGCTAAAAAAGTCCATAACCGCGGCTTGAACCGTTGGTTCGATTGTCACGCCGCGACAACGAATGTTCACCAAAAGTGCGCCGTCTGCGGCCAGGCCAAAAACATCGACCGCAGCCAACGCTGCCCTCGACCCAATTTGTTCTGCCAGAAACTGCGCGATTGATAAGAAAATTTTACGAAGCACTTGCGGCGCAAGCTCGAGCTCATTCACGCCAACACCGATATCCGTCGACAACTCAGTGCCTTCTGGCGTGACCACGTCTAAGGCTTTCACAAAATCAAAAATCAAGCGGTCCGCCGCTGCCAACTCACTGGTTGTCACCTGATTGACGCCAGTGAAGGACTGCATCTTCTCCAGTAATTCCGTACACGCACCAACCGCTGCGACAATTTTCACAAGAGGCCCACTGGTTGCTGCGTCGGCGTCTTCCAGCAGCGCCGTTGCATACCCTTCAGCAATACAAAGCTGATTGTTAAAATTGTGCGACATAGACCCGATTAACGATGACACCGCTTGATATTTTTCTTGAGCAATCAGTTGGGCTTGGGAAGCTTCCAAACGCTCCATCAGCCCCACGACCTTCATTCGCGCCAGATATAGGTCGAGAAAAACCTGAACCTTCGCCCGCAACCTTGCGGCTTCAAGCGGCTTGAACATCACATCAACCGCGCCAATGCTATAGGCCGACCTGGGAATCTCAGAGGCAGTCGTGTCTGCGGTTAAAAAGATGATGGGCGTCGTGCCATTACGGGTTTCAGCACGAATCACCCCGGCGGCTTCAATGCCGGTCCGACCCGGCATGTGGACATCCAGAATAATCAATAAAAACTCATGCTCGGTGCATAAGGTTTCCGCCTCGAAGCCGTCATGGGCCTTCACAACATCAACATCGAAGGCCTTCAGCGCAAACGCCAACAGAATCAGATTCTCTTCTACATCATCGACAATAAGGACTTTTGGACGGTTCATACGACTTCCTGATTCGCGCATTGCGGGCCACCGGTACGCGTCCGCTTTCTATGACGCCATAGTATCAGAGTCGCACTCTAATTTGAGCCCGGAGCATCGCTCGGTTGGGTCTGCCGAAATTGCTGGCATCTTTTGAGTAATCGACATCTACTTGGAGGTGATTCGTCGGCTCAAAACGAACCCCTAACGAATGGGTTTCTTGGTCAAACTTCTGATTACCGAGTTCAAACACAAAACGTTGCAAGTAGGCCGTCCATTCACTGTAGCCATAGGTCCATTCCACCTCAAGCAGGCTTCGGCGAGCATCAACCGGGCCATTGTGGCCGTTAGAGATCTGACCTTTTAGCGTCCAGCGCTTGATGTCAATCCGGCCATCAACTGCCACGCGATCCCGCTTGCTGGTCAACCCACTGCCCTGCCAGAGCTCGCCCTGAACAACCGTCAAACCGAGGTTGTACCAATGATTCATCTCAGTTGAAAACCGCGCGGTCAACAAATAAGGATCGCCGTCATTGCGCCACTCGTTACCACTACCGCGGGTGAGCGTCACATCATATTTCAATTTACCTGCCGCACCATCGAGCATCACCCCTAACTGTTTTATGCCCGGGAGCCCACATCATCGATTTGACCGCCTTATGCCAAAGACACCGCTTTGGTCTCGCACATTTGGCAGTCAAAATCCCTCATTTCGCAGAGACGTTGAAAAGAGACCTTGAAACAAGAAATTAGCCTGGCGATTGAAACACTCGCTGAGTTGACCTAACAACACGTTAGATGCTCCACTCCGACAGGCCATGACGCCCGTCGCCGTCGCGCCCCAACAAAAAATGCCAGACAATGCCTAACCGGGCTTACCACTAAAGGAATGCGCTATGCGAAAAATGAATCAAAGACAAAGCAACGAGCATCTCTACTCCGGTTTTCAAACCCGCGCCTGGATACTGACGATGCTGATTTTAGCCACGTTGGGTATCCAGGCCGATGAAGACAATACGTTACAAAGGCTCCCGCTGATCGATAACAGCGGCACTTATAGCCGCCCGATTTCAACTGCCAATCCGACAACCCAAGCTTATTTTAATCAAGGCTTACGATTTGCCTGGGGATTTTATTTTCCGGAGGCGATTGCCTCCTACCAAACCGCGAGCGAACTAGACCCAACCCACCCGATGCCCTACTGGGGACTCGCGCATGCGATGGGGCCAAACCCCAACAGTCGCTATGCGCGCATGCCCGATGATCCCAAGGGCGAAGGCGCAAAAGCCATTGCCGCCGCGGTTGCCCGTATTGCCCTCGCGACTCCGAAAGAGGCCAAACTGATTACGGCGCTTGAGAAACTATACGACCAAGCGCAAAGACCCAGCGCCCAAGATCGTGATACAGCCTATTTGGCGGCGATGCGCGATTTAAACCAGCAGTATCCAACTGATCCGGATATTGCGGCCCTGTATGCGGGCGCCTACATGTCGATCCAGCGCTGGGACTACTGGGACAGCGAAGGCAACCCCAAGTCCGAAACAGCCGAGGTCGCGGCAGCGCTTGAGGGCGTCATCGCAACCGGTATACAACACCCAGGCGTCTTTCACCTCCACATCCACCTCATCGAAGCCTCGAGAGCGCCCGAGCGAGCGCTGGTTTCAGCCAACGCGCTCGAAGCCACAATGCCCATTGCCGGACACGTGGTGCATATGCCCGCGCATATCTTTGTTCGAACCGGCGACTTTCAGCGCGCGATCACCAACAATCAGCGCGCACTGGCCGTGGATCAAACTCTGAAAGCAATCTGGGGCGATCATCCCCTTCCCAATCTTGGCACCTACCCGTTGTCCCATCGTATTCACGCCCCGCATGCCATCGATTTCATCCGCTATGCGGCGACCGTTCAAGGCAACTATCAAACGGCCATTGAGGCCGCTGAGCAAACCCTCGCACTCCTGCCCAAGCGTGCGGCGCGCAATCCGAGACACCAAAAACAAATCGCAGCACCCTGGTTGGTGCACAAAATTTTTGGACAATGGTCGCGGGTTCTGGAGATCAAACGCCCTGCAGAGGGCGCCCCCTATCTGAGCGGCATGTGGGCCTACACACAAGGCAGTGCGCGCATCGCTCAGAAGGCTTTCAGCCAAGCGCGGGAACATCTGGCGCAGCTTGAAGCCCTGGTGGAACTCAGCCGCCGAGACACCGGCCAGGCTGGAGCGACCCCCAATGCGCGCATCTTAGAATTGGCCGCGCTGAGTCTTCGCGGCGAATTGCTTGAGGCAACGGGTGATCTTGACGGCGCCATTAAAGCCTTTGAAGCGGGCGTTGCGCTGGAGGATCTGAACAATTACACCGAGCCACCCGATTGGCCCCAGCCCCTTCGCCATTATCTTGGCGCCGCCTTGCTCAAAGCGAATCGGGCAGCGGATGCCGAGGCCGTCTATCGACGAGACCTCCAATGGAATCACAATAACGGCTGGTCGCTCTTAGGGTTGCAGCAAGCGCTCTTGGCACAAGGCAAGACTGAGGCGGCGAAAGTTGTGGAAACTGCCTTTGATACCGCCTGGCAATACTCAAACATTACGCTTGAGCGCTCCCACCTTTAGACGGCAGGTCGTTTTGATGAAAGCCCACCGTCGAGGATTGGGTGGTTCACTCGTTTTTACCGGGTGCTGGCCGCCGTCGCTCCAAAGCTATTTGATTTCACAGACTTCAAAAACAGGGACCTTGCGAGGCGCTGCATTTACAAGATATTGCTGGAGTTGTTCGCTGTCTTGCGCCCGCTGCGCAAGGCGCACATCGGCGTCGACGCATGAAAGCGGTTCAATGATTGCCTCAAAGATTCGCCCCTCGTATTCCACAACAATGCGCGGATGCGCGAGCACGTTGAGCGCCCAAATCGGTTGTTTAGGCGAACCGGCATTCGTCCCAAACAAGAAAATACGCGCGTCTTCAAGCACGGGGATTAAAGGCACATCAAAACGGTTACCCGAGCGTGCCCCCTTGGTTTGCAGAAGAATCAATGGTAACCCTTCAAATCCTGACACCTTGCCAGCATTCTGCCGAAACTCAGCGATGACCCTTGGGTTTAGCGTGCGCCAATCCATTTTTTATCCCCTTTGCGAAGGCCTCTTTTTAACAGATCTTAAGCACGTGCGCCTAGCCCGCTTTTCAAAGCGCCTGGCTCTTAAAAAGCAGCTTAGTCTGCGAACGAATGCATGATCATTGTCGAGGATCTAACCGATAATTAAGGTAGCAACCTGACAGGAGGTCCTGGCCAGCAGCTTAAGGAAAGCGATCCATTACAGTGACAGAAAACTAAACAATCAATGCGAATACCGACTTCGAAAAACACGTTTTTCGAAGAAACCCTCCCTGTCAGACAGCGGTTAAGCGGCTTGCAATTACCTCGTCGCAGGTGAGTCGTCTTAGATTCAAACAATATTCACGCGCTAATCTTCCTGATACGAGGATCCAGCAATGCGACTCGGCCATATCAATATCTTTGTGTCCAACCTTGTGCAATCAGTCTTGATCTGCGTAAACGCCACCCAGATTCCCTCGAGCCAGGCGATCGCGATGCACCTTAGAAAACGGTTATGCTTAAGGTCAAGATCAATTCAGAGCGCTTTATGGATATTGACTTTTATTGGGATCCTGGCAGCACCAACACCTACTTCGCTTGGCACCTGCTGAAACCCATCGCGGACCTTCATGACGCGCGAATCAAACCGCACTGTTTCAATTTGGGATACGTTTTCCGGCAAAACCGGTATGCCTTAACCGATGAACCACTTGCCAAAATGCGGAACCGAAAACGGGATCTGATGCGCTGGGCCGCACGCTACGAGCGACCCTTTAGGATCCCGGATCAATTCCCAATCAAAACCAGCCGAATTCTACGAGCCGCCGTTGCCATGCGGGCTTGGAATCAGGAAGCGGCCTTTATCGATGCGGTCATGACCCAGTACTGGGAGCAAAATGATCACAGCATTGCAGGCGATGATGCTTTAGTGGCGCAAGCCCAACAATTTTCGATTCCAGAAGACCAATTTCGGACGGCCTTAACGGCGGATGAAACAGGCCAAATCGTCGTCAACGAAACCCAAGGCGGCTTGGATCGAGGCGTTTTTGGGGCACCAACAGTTGTCATCGAGGAGGAGATTTATTGGGGCAAGGATCGGATGGATTTCATTGCACGGCATTTGGAGACGGGGCAAGCCGAGCAGGCATCGCCGATCTAAACACTGGCGCAAGGCCAACGCTCAGGCGGTTGCGAGTCAAGACGTCGCGCCCTTCGAGACGAGATCGACGCGCTTTAATTGTTACGCGCGACGCGGCCCTTAAAACAACTGTTCGAGGGGTTTTTTAATGAAAGGAAATTGTTGATGAGGACTTCTGCGCCAATCCATGACGTCGGTAACCGAAAGGTTTTCGCCCAACCAACTCGTGCCCGCCCCGTGGCCATGCCACGGGCCAACATCGCAACCAGCGCAATGAGCCATTGGCGACGCAGCCTCTGCGCGAATATCCTCAACCCGCAAGTCAGCGCGCTTTTTAGGCGCTTACCAATTGCTGCAAAACCGCGAACATCGCGCCACGCGGCCCGATGGCCGGGATCTATCCGATTTTTAAGCCACACGCGTCTATCGACGTTGCACGCCCTATTTTGGGCGCTGTTACTATCTTGCCAATCCGCGCGGGCAGAATCAGACACCCCGCCGAGCCTGATGCTCGGTACGTTAACAGTGACCGGTGAAACCCTGAACGAGGAGACGATTGAAGTCTTTCGAGGCATTCCGTTTGCTGCGCCACCGGTTGGCCCTCTGCGGTGGATGCCGCCCCAACCGCTATCAGGCACCCCGCAGCAATTAACGGCCACGCGCTTTGCACCGGCCTGCTACCAAGGCGAGCACATCACCAACTGGTACCAAGGCGTTGTTCAAGATTTTGGCGGTGACCCAAGTGTCGTCAAACCGCCCCAGGTTAGTGAAGACTGCCTATACCTCAACCTTTGGCGACCTAAGGGCGAAAAGGCGCCTTTGCCAATCGTCGTCTTCATCCACGGCGGCAGTAATCGAGGCGGCTTCAGCTATGAACCCAATTACCTGGGCCATCGTCTAGCAGCGCAAGGCGTGATCGTTATTACAATCGCTTATCGCGTAGGGGCCTTCGGCTTTTTTTCTCATCCAGCGCTTGCTGATAGCAATTTTGGACTGCTGGATCAAATTCAAGCCTTACGGTTTATCAAACAACACAGCCAGGCCCTAGGCGGCGACCCCAACCGCATTACGATTATGGGTGAATCCGCTGGCGCCAACAGCATTAACTTCCTAATCGCCTCACCCTTAGCACAGGGTCTCTTTCAGCGCGCAATCCATCAGAGTGGCGGCTCGGCCGTAGATCGAGAGACTGACCCAGCGCCGGCCCGGAAGTTAGGGACTCGCTTAACGCAGCAGCTCACCGGATTAAGCGGTCAGGCGGCGCTGGCGGCGGCAAAACAGCTGCCGCCCAATGAGGTCCTCGCGGCCGCTGAATCCGTTTATGCCGGTTTTTATTTTGACCCGGTTGAGGACGGCACGAGTATTGTGATGCCGCCACGGCAATCACTGGATACGGGCGCGGTGGCACCCATCGACCTACTCATCGGCACCAACCGAGATGAATGGCTCATGTACTTAGACCCCAAGCAAAAACTCGATGATTGGTTGGCCGAGCGTCTGACCGAAACCCAGCGTTCTGCGGTCCTGCCGCTGCTGCCCCAATTTCCATCGGCCACACGAGCGTTGGATGTCCTCATCACGGCCCAAGTCTTCGTTTGCCCTTCCCTGCGTTTGGCGGCGCATCAAAGCGACATTAAAAAATCAGTGTATGTCTATGAATTCAATAAGATTCGCCCTGGCAAGATGGCGGCATCCATGGGCGCATACCACGGGGCAGAACTGCCCTATGTCTTTGATACGCACGACGATTGGCTGCCTACCGATGAAACCGATCGCGCCCTCACGATTCTGATGCAGCATTACTGGGCGAATTTTATCAAAACCGGCAACCCGAACTCGAGCGCGGCGGTGCCGTGGCCGCCGTATCAAACCAGCTCAGAAC
>JAFMIA010000008.1:41896-68047 GCA_017854255.1 Pseudomonadales bacterium
CGAGTGCTGCGCCTTGACGCCACAAGCGACGTGGGGCAGCCTGCCAGCGCGGCAATTTGTCGCGCACTTGCGGCCCATTAAATGCGGTTGAAAGCGTTTATCGAGGTTTAAAATAGCCCGCCGAATGCCGCGATTTAGGCCGCAATTTTTGTGGCCACAGCACTTTTATCAAACGCCAAGATGCATTAGGATCAGAGGGTATTAAAAATGCTGTTTACCGCTGGGCCGGTATCGATCAATCTTTACATCCGATTGATCACGAACTGCCCAGATTCATCATCATCATGAACTCGGATCACGATATGACTTATAAAAAGCCCACAGTCCCCAATCATCCCTTTCGTCGAAGAATGCTGGTTAGCAGCATTGCCGCGGCCCTTGGCACCACCAGCGTTGGTTTCAGCTACGGCGCGGAAATCGAAGAAGTCGTGGTCACGGCACGACAACGTGCTGAGTCCTCACAAGACATTCCGATGATGGTGCAGTCTATTTCCGGTGAGGAAATGGAGAAGCGTGGCATCACAACCTTGGAAGACTATGCTCGATTTGTCGCAGGCCTCAATATTTCAACGACAACGCCTGGCCAGAATACCATCGTTTTCCGTGGCGTCAGTGACGGCGGCGGTTTCCTTGTCGATCCAACGGCGGCCATTTATCTCGACGAACAACCGATGTCCGTCACCTCAGCCGCACCGGATGTCTACCCAATCGATTTAGCCCGAGTCGAAGCGCTAGCCGGCCCGCAATCAACGCTTTATGGCGCCTCGTCACAGAGTGGCGCCGTCCGGGTGATTACCAACAAGCCTGATGTGACGGAATCGTCTGCCAATGTCGGCTTTGGGGTGGGTCAAACGCGCAATGGCGGTAGCAGCCATGAGGTTGACGCCACAATCAACGTTCCGCTTAGTGATAAGGTTGCAATCCGCTTATCCGGCTTTAAATCTGAAGATGCCGGTTACATCGACAATGTGCTCGGTACAACGGTCTATGATGACGTGTTTGGAACGGGTCTTGGCGGCACTAAAACCAACAGTGGTCTCGAAGCAGAAGATGTTAACAATATCGAGTGGCAAGGTGGCCGAGCCGCAATCCGCTGGCTGGTTAACGACGCGTGGACGGTGACCGGCACGGCGAATTTTCAAGATTTGGCGGCTGGCGGCTTCAACGACTATGACCCCAATATTGGCGATCTAAAAACCGTCAAGTTTGCTGAAGAATTTCGCACCGACGAATGGCTGCAAACCAGCCTGGTGATCGAAGGCGATTTAGGTTTCGCACAATTGGTCTCAGCGACTTCTTATTACGATCGCGAGATTGTGTATCAGCATGACACCCAATCCTATGCAGCCTACTTTCATTATGCTTTTGGTATCTATTACGGTTATCAGACCTATAATTTTGGCGAGGAGCCTACCGGGTTTTTGAATCAACCCTATGAATTAGATAGCTTCACTCAGGAATTTCGATTGACGGGCGGTTCGGACCGAACCAACTGGACCGTTGGGGCTTTTTATCAAAAGAGTGAAGAGTTCTGGGACTTCTATACCTATATTGACGGTTATCGCGACTCACCCGCCTTCGAAGCCTGGAGCTACTACTACCCTGGGATTGCGCCAACCGATGCCTGGTGGAACTCCTTCCAAGGCACCAAGCGAACCGACAAAGCCGTTTTTGGTGAAATGGACTTTGACATTATCGAGGATAAGTTAACGGCCCTGGTCGGTGGCCGCTGGTACCAAGTCGATCGAGAACTCAGCTATACGGTGGAGAAGCCCGATTCAAGGGTCGATCAGCAGCTCCCCAATCGTGAAGCCGAGGATGACGGATTCATTCCAAAATTAGGCCTTGAATGGCACATCAATCCAGATGTTATGCTTTATGGCGTCTACTCCGAAGGTTACCGAGTGGGGGGTACCAACCGAGGACGAACGAACGACAATGGGGGCGCAACGCTACCCGTTGATTACGAATCAGACATTCTTGAGAACAAAGAGCTCGGCTTGAAGTCTCAATTGGCGAATGGTCGGGTTCAACTGAATGCCGTTCTATATCAAATGAATTGGGCCGACATGCAGCTTGAAGTGATTGATCCTAGCAATGGCTTGAGTGCCTATGGCGGAGACGGCAACGTGCCCTTTCAAGTTGTTGTCGGTAACGTTGGCGATGCCGTGGTTAAAGGTTGGGACTTCGATCTAAAAGCCCTGTTAGGCGAGAACGTCGAAATCGGTTTCAACATGACCAAAATCACCCAAGCCTATGTCGAGGGGCAAGCCTTTTATGATGAACCGCGGGTACCGGGTGGGCAAATCCCATCGGGCTTAGAGCCGCGCTCCTCACTGCCTTTATTTGCGGATAAGTCCTGGTCAGCCTACGTCGATCTCTCGGGCTTTGACTTGCTCGGTGCCAGTGGCAATCTGCGGCTTCAGCACAATAATGTGGGCGAGTCTTTTAATCAGCTCACAGGCGGGTTTCCGTCTTATAAATTGAGTCAAGGCGACTATCACGTAACGGACGCCATCTTCAGCCTTGAAACCGACGGCTGGAGCGCCCGAATTTACGTCAATAACATTGCCGATTCCCGCGGAATTTCCTACGAGGACACGCAAGATTTTGATCAGATTTGGGGGGGGAATAGCTCGAGCGTAATCCGCCCAAGAAACTTCGGTGTTTCTTTTAGAAAGTACTTTTAAAGAAAGCACCTGAACAGTCCAGGCATAAAAAAGCACGCTTAAGCGTGCTTTTTTATGCCTGATTCAGATCCTCCATCGAAACAGCTGATTTTAAATCAGCATCCCATGCGGATGCCCTAAAACGGCCAAACCTCCAAGCCGTGAATCGCATTCCGGATATCCATGGTCAAGTTAACGCCAGTCAATCGGCGGTCAGCTTGCACATCAAAAACAGTAATCGTTGAGGGCGAACTTCCCACCGCAACGCATTGATCATCAATCACACAGAGTCCACGAGCAAAGCCCTGCCGCGCCACTTTACTGCTATCAACGCCCGCATAATCTAATTCCGCCTCGGGATACAGGATGATCTTTTGAGCAAAGGATTGACCCAAACGATCCACAGCGCGCACCACATTGCTCGCCGTATCATTAAACAAAACCCCGCCTTTAAACGGTTGCGCATTGTGGCAGCCCGTTGGCAAGCTACAAACCATTGCAACCTGCATTTCGGCATTGACCCGCAACAACGCGCCGGTATTCAGACCGCTAAAGAAAATGCCGGCATCGGAGACCGAAACCATATTGATATGATAATTGTTGGCAAAGGGCGGCCCACCCCGCGCGTTCGGGTCAAAGCGCTGCCCGATCCAATCCTGACCATTTTTACTAATGTACAAACCCCATATGAACGCTCGAGTATTCAGATTAAAAACGAGCAGTGAGTCATAACCAGTGGACGTTAGGAATAATAGATGATCCTTGCGACTGATCTCATGACAATGTTTTAAGTATTCATTGCGATAGGATGCAATCAGCTGAAAATCGGGTGAATAGCAAAAGAGCTCATCACTGGCGGCGATCCAAACCGCATCCGCTGTGAATTCAATCCCTCGTAAGCCCCGATCCCAACCTCGTCCAGCGAAGTCGATCTCACCACTATTCCAGTCGATAACCTGATCAACCTGCTGCGCGCCAAAGTCCACAAGATAAACACCGCCGTGGCTCTGTCCCTTTTGACTGCCCCGAACCACGGACGTTGCAATGAGCTTTGGTAAGCGCACGGTCACGACCCCGGTACCCACTGATCCTCGGCCGGCAACACTGGCGAGAGCACCTGGCGCAATTCGTCCAAATGCGGACCAAAACGTTTCCAGGTTGCAACAGAGCCCTGATAAATTGGTTGACGGACCTGCTCAGAACTGGCGGTGCGAACTGCCCGCTTCGTTTCATGAAAATTGACACAATTGTCTTCGAATTCAAGACCACAAAAATCGAGAATTCGACGGACCTGGGTCTCAAGATCGGCAACAACCGACTCGTACTGCACATGCAGTACCTGGCCCGGCAGCACATCATCCCAATGCGTCATCAACTGCTCATACTCTAAATAGAATTCGCCCAGTTCAAACAGGTCATAGGTGAAGGTCTGCCCTTTCGCAAAGTGCTGCTTGAAACAGCCGATGCAACTGTCCATCGGATGTCGACGGGCATCGATAATTTTTGCGTTCGGCAGTATGGCCTTTATAAAGCCAACATAGGCGAAGTTGTTCGGCATCTTGTCGGTAAAAAACGGCGCTTGCCCTCTGTGCCTTTGCGTTTGGGCAAGGTATTGTTCGCCAAAGGCCGTCAATGCGTCAGGAGCAAGCTCCGGCATCGACAGCGGAAAGGACCTTCCGGAACGTTTATCGGTAATCGATTGCGCAATCATACTGATATCGGGTAGTTCGCTCGTGCCATCAACCAAACTGTGGCTGGCGAGGATTTGCTCAAGGAGCGTCGAGCCCGATCTTGGCAGACCCAATATAAATATTGGGTCCGGTCGCTGGCATCCTGCTGCTGCGACCGCTTGCTGGTCAAAAAACGCATGCCCAAACGCTTCTTTCATTTTTTGGTGGGCAATTTCAGTTTGTACCGGATCATAGGCAATACTGTTGCGATGAGTCTTGTTTGCCAGCGCGTAGTAATGGAAAGACTGATCAAAGTCCTTCTTGTCCTCATAGGCCTTGCCTAAAGTGAACGCGAAGTGGACTTGGCAGTCAATGGGTAACCCGGCGCTTTCCAATCGAGACGCCATGTCCGCAATCTCCGCATCATTGAATTGAAACGTCTTTAGATTTGCCAAACTGTAGTAGGTCTCTCCAAAATTCGGTCTCAGCGCAATCGCCCGCCGGTAGGCTGCTATCCCACCCGCTTGATCACCCACGGTTTTAAGGACGTGCCCCAAGCCAATATGCGCGCCGGTAAGATTAGAATCGAACGCCACGGCTTTCTGATAGGATTCTATTGCACGCTCAGGTTGCGCTGCCATTGCGAGCGCAGCGCCTAAAAAGTAGTGTGTTACAGGATTATTCTGATCGAGCGTGGCCGCATGCTCTAGGGCCACAACCGCCTCTTCGTAGCGGTTCAGCTCTTTTAGCACTGAGCTCAAGTCATGCCAGGCAGCCACAAACCTAGGCGCAATCTCAGTAATTTTCAGCAGCAACTGTTCGGCATCCTCAAAACAATGCGCGTTAATCGCAATCCGTGCCAATAAGAGCGCCGCATTAACATCCATGGGGTTGTCTTGGAGGATCGCTTGCGCAAGTTGCTCGGCGGCGCGAAATTTACCTTCGGCAAACAGCCGCGAAGCCTGTTCTAACTTTGCTTGGGTTGGCGACAAAGCAGACGCCTTTGCCAAGGCCCTTTGAGCCGACTCTGATCGGCCAAGAGCGGACAGCGCCCCACCGAGCTTCGTAAAAATCGCTGGATTATTCGGCATCAACTCGGCCGCCTTCTCAAGCAAGGGGAGCGCCGCTGCGTGCTGGCCCTGATTGAGTAGCACCGTCCCCAGATCCTCATGAGCACGCGCATGACCCGGGGCCACCCGTATGGCGTGGCGCAAGCATTCCTCAGCTTCCCGCCATTCATTGCGCTCCGCCAAGATGGTGCCGAGGAGCGCCATAAAATTAACGTCTCCCGGGTCTCGCTGGATAGATTCACGGCACACGGATTCTGCCTCTGCTCGGGCACCACTTTTGAGTAACGAGATGACCCGTTCAAAAACCTGACGGGGATTTTTTTGATCAGACATTGACGTTCTCTTTTCAACCAATGGTACAACCCAAGCCTCTGAGCTTAAGCCAGAGTTTGCCATATTCAAGACCCGCCGGCACATTCTCAACAGCTTGCCTCAAACACCGGGTAATTCTAAAGTACTTAGAGCAACTGATGGACGCGAGTCTTTCCGGCCGACCTGACTTCAAGGACAAGCGATGACAACAACAAACCCTTTTGACGATACGCGATCACTGCTGGTCAGTCTTTACATGACGCTAGTGGGTTACGGCGTCTTAGTCGGTATCCCGGTGATCAGCAGCGCTTGGGTCACGCTCCTTGGATTCTCAGAAGTCGAAGTCGGCCGAGTTGCTGGCGCAGACTTGGGCGGGCTATCCGCCGGCGCCGTGTTTACCGCCGTCATAATTGCGCGCATGAATCGTCGTCTGCTCATCGTGCTCGGGATCAGTATCGCGGTACTGGCTAATGGTCTATGCATCCTCTTTGTCGATTATGACCAAGTGCTCTGGCTACGGTTACTGGCGGGTTTCGGTAGCGGCATTTATACGGCGACCGCGGTAGCTGCCTTGGGCGCCCGCTCAAATCCGGCCTTCGCCTACAACATGATGCTGTTTGCGTTCGCTTTTTCGCAAGCCCTTGAAATGCAGGTGTTGCCGCTGCTCAGCATGAACGGAATTTATCTGACTTTTATTGGCTGCTTCCTCGTTACCCTCGGATTTTTGAACTGGATACCGGCCTACGCCAACGCAGCGCCCATAGAAATCCTACAACCTGATGGCGGTCAGGACCTTGTTAAACCATTGGCTGCTTATTTACCCTGGCTCGGCCTAACCGCAATTTTTGTAACCTATATCAACATTGGTGCTTATTGGACCTACATCGAATTGGCTGCACTCAGTGCAGAAGTCGACCCGGTCTGGATTAATAAGGTTTTGGTGTGGGCCTCCTTCTGCTCCATTATTGGCTGCCTGTTCGCGACCCTGCTCAGCAATCGGTTTGGCTTGGGCCGCCCTCTGTTGGTCACCCTCGTTCTGATGGCCGTGATTGTTGGGATGCTGGCGAATGGCATTACTGATACCAAATTACTGGTGAGCGTCTTTACCTTCAATCTGCTGTGGATCTTTATCGATGTCTATCAAATGTCAACGGTTGCAAGCGTTGATACCACCGGCAAGTTTGCAGCGCTCATGCCCGGCGCTCAGGGTCTGGGGCAAATTGTGGGACCCAATTTAGCCGCGAGTTTACTGGGCGAAGACTTGGGGTATCAGGCAGTGTTTATGATGTGTTCAGGCGCTGCTTTACTCGGCATGTTGATCTATGCGGGTTTGTACCTACGGCTTCGATCAACCCCGCAATTCAGTACGCCCGTGACCTAACTCGGCCTGTGATAACGCCCTACGACGCCGCGTTCGCTTGATTTGTTCCGCAGGCATTGCCTCATTGCACTGGCTTGACCACCTTGCCGGACATCATCACAAAGCTTGGTGCTTCGAGCACAGAAATATCCTCAAGGGGATTACCCGGCACTGCGATGAGGTCTGCAAATAAACCGCTTTGAATCCGACCCACTCGATCCGACCACTGCAACAGGTCCGCTGAAACGCTGGTGCCGGCTTGAATTGCCGCCATCGGGCTTAATCCGGCTTCGATGAGCGCGGCAAACTCGCGAGCATAGGCCTCGGGTTCAATGTTGTAGCCGCCAAGATCCACCCCCACCACCACTTTCACGCCAGCAGCATGCGCGCGGCCTATTTTTGCAAGCCACTCATCTCGATAACTTAAATAGGCATCGTCATTCTTTTCTTGGGCGAGCAACTTATCCGTGCCGGCGTAGTAGTCGCCTACGTAAATGGTGGGGACATAAAACGTGCCGTGCTCAACCATCAATCGAATTGATTCGTCGTTGAGATAAGTACCATGCTCAATGGACCGAACGCCAGCTCGGATCGCTTGATTGATCCCGTCGGTCGCGTGGGCATGGGCGGCAACGGGTACATTGTGTCGAGCCGCCTCAGCGACAGCCTCAGCGAGCTCATCAGGGCTAAAGGCAACATTGCGCGGATCATCGCCGACGGAATGAAAGGCGCCCGTCACCAGCAGTTTAATCCAATCCGAGCCATACTTAATTTCATTACGAATGGCTTTACGGATTTCAATAGGACCATCCGCTATCAGTCCATCCGCAATCAGCGTTTGTTCTGGCGAACCATAGTTGATATCGCCGCCGCCCCCGGTGATGGAAATATAGTGCGCGGCGCCGGTAATTCTAGGTCCCACAAAAACCCCTTCGGAAAACACGCGCTGCAGATCTTGATTGCCGTAGAACACGTCTCCATCGCCCATCACCCGAATCGTTGTCCAGCCATGGGCAAGCCAGCGCTGCATCGCAGCAAGGCCTAAAAGCGCTTTATAGGCAGAGGACGCGGTGAGATGCGCGGTCTGATAGTTATCGTCATATAAAAGCGGATGCTCATGCGCATTGATCATGCCGGGCATGAGCGTCATTCCCTGCAAATCAACGTGTTCATAGTCGGCAGGAATGTCACCTTTGGCCACCAGCCCAACAATGCGCGCGTCCTCGACCAAGACGGCAATATCACCCTGCGCAGTCTCCTGAACCCCATCAATCACCTGATCCGGCACTAAGGCATAGCGCTCAGCATGACTGACCAAATGGCATCCCAAAAGGGCGAGGCCCACAAACGCATTCACAACCAATCGATTCATAGTACCCTTCTTCCTGTGACCCAATTAAGTCGATTTTCAACTCATAGTAGCAGCCTCAGCAGGCTCCCCTAAAGCCGATTCATCCCACTACTATTCTGTGGCACACTAGGCCCAAACGAAAGCATTGAGACGTATGGACATTGGCGTGCCTCTAAAGGAACTCGGCTCCTATGATATTGAGCCCCTCAAAGCATTGATTCTGGCCCAACCGGAAGATGCCTGGTGGGGCAATCAATATCGGCAATTAGAATACGAAGTGCATGAGCACACCCAGTCAATCGTGATGGTTTTTACCGACGGCTCGGGTTGGCCGAACATCGAGGTCAAGCAAGAATCTGGCTGGGATCTCTTTAAATCCGCCGCCCTACCCCTCATGCATCAAATCCTTGAGGATCACTATCCACCGGGCGGCACGATCATTCGAGCCATGGCCGCGCGGTTGCAGGCTGGCGGCATTATCAAACCGCATCATGACGGGCATCCCTCTTTTCATCATGGTCACCGAATTCATATCCCCATATACAGCAATCCAAGAGTGCGCTTTATGATTGATGGCCGCCCCTATGCGTTCGAGGTCGGGAAAGTGTACGAAATCAATAACCAGAAGCGTCATAGCGTCATGAACAAAGGCACAGAGGGTCGCGTTAACTTTATTTTCGACTATATCCCGCCAGCTCAGATCGCACGCTGAGCGCACTGAGCTGACAAGGTGCTCAGCCGGCTTACTGAATGCCGCATACCTCAGGCTTTAATCGATGGGAAAACCCCTTCAAGGAACGTCCGAGCCACCCGCTTGGCTTTGGCCCGGGTCATTTTTTGCGGCGCTAACAAGATATTCAGCCAAAGGCCATCAATGAGCGCAATGTAGCCATCGGTCACAGCGCCAACATCGACCAAAGCCTCCTGCATCGCACCCAGTTGCGTAAACAGCGCTCGGACCGATCGGGCGGCTCGAGCGTCGGAGTCGGCGCAAATCTTTTGGTAAGTTGGGCGAGACGTCGCCTCCCCATAAAAAGCAAACCACACCGCCATCTTGGTCGCCTCGGTCACCGAACGACTAAATTGAAACTGTACCAAAGCCGCCAGTTGTTCTGCGGCGGATGAAAAAGTCGCTGCATCCAAAATCTCAGCTTGCCCCCGATTATATTCATCCGTGACAAATCGCAAGGTTTCGATCAGCAGGTTTTCTTTGCGTTCAAAGTGCAGATTTGCAATACCGCGACTAAGGCCCGCTTCCTTGGTAACTTGCGCCATCGTGACCGAGGATAAACCCACCTTCGAGATACAGCGCATGGTGGCAAGGATTAATTGCTGGCGTCGAACAGCACGCGGCAGAATAACCCGTTTTTTCCCTGCAACACTGTCGATTGTTTTCGTTTGCATACAGAACACCAAGCCAGGACAACCATTGACGACTTCTAATCTAATTCAGAGCTGATATTAGAACAAGTCGGGAATGAACCCACGTTCATTCTCAGCTTGTTCTAACGCTACCAACGTGGCATCCTTTTACCTTTAAACACCGCCTCATCGACTCAGGAGACGCTATTGAATAACTATGATGCGATTGTCATTGGCGCCGGTCACAATGGCCTGACCAATGCCGCCTATTTGGCCAAAGCCGGACTCAAAGTTGCTGTTTTAGAACGCAATCCCTACATTGGCGGCGCCACCGTGAGTCGAGAACTCCATAAGGGTTGGTATTACTCCAACTGTTCCTACGTCTGCAGCTTGCTTCGCCCAGAGATCGCGCGTGATTTAGAACTCCCGCGGCACGGTCTGCAGGTCGTGCCTTTTGGCGGTGGCGCGACTTTTATGCGTAATGGTGATCACCTCGGCAACTACCACGATCACGATCGTCATTACCGAGAAATGGCCCGGCACTCCAAACGCGATGCCAATGCTTATGAACGCTATACGGCCGATGTCACAAAGCAAACGCGGCTCATACGCCCCTTTTTAATGCGAACGCCGCCGGACCCTACTTCCATGAAACCCCGGGACTTATCGGACCTCTTAGATTTCGCGAAGGCGTTTTTAAACATGGGAGAAGCCGGCCTTGCGGACACTATTGCCTTTTGGACCAAAAGTGTTGGCGACTACCTTGGTGAGTATTTTGAAACCGATGTGATTAAAGCCCACATGGCCGGCAGTGGCATTATCGGCACCGCCCTCGGCGTCTACTCCCCTGGCACCGCCTACGTGCTCCTGCATCACTACATGGGCGATGTGGACGGCAACGTTGGATCCTGGGGTTTTGCACGGGGCGGTATGGGCGCTGTCGCGGACGCCATTGCGAAAGCCTTCAAATCCTATGGCGGTGAGATCATCTGCGATGCGGATGTTGATCAAATTATGGTGCGGGGCGGTAAAACGACCGGCGTCGCCCTCCGCAATGGCGACGAATATCTCGCGCCGATTGTGGTTTCGAACCTGGATCCAAAGCGCACGTTTCTCGACATCATGGATGCCAAGGACCTGCCTGCTGCCGTTGTCAAAAAAGCCGAAAACTTCAAGATACGCGGCTCCTCCGGAAAATTAAACATTGCGCTAGACGGACTGCCGATTTTCAACGGTCTGGATGCTAAAAACCCGATGATGGCTGGCGACCTGCACTTTTCTGACTCATTGGAGCGACAAGAACGTGCCTACGATGATTGGAAAAGCGAAACCTGGTCGAAAGACCCTTACCTCGACATGATGATCCCATCGCTCACTGATCCCACCATGGCGCCTCCTGGCAAGCATATGATGTCCGTGTTTGTTCAGTACGCACCGCTAAAGATAGATGGCCGCGACTGGACCGCGGAAGACAAAGCCGGGTTTGAGAAAACGGTGATTGATCAGATCTCAACCTATAGTCCGAACTTTAAAGATCTGATTCTGCACTGTGAAACACGAACACCTCAAGATATCGAAGCCGAAGTAGGATTGACGGAAGGCAACATCTTCCAAGGGGAGTTAACCTTTGATCAGCTGCTCTTTAACCGTCCCTTTCCAGGCTACGCGCAATACCGCGGCCCTGTCACCGGCATGTATATGTGCGGCTCTGGAACCCATCCTGGCGGCGGCGTCATGGCTGCGCCTGGCGCAAACGCAGCAAGAGAAATCCTGCGCGACTTGAACAAACCCAATACTGTCCCGGGAGGCTACGCCGATGACTGATTTTGACGCCATCATAATAGGGGCCGGTCACAACGGCCTGGTTTGCGCCAGCTATCTCGCCAAGGCGGGTAAAAAAGTCTTGGTACTTGAGTCCCGAGCGGTGCCCGGGGGCTGTGCCGCTACTCATGAATTTGCACCCGGATTCAACGTTTCAAGCTGCGCCCAATGGCTGTATCAGCTCAGTCCAAAAGTTGTTTCCGACTTAAAATTGCCGCAACACGGTTTGGTCTATGCGGCCGAAGGCCTCGCTACCATCGCGCTCGATGACACTGGTGATCACTTGCATTTACAGGGTGATTCGGCGTCAGGCGGCGGGGTCTCAATCGAAGATCAAAAGGCGTACGCACTGTTTCGGAAGAAAATGCGCAAGTACGCAAAATTGATGAAAACGGCCTATGACACACGCCCTCCGAAACTGGTTGAGCATGACCTACACGACAAGATGACTTTCGCCAAGCTTGGCCTCGGCATGAAACTACTGGGCAAAGACGACATGAGCGACCTGATGCGTCTGATTTTGATCAACATTTTTGACGTTATGAAGGAAACCTTTCAGTCGCCTAAGCTGCAAGCGGCCCTCGCGCTGGATGCGGTGATCGGAACCCCCATGGGGCCGCGATCCCCCAATACGGTTTTTACCTATCTGCATCGGTTCATGGGCGAAGTGCTCGGTTTTGAGGGAGCAACCCAAGTCAAAGGGGGCATGGGGACGTTGGGCGTCGCCTTGAGCAATGCTGCTACCGACCTCGGCGCGGTGGTGCGCTACGACACCTCGGTTGCGAGCATCGATAAAACCCATGATCGGGTCACCGGCGTCACGTTAACGTCAGGCGAGCAATTAACGGCCAAACTCATCGTGTCCAGCGCAGATCCCAAGACAACCTTCAAATCCTTGTTGGGTTATCAACATATGGAGACGGGCCTGGCGCGTCGAATCGAGCAAATTCGCTTCAAAAGCGGCACGGTGAAAGTTCACCTCGCCCTTTCCGGCCTTCCCACCTTTACCGGGCTCGATCCAAGCGCACTCGGTCAGCGCCTGGTCATTGCACCCAGCCTGAACGCCTTGGAGTCGGCGTTTAACCCTTTGAAGTATGATGAAAGCTCTGAGCGGCCGGTAATGGATATCAGTATTCCAACGATTCACGACCCAAGTCTTGCGCCAAATGGGCAACATGTTTTATCCGCCATCGTGCAGTACGCCCCGCTCAATCCCAAAGGCGGCTGGGAGGCCCTACGCGCGCCCTTTATGACCGCGGTGATTGCGGAACTCACGCGTTACGCGCCAGACATCGCGTCACTGATCACGGCTCAAGAATTGCTAACCCCCGCTGACCTTGCAGACACCTTCGGCATGACCGGCGGCAATTGGCATCACGGGGAACTCACTATGGATCAGGTGCTGATGACACGTCCAGCAACCGGCATTAGCCAATACCAAACCGGCATTGATGGTCTTTACCTGTGCGGCGCGGGCAGTCATCCTGGCGGCGGCCTGATGGGCTTGGCCGGAAAGAATTCAGCTCAGGAAATTATTCGACAGGGAGAACTGGCATGAACCTACCCTCGCGCGCCACAATGCTTTTAGAAACCCCGTTCCACTCAAGGGTTGCCGAACGCTGTGAGATCAATGACTGGGGCAATTGGATGGGCTACACAACCCCCAACGCCTTCTTCGATGTTGAGCTCGAGTACTTTTCAATTCGCAGTACCACCGGCGTGTTTGATCTCTCTCCCATGAACAAGTATCGGATTCAAGGGCCCGATGCTGAGGCCTATCTCAACCGAATGGCCACCCGCAATATTTCCAAAATCGGTATTAACCGAGTGGGTTATACCGTTTGGTGTAACGATGCGGGAATGGTGATGGATGATGGCACCATTTTTAGACTGGGCGAATCCGACTACCGTTTGTGCTCTTACCAGCGCGCCATCGACTGGCTGCTTTGGTGCGCCATGGGCTTTGATGTCACCATTACCGATGAAACCGAAGACCTAGCAGCGCTGGCTGTTCAAGGCCCAACCTCTTGCACATCGCTCACCGAAATGGGGTTGACCGATCTCAATACGCTCAAACCGTTTGGGATGCGCACTTACGATTTTGAAGGTGAGAAACTCATGGTCAGTCGCACGGGTTTTACGGGCGATCTTGGTTATGAGGTTTGGGTTTCTCCGGAGAAAGCCGAAACCCTTTGGGATCAGCTTTTTGATGCGGGCAAGGAATATCTGATCAAACCGTTTGGCTCCTATGCCTTGGACATCGCCCGCATCGAAACCGGATTTATCCAAGCTGGCGTTGACTTTGTGCCAGCTGAAGAGATGGTTCGCCCCGGCCGCGCGCGCAGCCCCTTTGAGCTCGGACTGAGTTGGTTAGTCGACCTTGAAAAACCCCTCTTTAACGGCAGAACTGCCCTGCTCAAAGAAAAGGCCAATGGCTCACGGTATCGGTTTGCCATCTTAAATGTTGACGGCAATAAGCCCGCCGAGCACTCTTTTATTATGAAGGGCGATCGCCAGATTGGTACGGTCACCTCAGCGGCTTGGTGCCCAACAGCAAAATCAAATATTGCCTTTGCCCAGCTCGAAATGCCCGAAGGGGCGATTGGATCGGAATACGTGGCTGAGATTTACTATCAGCGCGAACTTCATTGGACGCGTCTACTCGCGCCCTGCAAGGTGATTGACGGCCCCATTTTCAATCCGAAGCGACGCCGAAAAACACCGGCCATTCCGCATTAGACTAATCGAGCAGACCCTGAACCAACGAACTCCGGGAGGAGCCTAAGAGTGACTTTGATTGCGACGGATGTTGATGACTCAATCGAAAAATTACGCAGCAAGCTGGCGGCTGAACTGACCCGCCCTAACCATGCGATGGATCCTTACTTTTATCGATCGCACTTGGTGCATGACCGAGAACTCGAACATCTGATTTTTAAAAGCTGGATCTATGCCCTGCATGCGAGCGAAATCCCAAATAAAGGGGACTATCAGCTACTCGAGATTGGCGAAGACTCCATCATCATCGCTCGAGATCATCAGGGCGAACTCCATGGCATGCATAATATTTGTCGGCATCGGGGTGCCGCGGTCTGCGAAGCCCCTTGCGGCAATCGAAGCACGTTTGTTTGCCCCTATCATGGCTGGGTTTACAATTTAGACGGCTCGATGCGCGCGGCTCGAGAGATGCACGTGTCGACTGATTTTAACGCCCAGGATCATGGCTTGAAGAAGATTCAGCTGGTGAACTACATGGGCCTGGTCTTCATCAACTGTGATCCCAATGCAGCTGACTTTTTAGGTCCTTTATCGAACTTGGACAAGCCCCTCGGCGCCTACCAACTCGACGCTGCGAAGGTCGCTCATAAGAAGACTTATCATATTCCCGCCAATTGGAAGCTGGTGCTTGAGAATTACCTTGAGTGCTATCACTGCGCAACCTCCCACCGAGCCTACGCAAAAATGCACACTTTGAAAGATTTAGAGGAAAAGGTAGCGCCTGTCGTCACGGCGATGCTCGCTCGCAGCGATGCCGTGACCGGCGTCGAAGGTATGAGCGCAAGCTATCGGAAAATCTATCTTGATGCCGAAGGATTCGGTGCCTGCAGCTACACCAGTCGATATGGCTTGTTTGATGGGTACCTGACCGGTAGCCGAGACGGCCAACCGGTGGCGCCCCTCATGGGTAAAATCAAGGGTTATGATGGCGGCGCTGGCGACTATCAGATGGGGCCACTCACCTTCATGCTGAATTACCCCGATCACTGCGTTTTGTACCGTTTCCTACCTAAGACCCTCACCACGACCGATGTCGAGATCGTTTGGTATGTCAATGGGGATGCGCAGGCCGGTGTTGATTATGAAGTCGAAGACCTAATCTGGTTATGGGACCATACGACGCAAGAAGATGAGTACATCATTTTGCGAAACAGCAAAGGCGTGAACTCGCGTTTTTTCGAACCCGGTCCGTACCACCCTGAATTCGAGGCAACGCTACAGGATTTCGTCCATTGGTACCTGCAGACGCTTAGACAAAGTTTGCCGGATCACGCTGCCTCGTAATCAATTGGGCGCGCCATATCCATTGATGCCGGTCCTCGAGGACAACTCGATTGCTGTACGATTCCAAGCCGTCGTGCGAATATTTCGATCACTCGTTCCTACGCGCCAGCGCTCGATACAAACCTGTCGCTGATCTTTACCCACCTGGCTTCGACAAAGCAATTGCGCCCTGCCACCTGCCTCATAGATCGTAACTGGGCGAGTTGGCGACAACGCATCCTTGCGTCCTATGCTCGCAAGCAGCGCTAAAGGTTCCGACCAGCAAGCCCGTTTTTCAACACATTGCAGTAGGATCTGCGCCCCATTCAGGGTCACGATTTGGTTTTGACGCAGACAGGCAACTGGCGCGTCATAAGCCGCCAGCGCAGCACCACATTCAAATCCAGCGCGTTCAAGTTTCTTAATTTGCTGCTCTGGCGCGAATGAAACCCGAATATCTAAAGCCAGCGCACCAGTGCTTGCGCCAACCTGGAGTAACATAACACCGATCAGTTTCGTCAAAAGGTTAAATTTGCACATTACTGCTCTTCTTATACCGTTTTAAAACAGTCTCGGACTTTACAGCATCGGGCAACGCTTTGACTTTCAGATAGCCTAGTCCTGAGTCGAATAACGCCAACAAAAACTGCTAGAAATTGAAATCCCGCAGACTATGCAGGCTATTATTATCGATTTAATAAATAAAAGAAGAGAATTAGGCCTATAAAATGATAAATTCGCGCAGTTAATTTTCACGATTAACTAATTAGCGCAAGTTAGGCGCTGTATGCGTGCTTTTAGACCTGATCTCAAAAAGAGGCAGAATAGCTTCACTTTGCGCGAATTTAACAGTCATTGATCCGCTACTCACCCAAGATGTCCGTAAAAGCGCCTTGCTAGATCGGTCTGCACCGCACGCACTCAGAGCATCATCCATCGATGTGATTCGGCGTAGCGGCCGCAACAGGCACTGCATCAGGCGACGGTTAAACCCAAAAACCTGAGCGCCGCCAATCAACGCAACAGACATCAAAACTCGCATTGTGCTGGCGGACGACACTGGCGCGCAGGCTAAGCCGTAACCTCATCATGATTGGTGCCGTCCTCGATCGCGGTGCGCCACTGCTTGAGATTCCACTCGATCGCCCAGAAACCACCGATCCACAATGCTTGATCAAAGGCGTAAAGGTAATGCCCTGTGGCCAGCCAAAAGAGGCCATCGATGATCAGCACGCCATAGCCAAATCGAGCGATGCTTGCGAGGAACACCCACCGGCCTTCGATCACTGCGGCATTTTGAAGTCGTACGGACAGCTCGATCGCACAAACGACTAAGAGCCACAGGAGTGCATCTTGCAAATCGATCCAGGTATGCCAGCCCGCCATTTGATAGCCTGACGCATCCGTTACGACGTTGGTTTCTAAATAGAAGAGCCCTTCGTCAGAGGTCAACGCCTGACAGTTGTCAGGAGTGATGAGCTGGTAGGCGAGGTTCTGACTGAAGAAAACGTCTTGATCCGCCAAAGTGCATGGCGACACCATTTCCGGCTCAGGATCAATCTGTAAATAACTTTGCGTAGCACTCAGATTGCTCACAATGGTGTGCGCCAGTAGCACGTAACACAGCCCTCGGAGTCCTTGAAGACTGAACCGCACCCAGCGCACCGACAACGCCTGATAAGACAACCAATAGGTTTCAAGCTCAAAGGCCAACAGCAAGCCAATCCAGCCCAATTCATCGATGGTGGTAACAAAAACGCCCGTCCAAGCCAGCAGCGGGCTCTCAGCGGTGAGCATTAAGCTGGCTTGTTGCGCCTCTTCGAGAAAATACTGGACAAAATTTAGGAGCAGTACCGCAAAGATCAAATACTTAAGGGTTTGACCCTTCATCAACGTCTCAAGGATCTGCCCTGCGTTTCCGCGCCCCGCTTGCTGCGTCATCGTTACTCCGCTGTCATCAAGGACTCATCCTATATCTGGTCTATGCGCTGGCCGCAATTTAGGTTGACCCAGCTCAAGTCGTTTTGAGGTGTACTTTGGCCCTTGTTCCTCGATCGATCGCCTAAAAAGCAGGCATCCAAGTGAACTTACGCGACAACAAACAGGCGACAACGCGACTTAATCCGATTCTGACCCGTGAAGCCCTATCTCGCGGCCACGCCCTGATCCGCCCTTCTGTAAACATCGCATACTGAACAAACCCTGTAAATTCTTATCCTCTGGCGCAAGACCCGCTCAAGATAGCAACCAACCTCGCGCCTTCAACCGACGCGCGACACTTGCGGTCCCGGTCTCCGTGGTTTCCAAATTTTTTGTGAGACCCTGCCCGCTTTGACACAAAAGCCTTACTCGGATCAGGTGGAAGCCTTGACGATATTTAGATCAAGCCGCGCTCATAAATAAAGCGACGGACGACAGAGCTTACCGGCTTGCGACGCGTTAAGTCATCGCCATCCACAACACAGTTTTAAACCCATAGGCTGCTTCAATTAATGACCTAAAACCGCGATTGACACCGGATCCTCCCAGCCGCAAGGTAAAGCTAAAATATCGCCAAAAGGAACATCATGAACGCACCCATTCTGGCCCCTGCTGCAATTTTAATTCTTTGGTCTTTAATCATGCTGATTTGGCTGGCCGCCACTCGGCTTCCAGCGCTTTCCAAAGCCGGGCTCGATCTTTCTGGCGCCGGCGGGCGCGGACAAGATATTGACCCCCAATTACCACCGAGCGTGGCTTGGAAATCCCATAACTATGCGCATCTTATGGAGCAACCCACGTTGTTTTATGCGGTTGTGGTCTTACTCACCCTAGTGGGACAAGGCGATGGCCTTAATGCGCAACTTGCGTGGGCCTACGTCGGCATCAGAATCGCCCATAGCCTTTGGCAAGCCTTGGTGAACACGGTGCCCATCCGGTTCGGCTTGTTTATTCTATCAACGATAAGCTTGTTTGCGCTGAGCATTAATCTAGTGATCGCGACTTTGTTATGAGGCTCAGCGCGCGCGTCCGGAGGCTGCGCCCAGTAAAACGCCAAGTGCGCCGTTGTACGGATCGCCCTGCCTTAACCTTCGCTAGTCCCGCGACGATCCAACTCCGCTCGAATTGAGGCGTGAACGGCTTGGGTGATTTTGTAACGCGTGACCAAAGCGATCGGGATTAAGTACAGCAGCGGCAATAAAACCCCAACCGCAAGACCAAGCCGAAAAATCATCTCCTCCGGAACTTGACTGGGGTCAACCTGCGTTGGAAATTCGATCAGTGTCATTAAAAGACCGCCAAACATAATGCCAATGCCGCTTACCGCCTTGCCTGAAAAGGACAAAGCCGCATTGAACATGCCTTCCTGGCGGTAACCCGTGTGCAGTTCATGCTGATCTAACACATCGGCCAATAGGGATGCAGAGATGACGCCCTGAATCACCGCGATGGCAACGGCTATCACCCCCATGCCGACCAAAATCATCAGCAGTCTGGGATCGCCATTATCGGGCAACAGATCGAAAAACCGAAGATTGATGAGGGTAATGCCGTCGAGCAATGCAACCATCGCGCAAACCAAGATAATCGATCGCTTCTCCCAGCGCTTTTGAATCACGGCGATAAGCGGAAACGCAACGAACGCGCCCAGCGCCGATAATGCGAACCAACGCAAATCCGCCGTGTTAAACCCCCAAAAGTAGGTGTTGATGTAGATCCCAAGATTGACTGTGGTGCCGCCAATAGCCGAAATCATAATCACGATCACAAAAATTAAAACAAACTGTCGATTCTTCATGGACCTCAACAAATCCCGAAGAATGAGCGACAGACTTAAGCCCTCGCTGACGGCTACATGTTGCCTTAAGTACGGCACTTGGTTCAGGGTCAGCAAACTGGTCGCTAAAGCGCCGCCGGTGAGCAGCAACCCCGCGGCGAGACCAACGAGGGGGTACCCAGACAAGTTCATTTGTCCAACGGGATAGGCCTCTGTACTGGGCAGTAAAAAGCTGTACACAAACAAAGGGAACGACACCCCAATTGCCCAGCCGACGGCATAGCGATGCGCCATGACCGAGGTCCTTTCATGATAATCATCCGACATTTCTGAGGCGATCGCGGCCCAAGGCACGAAATACAGCGTCATCATGCCGCGGGTCAGCACCATGCAGACCAGCAGCCACGCCATCAGACTCAGCTCTGATAAGCCCGCGGGCGGCGAAAACGTGAGATAGATCCCCAAGCCAAGTGGCAGGGCCGCCACCAGCATCAAGGGATGCCGGCGCCCCCAACGACTCTGCAGATTATCAGAATAAGCACCGACAATCGGGTCCGTTATCGCATCAAAGACCATTGCGACCGCAAGAATGACCGAGACCTGAAAGGCATCCAAACCTAACAATTGACTGTAATAAAACAACACCAGCGTGTTGATGACCCAGTTCTTTACCGTGTCGGGAATCGCGCCCAAGCCCTGATAAAATTTAACCTTAAAGGTTAAGGGCCCGGATCGTTGCGTTCTTGAGTAGGTTGGTCCCACAGGCATCCTTGCGCCAGCTTTAATGCTGAAGTGTTCGTTAGGTTACATTCATTCGTGCCATTACCGTCTTTAACTATTCCATCATTCCCGAAAACAACCTGCCCAAACCGATCAGTACCACAATCACCATTCCGGCTGTGATGATCTACAATCTTATCAGTCCTTATGCCCCGCAAACTTATCAAAGGCGCGCAATTCTCGTTCACCCAGGCCCGCCTCAACGGCATCACGCCGCAGGGTTTCATAAGCAAACGGCGAAAGAACTTGGCGACGTGTGTGCAAGACATTGACCAAAATCCCCCAAATATTCAACCCAAGGCACAAGCCCACAACCCAGGGTTGGATCAGGGGTAAAAAATATCCGAACATCAATATTTGCAACCAAAACTCCGGCTTCGTTAGGATGACCGTAACCCCCAAACGGCCCGGGATTCGGGTCATCCAAATGGTCATCATAAGCAGCGCGAGACTTACGAAACATAATTCCAGTTCAAACCGGGTGACCGCGCCTTCTATCAAGCCATTCAGGGCAATAAAACCCAACAGAAAACACAAACCGCCGTGCATCTTGTGCCCGACCTTGTCTTTGATCATCAAGTAGCTGTTCGGCGTAGGCCCGAGGCGCATCCACGGTTGGGGCTTCACCCAAAAGTCATCCAATATTTCGTAAACGCCAATCCCAAGGTAAACAATCACTTCAACCCAGAGCACCCCTTTTAGTAACGGCGTCAGTGCGTATAGTTCTGTGGGTGACAACACGGGCAACTCCTCAACGCCACCAATCCCTTTGGTGCGCTAAACGGCTTTTGGCATACTGACTTCAATACAGTTTTCGCTGGCGTTCCTATTCTTGTTTTCGATTCACTTCGAACTCGATGTAACGCCCTTAACTTTCTTTTCAACAGACTAGCGCTGTCAAGGCGTTGGGTCAAAGCCCTATTTTTAACCGGCTGATCCTCTTTGATCTGCGTTCTCAACAGACTAACCGCGCTGGCGCCAGCTGCGCCAAGATTGCGGCCTGGGGTCCGAGCACGGCTTCTTTGCGCACCAGTCGGCAGATAAGGTCCGCCATTGCCGGGGCGCTTTGAAAGCCGTATCCGCCCTGCCCCGCAAACCAATAATAGCCAGCCAACCGGGGATCGGCGCCAACCACAAAGTTGCCATCCGGCGCAAAGGTCCGAAGGCCCGCCCAACGCGACTGTATGCGGTCTACCGGCAGATCACACACGCTGTGAAATCGGTCTATGGCCAACGCAATATCAAAATCTTCAGGTTGCGCGTCGCAGGGTGCGCTAGGCGTCTCGTCAGCCGGCGAAACCAACAAGTGCGCGCCCTCAGCTTTAAAATAAAAATCTTCCCGAATGCCAACGCACATCGGCCAATCCGCATGATTGAAGACTTTTGGCACTTCAATTAAACACGCCGTCCGGCGTTTCGGCTGCAAGCCAAGCGGCGGGAGCCCCGCCAGCAGGCCAACCTCATCTGCCCAAGCGCCTGCGGCATTGACGATGATTTTTGCACTCGCAACGAGACCATCGCGACACCGAACCTGCCAATGCTCGCCAACGCGATCTAAGCCCAGCACCCGTGCATCAGTCTGAAACGTGCCACCCCGCACGCGCAATTGTTTTAGATACCCTTGCAGAATGGCATGGACGTCTAAGTCCCCGCCAATGGGATCGAAAAGTCCCCCAACCACATCCGAATGAATAATCGGGACCTGGGCGCGAATGGCCTCAGCCGACACCCGTTCTAATTCTGGTTGTTCTGCCGCCATATCTTCAAGCAGATCTAACTCATTTTGCCGCGCAAGAAACACCGCGCCCCTAGGTTTCAGCAGATCTTTCGCAAACTCACCGGGCGGCGCCTGATAAAAATCCTGGCTGTCGAGCGTCATCAACCGCACCGCCGCGTTGCCATAAGCGGGCGCAAAGTAGGCCGCCGACCGTCCACTGGCGTGATAGCCCGGTTGTGTTTCGGCTTCGATGACCAAAACCTTTTGCGCAGCAGCTAGACTTGCCCCGGCGGACACCCCGGCAATCCCACCGCCAATCACGATCACATCAAATTCCGGGACGGTCATCACCGAATCATCCTATTGTGCTATCGCTTTAGAATAACCGCCCCCTGCGGGTTCGCAAAGGCGCTGGGCTTCTTTTTAGGATCTTAGAGCGGCTTCAAAATCAACCTTGCGTATCCTCAAGCAAAACCAGGCGCACCGCCCCCCTTGACCAGCCCACGCTGTCCAATCCGAGCTTTTTCCCGGGACAACGCTAAAATCGATCGTCCAGGGTTTAAGATGTTCAGGAAAGAGGGAACTTCTATCTGACTTGCACCGCCCTCAGCACCCAACCTAAGCTGCTAACCAGAGTCTTAATTACCGAGCCAATATGACCTCATTAACCCGCACCCCATCGGGCAAACTTCGAGCCCGCGGCATCGGCCTGACCTTTGCTGGAACGCCCGGCCCCAACAACGCGATTACCGATGTCCCCGGTGTGACAGTGGGCTATGAAACCCTGATTGAAGGCGACAGCGTGCGAACTGGGGTCACGGCGATTTTACCCAGACCCAAGCAGGACCTCGCGACCTCTGTGTTTGCGGGCTGTCATAGTTTGAACGGCAACGGCGAGCTCACCGGCAGTCACTGGATCGAAGAAGCAGGCTGCTGCGATGGCCCCATCACCATCACTAACACGCACGCTTTGGGTACCTGTCGAGATGCTTCTATTCAATGGCTGGTTACGCATCTGGGCGTCAGCGGCTGGGCCCTTCCCGTTGCTGGCGAGACCTATGACGGCACCCTGAATGACATCAACGGCTTTCACATCAAGCCCCATCATGTGTTTGCCGCAATTGATCAGGCGCGCGACGGCCCCATTGACGAAGGCAGCGTTGGCGGCGGCACAGGCATGATCTGCTACGGGTTCAAAGGTGGCTCCGGCACGGCTTCTCGCGCCTTAACGCTTGCCAATACCGTCGTCACGCTGGGCGTTTTTGTTCAAGCTAATTTTGGCTTGACCAGCCAATTGACCATCGCCGGTATCCCCGTTGGCCAGCACTTGGCTAAAGCTCATGAAGACCCCGAGCGGGGATCCATCATCGCCGTGGTTGCAACCGATGCTCCACTGCTGCCCCACCAACTAAAACGGCTCACGCGTCGGGTCGGCCTAGGGATGGGGCGCTCGGGCGCCATTTCTGGACATGGCTCGGGGGACTTGTTTTTGGCCTTTAGCACGGCCAATAAAACGGCCCACCAAAATGATGATCAACTCTCAAACATGCAATTCATTCCGGACGCGCTCCTGGACCCGCTCTTTGAAGCCGTCATCCAAGCGGTTGATGAGGCCATACTGAACGCAATGGTTGCGAATGAGCCGATGACTGGGTTCAAGGGCGCACATGTCGACGCGCTGCCTGTGACCGCGATACAAGCAATACTCGGGCTTACTTAGCCTAATGGGTACTGCCAATGGTTAGCGACTAATCCTGCGGCAGCTCATCTGGCGCCCAATACTCAACCAACGCCTTGATGTACTCGCTCGAGGCGCCGGAAGTCGAGCGACCCAACCCGATTTGCACTTTTGGGCCAATCAAGAACGGGCGCGGCTGAAGATCAAAAAACACATCCGAGGGCGAGACCTCTAACGCTTGCTTATTCAGTTCGGACTTGATCCAAGTTTCTTCCGCTGCCCGATAACCCGTGCCCCCATAAGCGATTTGTCCCACCAGGCCTCCGTTTAAATCGAACACGCCTGACCCACTGGCGCCCCCTGAGGCGGGCAAGGTGTAGTGCAAAGTACTTCTTTCATCCATATTTAATCCGATAAACGCGCCACCACTGGTTACATAGGGGCCTGATCTCAGCATAATCGCGGGATGTCCGACGGTAATCAGCGGTTCGCGGCGGACCAATTTTGTAGAATCAGAAAACGTAATTGGCACAAGATCCATGTCTTGGTCGGTGCGCAACAAAGCGACGTCGCCATTATGGGCACCTTCCTGATCCGCATTTTGTGGATTGCTCAGCAAAGCGCGATAGATTGTGCCGGTATCGAGCCCTGAACGGTTAACCAAGCGGGCATTTACAACTTGGCCCTGGAAGGTTTGAAACGTTGTTTCATCATTGGGAAACAGACTGGTGGTACAGTGGTCGTTCGTAACGATCAGGTTCTTCGACACCGCAAAACCGGTGCATAAGCAGGTATCACTGAAGTCCTCTGTAATCAGTCCCGACGCACAATTGGTGCAACCATTTTCTTTCAAAAACATGACTGTCGCTTGCTTGGCGACATCGAAGGCTGGACTGGACATTTCGCTCTTGGGGAAACCCGACTCGGTGAACGAATCCCCGTAATCTATCACTTCATAATTGGTCGTCGCTAAGGTCACCCCACTAACCGGCCAAACGGTATCGTCGTTAACCTTTGAAGCGGGCTCTTTAATGGCATTCTGATCAGCGTCGTAATTGCTAACGAAGGTTTTCAGCGCCTCAGAGCCAAGCGCAACCGTAGACTTTTTGGGATCCGCAAAGAAAGTACTCAAAACCCCTAACGAGTTTTTACCGGTGTAGGCCATGTCATAGCATTCATCCGGCACAGCGGGATAGTCGGTCTTAACCATCCCGACAACCAACCCCTGCTCATTTAAGATCGGCGCACCAGCACTGCCGCCATCCGACCAAAAGTCGATTGCAAAAACATCCGATACGCCCCCGCTATAGCCATCAAGATAGAAGGTCTCCTCGCAATTCTTGATAATGGCACCGGTGGTTAAATGCCAGCCCCCTGCATCGCGCCCGTCAACTGGGTGATGGATTGCAACCAGCGTGCCGTCTCGTGCATCCTCCGGCGCCAGCTGCAGTACCGCAGTTTGTTTGTCTATTGCCTCCCATGATCGCCAGCTCGACACCAAGGTATCTTTATCCAGACTGCCTTTTGTTACCTGAATCAAAGCAAAGTTATCATCTTCTGCAACAAGCTTACCTGCGCCCCAAACCCCGTCGAAGGTCTGAATAAAGGGCCCGGCACCAACCTCAATGGAAATATTTTCAGCACCTTGGAAGAAAAAATCGACCAGGGCCTGACAGGTCATAGGCTCGGAGGGGTTCTCAGGGAGTGGCGATACACCGCCTATCCAAGTACCGCCACCAGATGGGTCCATCTCAAAGTTAACCGAGGACCTTTTATCCGTTAACACCAGGTCCTCAGCGATAAAGAATCCCGATCGTGGCAACGACGCAAACCGCCAGTCCTTCGTGCCATTTTGATTCAACAAACAACGATCAGCATAAACCTGCACAACCGCCTTGGCGCCCCACCGACCGGATTGCCCGATCGCGCTTAATGACTCGTACGCGACCGCATCAGCAACCCGGTTCTGCTGATAACCATCGTAACGATTGATTGAAAAACTTTTTTGGCCTTGCGCATCTTCAAACACCTCACCATCAGGCCATTGCGCCGCAATCGACTGCACTTTAATAACCCCAAAATCGGCAGCTGTTTTTTGGAACCCGGGAACTGACGCGCCGCTGCCCGCACCTTGCACGGTGACCGTCTGAAACCCCGCCTCTTCCTCGGTAAAACAAACCTCTTGGTTCTGAGTATTTACTGTGCATTTTGATTGATAGACGAATCTTAAAGGCGGTTCTTCGCCCGCTGAGGAGCCCGAACCATTTGTTGTGCCGCCAGTGCTACCGCCGTCGCCCGTGGTGCCGCCCGAACCCGAACCACCGCCATCGGTTGCCCCACCGCTGCCACCTGAGGCAGCAATGCTGTTATCAAGATGCCCCTTAATCTCAACATAATTTGCTCGGGGCGCCTGCAAACTCACGGCACCATCCACCATAGCATCACCGGTAAAACCGAACATATATCGGATCAACATTAGACCATCAGTTAACGCCGCATGCTCACCGTCACCGTCCAGGTCAAAAGCTTGATAGTTGGCCGCGACATACTGCGCGACGTCGGC
>JAFMIA010000123.1 GCA_017854255.1 Pseudomonadales bacterium
GCCGACTTCTGATTTGAGCCCGGCGATTGGCAGCACCAATCGAATGCGGGGCGTTGCAGACTCGCCTCAATTCATCGGTGAGTCTGGCGCTGAAGGCTTTTCACCGGCAGATAAAGGTGCTTTACCCGCAGCTGAAGGCGCTTTACCTGGCGCTGAGGGCGCTTTACCCACAGCTGAGGGCTCTTTACCCACAGCTGAGGGCTCTCCATCTGGCGCTGAGGGCGCTTTACCCACAGCTGAGGGCTTCAATCCAGAGGTAGATACTTTGATCGAGGATATGGGGGTTGAGCTCGTGGTAGATCTGAGCGAGGCCTTCAAGTCGAGTCTGAGTCGTGCCTTGATTACGGCGCAGCCGGGGGACACTTCGGCGCAACAAATCGTTGATTTGGCACATGCTTTAAAGCCAACCGCTACGATGCTGGGTTTCTCACAGCTAAGCCAATGTTGCCAGCAGATCGACGGTCTGCGGTCCTCTGGCGATATTAGCCCGGCGATTGATCGTCGGATTGAACTGCTGAGTAAAATCGAAATGACGCTGGTGCTGATTGAGCGCCTGGCGGATTATTTGAAAGCAACGAGCAGGGTGGATTGAACGCCCTAGACAAGCCCAATTTGGCTGCGATCTGTACTCGGTCAGGCAGTCATCTGGATTTGGTGGTGCAAGCGGTGCCGGCGCCAAAACCGCCAGGTCTTGGTGAGATTCAAGTTGCACTGACGGCGTCGGGCCTTAACTTTAGCGATCTCGTGAAGTTCCGAGGGCACTATCAAGTTCAAACGAAATTACCTTTTATCGTCGGGGGCGAGGCATCTGGCCGGATCGAAGCGGTTGGCCCTTCGGTTCGGGACCTGTCAATAGGGGACGCCGTATTGGTGCCAACCGGTTGTGTCCGATTCCAAACCCTGCTGGCCAGTCAGGCAACAAAGGTGCCAGATGGGGTCGATTTAACGGTAGCGGCCTCTTTTCGTCAGAACTATCAAACGGCAATCGATGGCTTACGAAGAGCGCAGTTGAGACCCGGCGAAACGCTGCTTGTGCAGGGCGCTGCAGGCGGCGTTGGGCTTGCAGCAGTCGACCTGGGTCTGCAGATGGGTGCCCGCGTCATTGGCGTGGTCAGCACTGAGGCGAAACAGGCGGTGGTGGCGCGCTATGGTGCCCAAACCATTTTACTCGGCGACCAAGGCTTTCGATCTGAGGTTTTAGCGTTAACGCAGGGCCAGGGTGCGGACGTTATTTTTGACCCCGTCGGAGGGGATGTGTTCGATGAATCCGTTCGCTGTATTGCGCCCTTCGGTCGGATCTTGGTCGTGGGATTTGTGAGCGGCCGGCCAGCGCTGGCCAAGACCAATCACCTATTGGTAAAAGATGCCGTCGTCATAGGCTACACAGTGGGTGGTTTGCGTAAGCATCGGCCCGAGGAAGCCGAGCGTCAGGCGCAGACCCTCATGCGCTGGCTCGCTGCGGATCGCATTAAGCCTTTTATCTCCCATGTGCTTGAACTTGAGGAAATCCAAGCAGGGTATCAACTGATCGTCGATCGTGAGGTTGTCGGTAAGGTCATGATCGACCTTACCTAAATAGATCATTTGTCTGGATAGGCAGCCTGACAGGCTTCTCGAAGCAGGCGCGTGCCGGATTCTGTAGTAACTTTTGTAAGCGACTTTAAAATGCACTCAGCGGCTTTTTCGCTGAGTTGCACAGGTTGATTGAGCGGTGCTTTTTCCAGCCAACGAAGACCCTGATTCGGTCGCGTTCGGTGATCCATGCCCGGTTTTGAAGGGTTGAAATCGCGAAGGACGACATGGTGCCCGCCTTGATCATTGACAATGATATCGACATTCCTATCGTTCAGCGCAGGGTCTTCATTGAGCGCTTCATGCAGCGCCGCCATCACCTCTGGCGGTAGGTTCTGATCGCGGAGTTCATCGGTTAAAAGGCGATGGATGGCGGTTGAATCCAGGACATTGGCCGATCCAGCCCGAATCACTTTGATTTTCCGCTCGGCTGGCGCTGGCAAATCCTCATCACGCATGATCTGGATCAGAATCGTTTCTTCAGGGGCCGCGCTCGAATGAGTATTGTGGGCGTCATGGGTAATGACCGTGTGCTCGTTTAGTGTCTGCGCCTCTTGAGCGGCGCTCGTTGACGGCTGGATCAAAAGACCAGCAAAGACGATCAATAAACTGATGACGAAGCGTAAGGTTGTCGATGGCATTGGATTTCCCCCCAAAGCGTAAAATCATAAGGAAAGCGATGGAAACTGTCACGCGATAGTTGGGTCTGCCGGTGCTGCGCGCTTTCGGGCTTTTGACGCCTGATGGGATTGACGTGTTTTCACTGGCTGCAAAGGCTCAACCAGAGTGACATCCCCAGAACAAAGGGCTCAAAGCAGGGGTCTTAATGCAAGCGACGAAAACAAAATGACAATCCTGATAGTTGAATGGGTAAGGGTGTCTCGAACTTGGCGACGGGATCTCCTCCGCCAGGACTGAACGCGATGGGCGACCTGGACCTCAAGGCGACGGTTAATCTGTCAGCGAGGTTGGCAGCCCTCTGGCTTTAACAGGCTTCAAGACGTCCTGAAGACGGCTCGGATCGAAAGTGGGGTTTTCCGTTAGGCGAACCAAGTCCGCAAGGTCCGCTTGTTGATTTTGCGAAGGTTCAAGGCAATGATCCTGCCAATGAATCGAAAAAGTATTATCGAAGCAGCTTTTGATGACGCCTTGAAGCGCGTCGGAATGAGCACCCGGGCAAAGCAGCAGTAGGTGATGCCAAGCGCAGGGTAGCAGGAGCTGTTGCTGGGCGTAATGGATCCGGCCCAAGAGGTCGGCCGATCGTTCTTCGGTGAACAGATTACTGCTGGGCACGTCCCGTTCGATCAGGAGATCGCGCAAGCACTGGGCTTCGGTTCTGCCCGGGAATAAATCAAGGATATGGTGACAGCAGCCTGTGGTGATAAGACTGCTGGTTAAGCCTGCGTGAAATGTCTCGGCAGCTTGATCCGCGAGTTGGGTAAGGCTTGGCGCGGTTCGGTCAGCGTCCCCAGCAAGAATTAAGACCGCATCATAGGCGCCCATCATTGTGGGTTCATCCAAAAGGCGGCCGTCAGGTGCCTGGATCGAAGATCAAAGAATCTAGTTGGAAAAAACAAAGCCTTGATACCCCTCACGTTTAACTTGTTCGCAAATCTCGACATAACTCGGAAAGCCGCCAACATAGGGCATGAAGATTCTGGGTTTGCCCGGGACATTCGCGCCAAGATACCAAGAGTTGCAGGTCGGAAATAGGGTGCCAGCAGCGATGGCATTGCCGGTTTTGACCCAGTCTAATGTGGCCGTGTCGGTCGCTTCAATCGTTGTGGCTTGGCGCTGTTGCATCGCATCCAGACAATCCATGATCCAGTCGATGTGTTGCTCAATTGTGACGATCATGTTGGATAGCACCGAGGGGCTTCCTGGTCCTGAAACGGTAAAAAAGTTCGGGAACCCATCAATCGCGAGGCCTAAATAGGTCACGGGTCCTGCAGACCATTTCTCAGCCAGCGTGATCCCGGCTCGACCTTGAATATCAATTTTGAGCAGCGTACCCGTCATTGCGTCAAATCCGGTGGCGAAAATCAACATGTCAAAGTCATACTGCGTGCCGTTGGTGATCAAGCCTGTTGGCGTAATGCGCTCGATTGGGTGATCTTTGACGCTCACGAGGTCAACGTTTGCGCGGTTGAAAGTTTCATAATAATGGGTGTCAACGCAAACGCGTTTGCACCCGAGCACTTGGTCCGGACACAGCAGCTCGGCAGTCTCAGGGTCGGTCACGGTGCCTCGAATCTTGTTGCGGACAAACTCTGCAGCGATTTGGTTGGCGTCGAGATTGCTTCCAGTATCACTAAAGCTGCTGCTGAAACCGAGTCCACCCTCTTGCCAGCGTGCTTCAAACCGCTGCATTTGACCCGCCTCATCAAGGTCAAAAACAGATGCCTCCCAGCGGGTTTGATGGGCGCCGAACCCAGCAAACATTTGTTTATTCAGCACTCTGAAGTCGTCGTAATGCTGTTTGATGTCTTGGACATAGCCTTCGTCTATCGGGCCATTGTGGGCAGGAATGGCGTAATTAGGCGTTCTTTGGAAGACCGTTAAATGCGCGCAGGACGCGGCAATGATCGGAATGGATTGAATTGACGAGGAACCGGTGCCAATAATGCCGACGCGTTTACCGGTAAAATCAACGCGGTCATGAGGCCAGGTGCCGGTATGGTACGCCTCGCCCTGAAAGTCATCGCGGCCTTCAAAATCTGGCAGGTTGGTTGAAGAGAGGCATCCAGTTGCCATGATACAAAAGCGGCTAAAGAAAACGTCGCCTGCCGCCGTTTCGGTACGCCAGAGGTTATTCGCTTCTAAAAAGGTCATGGTCACGACTAAGGTACTGAACCGAATATGGGGTCGTAACCCGAATCGATCTGCAACATGGTTGGCATAATTCAATATTTCTGGCTGGGCGGCGTAACGCTCTGTCCAAGACCAGTCTTGTTGTAGCGCGTCATCAAAGGAGTAGGAGTACTCCATGCTTTGGATATCACATCGCGCGCCCGGGTATCGGTTCCAGTACCAGGTGCCGCCAACATCACCGCCCCGTTCTAGGACCACGGCAGACCGATTGCTGTTCAGAGCACGCTGCAGGGCGTAGAGCCCGGCAAAACCAGCACCAACAATGATCAGGTCGAGGGGGTTGGCCTCTGATGAGGCGGGGTCGTCCAAACGTGGCATATCGATCTCCGGTTGCGCCTGAAATTGAACCACGTCGGACACATTTACTCAAACCAGCAATCCGGACATACTCGGGAAACCGCAAGGGTGCTGTGGTCTGTGCGCAAAGTCTTGCTCAAGTTGTGTCCTACTTAAGGAAACCGAATGAACCGGACTTTGGTGGTGTTAACCCTGGCAGCCTGTATGGCGCAGACGGGCGCGCCAATCGTTGTGTTGCTTGGCGGCATTATTGGCGCCGAGCTTGCGCCATCGCCGGGTCTGGCCACCCTGCCGGTTGCATTGATGATACTTGGAACGGCAGCCTCAACGATTCCTGCCTCGTTCATCATGCGCCGCTTTGGTCGGCGTAAAGGATTCTTATTTGCGGCCAGCTACGCGGTGGTTGCGGGGTTGCTCGCGGCCTTTGCGGTCCAGACGGCGGCATTTTGGCTGCTCTGCACCGCGACCTTTCTGATTGGAAGCCACAATGCCTTTGTTCAGCAGTATCGGTTTGCCGTTGCCGAATCTGTTCCGGCGGCGCGCCTCGGTCGATCGTTATCCGTCTTGATGTTAGCCGGCGTTGTGGCTGCCTACCTGGGACCTAAAACCGCAACGTTGCTGCAAGATGTTGTGCCGAGTGCTGTCTATGCAGGGTCTTTTTTAGGCTTATCAGTTCTAATGGCGGGCGCTGGAATGG
>JAFMIA010000124.1 GCA_017854255.1 Pseudomonadales bacterium
TTTGAGATGGAACGCCGCGGCCTGACCGTCAAGGATCTTGAGCCGATGATTGGGAAGAGTAATCGTGTGTATGAAATACTGAATCACAAACGCTCGCTCACTCTGAAGATGATCTGGAAGTTACATGAAGAACTGGGTATTCCCGCAGAATCTCTGATTAAGCCTCCTCAAGCAAAAGCGAGCTGACCTTTCCAATCAAACTCGCAGGTGATTTTGACGCCGATGGCGACGGATTAGCCAATTCTATTGATTTAGATGACGATGCCGATGGCGAAAGCGATGAGCAAGAAGCGCTCGACGGTACAAACCCCTTGAGCCGTTTCTCCTGCAAATCTGGATGCTTCAGCTTTGATGCTGATGAAAGTTTGAAGGCTCAACCACTTACTGACGGCCTATTAGTTATTCGTCATTTGTTCGGTTTCAGCGGCGACTCCTTAACCTCTGGTGCAGTATCAAGCGATGCAAGTAGAGACTCCTCAGATACCATTGCGAGCTACCTAACAGACGCTGATTCTCAGCTAGACATAGACGGTGATGGCCAGTCTAAGCCGCTTACAGACGGCCTGTTGTTGATCCGTTACTTGTTTGGATTCTCTGGCGATTCATTGATCTCTGGTGCTATTGGAAGTGGTGCTGAACGGGATACGGCCGATGAAGTTGAGGCTTATAAAGCAGAGAGGGTGCCCCAATAAAATTAACTATGAAGCGTTTGAGCACTATCCGACCGCCTTCGATATTTTTGGCTAGCAGGCCTCTAGCTGACGTTGTTGGGGGGGCGCTTCTCAATCCTGGATGATGAATCTCGCCGATTCGTAGCAAGGGCCGTCTATCCCCCACTTTCACTGGTGCTCAGTCCGATGGCTGAGCACCGCCAGTGTTTTTTAAATCAAAGGAAATCGACACTGGCCAGTGCGCTCTGAGAGTTTGACAGGATAAAAACCAAGTGCCCTCATTCTCCCCTGAGTGATAGGTACAAGCCGCGCTTGTTACAAGCGTAAACGATCTCTGTGCCCAATTCGTAGCGCGCACCAGGCGGCATCAAAGGCGCCCAGTCTAAAAATGCCGTTGATGATTCGCTGTTTCAGTCCTTCGTACAGGCATTTGACGGCGGCACGTTGAGGGTTGGATTGCGATCAAAGAATCCCACGGGCATCAGTGAGAATCCGCAGTATTCAACCGGCATTACCGGCCAGTCCTCTGGTCGCGGCATATGGGTTACGCCGGTGGTATGCCATACCACCAAGTCCTTTGACTCGAGTTGTCGATCGGCTTCGATCCATTTGGGGAGCCCATCGCCGCCTTTGTTCAGAAGATTGGGGTAGTCACCCGCCGCATTGAAGGCACCTTCCTCAAATTGGGTGACCCAAAGATTGTGTTTTGCAAAACCGGCTCTTTTGGCCATGATCGAATGGTCGTCAGCGAGGAGCGTTGGCGAAGCAGAGGGTAGGAGCTTCCATGCTACTGGCTTGCCAAGACGGTTCTTTCGCTCGGGGTTGACCACTTTCCAATAGCGTGACCGTTGGGGGTAACAGTCCCGCTGAGCCTGTTGCTCGGTTGCAAGGAGTGTGGTTTTTGCGCGAAACGCAGTGCCCTCTGGATTGTCATCGCTGATAGGGACAGTTTCGGCCTCTACCTCATAAACACTGTTTTCGAGACCATCGATATTGAAGTCGAGCCTGAAGCAGAACAGATGCTGATGGATCGGCGAGGTCACGTTGGGCGCCACCAGCGGCGCAACGTCCGGTCGTTCGTCGCCATCTTCGATCGCACTCACCCCAATGATGCCGGTCAGTTTCACTTCCATTTGAATGGTGCCATCGAGATAGAGGTACCAGAAGAAGCCGTATTCATAATTCCCCACTGTGTGAACCGCACTGATCACAAGCCGGCGAGATCGCCGCACTTCAGTGGACTGGGTGAGGGAATCTCGGTGTTTCCACAAAATGCCATAGTCTTCCTCGTGCATGCAGATGGCATTTTCAATCCTGCGGGCGGTGCCGTTCCAGTTCACGACATTATGATCGAAGTAATAGATTTCGCCCAAACAGTCGCAACCCAAAGTTAAGGAATTGGTCAGTGATCCAATGTTTGCCTCGCCTGCATCAAAGACATGCTTCCAGTTGTGCATGGGGTCGGTATCGCCATAGGGCACGACCATTTCTGAGAGGGCGGCTCGATACAAAATAGACCGGTTCTCATCCCCGTCTTGATAGCTCAATTGATGGAGCACTAAACCGTTGGTTGGGTGAATGGAGACGCGGAAGTTAAAACCTTCCCATTGGACCGCGTGGCCGTCCACCTGAAACGAAGCGCCTTCTGGTTGGACGATGTCGATTGGTCTTAAGCTGTCACGAAACTCAGGTTGACTGGCTGCATCATAGCGGGCGCCTTCAGGTGGCAGTGGCACAACGCCGTGATCTTCAAGGTGTGCGACCTTACCTGCGGTGAGATCGACATGGGCAATTAAGCCCTGCACGGGTCGTGCGTAGGCATTGTCTGTTGGATCTTCTTTGACAAAGCTGATGGCGCGGTGAACCCGGTGCCCCTCCGGCACGCTGGGGTGGACGTAACCGCCAGTTGGCCATGGATCGATCTGCACGAGGTCAAAGTCAGTCACGCCGCGCAGGCGCATTGCCGCCTGCCATTCGGGGTCGGCTTTCGTGATTTGAATCGCGGCGACAAAATCCGCGAGCCCAATGGATGCCTGACCCGACTCAATTCGGTTGATGACGACGGTCTGGGTGGTCAGGTTGACGAGTCCCTCAAAGCCTCCGTCGCGCTTACCTTCTGCGGGGTAGTCGTAGCCAACAAAGCGCAATTCACGCTGCACAGCATCGCCCGGCTGATGGCGCAAGACGTCAGCTTTTTTTGGCTCGATTAAATTGACCGAGGAGAATGAGGCTTGTTCACCAAGTTGTGCGGCAACCAACGCTGCGCCTTGTTCGATTTCTTCGGTTGTCAGTGGGCTGAGTGGGTGAGTCGTCATGCTACTTACTCCTAACGTTTTTTTGATCGGCAACTGCCGAGATGATGCGTAAACGGGTGTTGATCACCACGAGCACGAAATCTTGATGTTATCTTCGAACGCGATGGAAGAGAGATGGGTTAAGTGTCCCAGTTGGACCAGGACCTCTTCTAAAAACAGTTTCGGGTTGATGTGTCCCGCCTCTGGAGAAAAGACACCTGTCTCTTTTAGCTGGCCGTCGATCAGAAACTTCACGCCACAGGCCAGGGGAATACCGGTAATTGCGCCCATGCTGATTTCATTGGCTTCTGCCACTTGCGTGGCTGGATCTATAAAGGACACCCCAACAGAAGCTGGCCTGCCATCTTTGGCGCCGATCGCCAATCCGTACATGACCGGTGGCGCCTCTAGACCGTTAACTTGGGCGCTGACATCGACGGTCTTCTCAAACCAAGTCAAAAAGTTCGCTGCGCGCACCTTGCTGATGAGGCGCCAGTCTACAAGTCGCATGATCGTTTTAAGCAACCAAGAATCGATCCCACCGCCATGGGCGAGGTTCAGGGAGGCTCGCAATTTTGGGTAGTTGTGCGGAAACGTAACGGCTTCAGGATGACCAAAGATACAGCCCTCAAAAGAAGGTAGGCCTGGATAGCGGACCGTAATCGGCGCCAGCGGCCGAGCCATCTCAAAGCGGTTATCCCGGAAGATCTGCACGCGACCGGTCATTTGTTCAATCGCGTGCAACATGGCTGCATTGGTCCCTTGCTGGGACGAGGATTTCTCGGGTTTGGCGTCTCCGATATCCCAGCCTGTATAGACAGTATCGACGGTATCAAGCGCTTGCACCGCGACCAGCGCCAACAGGTTAGACACGCCTGGACTAGCGCCCAGTCCGATGGTTGCGCATATTCCTGCTTGCTTAGCGGCCTGATCTAACTGAAGCATTTCAATCGTTGGCTCCCAATCATCGCAGATATCGAAGTAGTGACAACCCGCATCAATGCAGGCTTTGAGTATCGGGACCCCGAAACGAAAAAATGGGCCGCAAGTATTCATTACGATGTCAACACCCGATAGCGCGGCTTGCAGTGCCAGGGTGTCGTTGACGTCTAGCGCTATAGCACTGACTTTGTCATTCATCTCGTCGGCGAACCCGCGAGCGCTCTCTAGGTGAAGGTCTGCGACGATGATTTTCTCGACCTTCTCAAAATGCTGAACAGCATTGACTGCGAATCGACCCATGCCGCCGCTGCCTCCAATGGCTAGGATTTTCATATTGCCTCCAGCTATCTTTTAACCTTAGGACCCTTTTTATAAATTCCTGCAGACGAACAATTTGTTAGGCTACTGGTTAGTCTTTGGCCAATGCTGGCCGGCATGCTTTGGTAACATCTCGGTGGTAGCGAAGTCCGGGGAGAATTTAGCGTGGCTGCACATGGATAAGGTAGTGGGCCACATGCGGATGAGTACGGGAATCTCCTCATTGAACCTCCTTGATACGGACTGGAACGTGGCGCGCCAAGTACGCACCTTGCATTTCGACACACAGTTCGATCATACGGTCTGCTTTCGAGCTCGGTAAGTCATAAGTCAGATCAACCACCGCGACCACTGCCTCTAACGCAACGAGGATAGTCAGGACCATGTCATCATAGTCAAGGGTGTTGTCCCTAACGATCAGACCGCCGGCAAACTGTTCCGCCAAACGTTGATTGTCCTCACGGTCTAGGGCCCTGAGGATAGGTGATGCCGCCATGGCTCGGCGTATGGCGACACCGCCGGGCTGATTCTTCAAGCGCTCTACAAAAAGGTCAATGCCGGAGCGCCCCAGCCAATTTGGTCCCAATTCAAGAAACCAGCTGTCCCATTCTTCAATCAAACGTTTGGCCAGGGTTGCGACGACGGACAATTTATTGGGGAAGTAGCGATACAGCGTCTGAATACCGATGCCAGCCCGCTCTGCAAGCAGGTTGGTAGAAAAACCATCCCAGCCGGTTTCTTCTAACACGATGCCTGCTGTCTCGAGAATATGGTCAAAGGTCTTGGCTGACCGCTCCTGAACAGGCCGCCGTCTAATTTCCAGTTCATTCATTGAAAATAGCTCGGATGCAATTAAAGAGAAGTATTTACTTCTTTTAGGAGATTTGCAAGCGCTCTTGTGATGTCAATAACGTCAGCGAAGCAGATGTGGGTACCATGTCTGAGTCGCGCATCGATACCAATCGCAGTAGAGGCGGAGTTTCGAACCCGCCTACACCAGACACTAGCGCTAGACTGCGACGCGAAAAAAACAAGAACTGAATCGCCCCCAGTTTGCTAGACACCTTTCAGTCATACAAAGTGACTATAAGAAATGAACATGAGCAAGAAGCGATATCCAGACGAGCTTAAAATAGAAGCTGTTAAACAAGTAGTAGATGCTGGCCACAGCGTTGCCGATGTGGCTG
>JAFMIA010000009.1 GCA_017854255.1 Pseudomonadales bacterium
GCGCGCCATGAATGGGCACCCCATCAGACCGAGCAGCGCCAAGGCAAGCGCGCCCGGTCTTTACTGCAAAGATCTAGTGGGATAGGCGCTCAATGTGGTCCGATGATGCCAAGACTCAAGGTTTTGCCTTAAGCGCCGGGCATCATGCGCCAAAAACAGCAGACTCATGATGGATCTTTACGACTTGAAGGACTCAAAGAGTCTTGTAGGCAGCGGCTTCGCGTCTGCCACAAGAAAACTGCTGAATAAAGCCAGAATCGAAATGGGGTTGCATCTGGGTACCCGACTGCGTCCGAGCCCGACGTTTTAGGGCGTCTCGATGATCAGCCGAAGGATTTTCGATTGCAGGCATTGCAGCATGCTTTGGGGCGCCGGCGTCAGCAACTCGCCGCTTTCAAAGACCTCTTGCTGCAAGGCTTTGCGGTAGGCCCCTCAAAGACTCTGATGAGTACGTCGAGCGCGCCCATTAGGGCAACCGCTGCAACGCTGCGTTCAAAAGACCTTGAAGTGCGCCTAAGAGGATAAATCGATCCAACCAAAACCATCCGCTTGACTTGCCAGGGTCAAGACCCCTTCCCAGTCACACAGCACGCGGGTCAGCGCAGATTTCGCCAGCGCTGGCTGATTGTTTTTTTCGCTGACATGAGAGATGACGAGATTCTGTAACCGAGGCAGATTCAGCGTTCCAACCAGTTCCGCGGCCTGCTCGTTGGATAGGTGACCAAAATCACCAGCGACTCTGCGCTTTAAGGCGACGGGATAAGGCCCTGACGCCAACATTTCTTTGTCGTAATTACATTCCAACATCAGCAGGTCACAGTCGTGATAGCGGTCTCGAACGTGTGCGGAAATGTGCCCCAAGTCCGTTAAAACGCCTACCCGGCTACTTTCTTCACTAAAAATAAACTGGCAAGGCTCCCTAGCATCGTGCGGCACGACAACAGGCTCAACCTGAATCGAACCTATAGCAAAGGATTGTTCATATTGAATGGGCTTTAACGCCGGAAGTGGGCCCGTTCGCTTAGCATCATAGGTACTCGGCGTCATATAAGCAGGGATATGAAATTTACGCGAGAACGCCGCAACCCCATTGATATGATCAGCATGCTCATGGGTCACCAGAACCGCATCGATGTCCATCGGTGTTAAATCGAGCCGGGCCAGACGGCGAATGGTTTCTTTTAAGCCAAACCCAAGATCGAGTAGCAGTCGACCCTCGCGCCCTTCAATGACGGTGCTATTGCCCTTGCTACCACTGCCTAAGGATGCAACCCGCATGGATTAAGTCGAGTACTCTTTAATCACCTTGAGCAATCGCTCGGCAGCCAAGCCATCTGCAAAGCCGTCGCCTTGATAAACCGTGACCAGCACTTCGCCTTCGACATCTTCCAAACGGACCTCATAGAGGTCTGTTGCCGCTTGTGCCTGGTCACCACCGCTGAAAAGTCTTCGAAAAAAGGACGGCTTAGAGAGATGGCTCGGCGTGTAATAAACAAAATACGTTTTCGTGCTGCGATTAATATCATTTACCGGAATATTCGCATTTTCCAATGCATCGCCAACGGTTGCCCATGCCCGGTTGAAATCAAGCTTATAACGAAGCTCCGGCTTAATTCGATCTGGGATTAGACGCGTCCGGCCTTCGGTCAAACCGGATGCCATCATGCTCATAGTACCCTGACTGATATTTTCGCCCAGATAATAGGCCATAGCCTTTAGGACTTCGCGCTCCAATGCCAAATCATCGCTGCTGCCTTTCCAAACCATATTGTCCAATCGGTAAGGCGCATCAGCAGGCACTTCGCGCTGCTCGATATACAATTCCGTACTACCGCTTCGAACCCCAGGCTCAAGCCTTAATTTAAACTGATACAGATTAATGTCCCGCGTATTTCGAAAGACGTTGCCTTGCCGAATACTTTCAAAGACCGCTTCTGCCTCGCCCTGCCTCGCCGTCAACCATTTGCTCGTTAATATGCCTAGCGCTGGATCAGCAGCTGATACTTCTAAATTATTCGCTTCCCAAAACTGCACGACTTTCGGCCAAACCACGGACGGGGGAATATCGAGGAACACCCATTGGGCATTATCCAGCTTTTTAATAACGATTTGGTCAACGCCATAACGCGTGCTGAGCGGTTCCGGCCGCCTCAGTTCGTATCGCGTACCGACGAGGCCCCGTGGATCCTGTATTTCTGGAATCGGCATCATTTCCACATAGCTCGGCGTCTCAAGCCCGTCAGGCACCTGCGTCAATTTGGAACTGCCTGTTTCCAGCCGCCCCACCATCTCTTCGTTGCCAAACCAGCCGCAGCCAGTCACAGCAAATATGAATGCGCCTAAAAACCAGTTTCTCATGATGGGTTGATCCCCGCTGTCATCATCGCCTCTTTGACCCGCTTGTGATGGCGCTCGGTAAGTGGCGTTAATGGTAGTCGAATCTCCTTTGAAATGCGCCCCATTTCTGCAAGCGCCCACTTCACAGGGATCGGATTTGACTCGACAAAAAGACTTTGATGCAGCCCCATCAGAGGCTCATTTAAGGCCTCAGCACGGGCTCGATCACCCGCCGTCGCAGCTGCGGCCATGGCTGCCATTTGCGCTGGCACAAGGTTCGCGGTAACGCTGATGGTGCCGTGACCACCCTGCAACATCAATTCACAAGCCGTTTCATCATCACCTGAGAAAATCAGGAAGTCATCGCCGCATAAAGCGCGAATGGATGCCGCCCGTTCAACCAACCCTGTCGCTTCTTTTATGCCAACCACCTGTGGCATGTCCGCAAGTCGTTTGACGGTTTCAGGCAATAAGTCACAAGCCGTTCGGCCCGGCACGTTATACAGGATCTGCGGCAAATCGACTGCTGCGGCAATGGCTTTATGATGGAGAAACAGCCCCTCCTGGGTGGGCTTATTGTAATAAGGCGTGACCAAAAGGCAGGCATCTGCACCGGAATCTTTTGCAGACGCCGTAAACTCAATTGCTTCGCGGGTTGAATTGGCCCCGGTCCCGGCCACGACCGGCACGCGCCCATTGGCGGCATTGACCACGGCGCGAATGATTTCGCAGTGCTCATGCGGCGTAACCGTTGGCGATTCCCCCGTGGTACCCACCGGAACAATGGCTTGCGTACCGCTTTGAATATGCCAATTCACCAGCGCCACGAGCCGGTCCCAATCGACAGATTCGTCGGATTGCATCGGCGTAACCAGGGCGACAATACTGCCTCGGATCATAAAGCATGATTCCATGAAAAACGGGAGCTCATAATAGCCATGCTGGTTTGCAGGCACAACTGCTCAGGGGCTAAAACTAAACGGGTCGCCTAGGCCAAGCACTCAAAAGCGCTTTCATCAAAATCGCTAAGGGAATCGCAAAAAACACGCCGGCCAAACCAAACCAAGCGCCAAAAATCAAAACCGCCAAAATAATCGCAAGTGGGTGCAAATTATTGGCCTCGGAAAACAGGATCGGCACCAAGACCAGCCCGTCTAAAGCCTGGATAACGAGATAACCCGCCATTAAGTAGAAAAAGTCACTCGATAGACCAAATTGCATTAACGCAACAATGGTGACCGGTACGGTCACCGCGGCAATTCCAAGATAGGGAATAATGACGGACAACCCGACCAAAAATCCCAGCAACGCGGCGTAGTTAAGGCCGAAAAATGCGAACAATCCGTAGGTCACCAAGCCCGCGATGATCAGCTCCAGAAACTTCCCTCGAACATAGTTCTCCATTTGCCCGCTCAGCTCACTGCCGATTTGATGCATCAAAGGCCGCTCCTCGGGTAAAAAACCCAAACAATACGACAGCAGCTGGTCTTTATCCTTGAGCAAGAAGAAAACCAAAATCGGCACGAGCAAGGTATAACCCAAGACGGTAATGAGCACGGGCAGTTGGGAGATCGATACCGTCAACAGCCATTGTCCGAGCGCCGTTGCTTCATCGCTGAGTAGATTTACCCAAACGCTAATCTGGCGTTCGGAAATCACCAAGGGAAAATGTGCTTGCAGCGAAACCAGTGTTGCCGACAACCGATCACTGAGCTCTGGCAGATCACGGTACAGACTTCCAAGCTGACGCCAAAATCGGGGCAACAGGAACAACAAGAAACCAACAAAGCCCCCAAGGAACAACAAATACGTAATGGTTACCGAGAATGATCGGGGGACCCGCAAGCGCTGCAACTGATTAATCACCCCCTGCATCACATAAGCCAGAACAATCCCAGTCAGAATTGGCACCAAAACAGAGCCCAGCATCACAAACAGCAAGCTCACGCCCAGCATGATTGCGAGCAGGATCAGCGCTTCTTCGTCAGAAAAATACCGACCCACCCATTTTTTAAGGATCGCTTTCACGTCACGCGATCACTTTTTTTCAACCAATGCTTGTAAACCCCTGCCTCGTCGGTCTGATTTAACAGCACATGGCCACTTTGGGTCGCAAACACCTGAAAATCTCTAACAGAACCCGCGTCAGTTGATTCAACCAAAAGCACTTGGCCTGCAACCAGCTTATTGAGCATCTGTTTGGCTTTTAATAAAGGCATCGGACAATTCAATCCTTTCGTATCTAACGGCACAGGATCATCACACTCTAAATTCACAACGACATCCTTTGGAGACTGACTCAAAAAGTATATCAGGCCAAAGCCAATGATACAGGTTGAACTCAAGGGCTTACCCCTGCGAACATAGCGGTATGACATCGCGTGACCTCATCAACTTCCTCTTGCGTGCCGGATGCGCCGGGCTTGTGCTGTTTGCGATGACGGCTAAGTCCGCGAACAACGACTTAAACCTGCCTGAACTTGGCGGGAGCAGTCCAGCAACCACCTCACTTGCCTTTGAGCATGATCTTGGTCAGCGATTTTTAAGAGCTGTCCGAGCGCAAACCCCTGGCTATCAGGATCCTCTGGTCATCGACTATCTCGAACACCTCATATTCGCATTAGCGGAACATAGTGATCTTGAGGACCGCCGTTTGTACATCACACTGATCGACAACGCGTCGATTAATGCATTTGCTGCACCCGGCGGCGTGCTGGGAATCAATCACGGTTTGTTTCTCCACGCGGAGACCCAGCATGAATTCTCAGCCATTCTGGCGCACGAACTCGCACATCTTAGCCAACGTCATTTTGCAAGAGGTATCGAGGCCAGTAAAAAGGCAGGTGTTATTTCAATTGCAGGGCTGCTCGCCGGCGTGATCCTTGCCGCAACAGCAGGGTCCGAGGCTGGCATCGCGGCAGTCACAACCAGTCGAGGCATCGCGAGTACGCAGCAACTAAGCTATAGCAGAACGCGAGAATCTGAAGCCGATCGAATTGGAATCAGCACAATGACCCGGGCAAACCTTGACCCCAGAGCAATGGCGTACATGTTTGAACGGCTTGATCGACTAAACCGAGGTAGCGGCGAACAAATCCCTGAGTTCCTTAGAACCCACCCTGTAACCCGAAGTCGAATCAGCGACGCCTATAACCAAACTGAAAGCCTGGCCAAGAAAAAATGGGAACCGGACTTTGATTACCAACTGATCCGGGCTCGGGTCATGGTGTCGGATGCGGACCTGATCCAAAACATCATCAAACGCTTTGAAAAGCATGCCCAGGTCAGACAAGGCGCCGCTTTGAGTGCGACTCAATATGGATTAGCGCTGGCTTATACCAAGGCAAAACGATTCAAGGAAGCGAAGCGCTTACTCGATGGCCTGCTGACGCAGTATCCAAACCACATCGCGCTGGAATTGGCGCAAATAGAGCGTTTAGCAGACAGTCGGCAGTTGCCCGAGGCCCTCAAAACTGCGCGCCGCGTGCTTGCGATTAATCCGAACAATTATCCCGTCTCGGTGATCTACGCCAGACTGCTCGACCAGTCAGAGCGACCGGATCTTGCGAGCGACGTGCTAAACGAACTGGTTCTGGCGCGCACCCAAGATGATCAAGTTTGGTATCAGCTGGCAGAGAGCCTGGGCTTGGCCAACGACATTCCCGGCGTTCACCAAGCCCGTGCAGAATATTTCCTGCTCAACGGCGACTTGGATGGCGCGGCGAAACAACTAGGTTACGCGCTGCCGCTTGTCCGGCAGAATTTTCAACTGAGCGCGAAGATAAAACAGCGTATTGATGAAATTTGGGCATTACAGGACCAATCCTCTCAGTAGCCTTTGGTCAAGATTATCGGCACCTAGTGTCGCGTTTAAAGCTTGAAATCCAGCATGCGTTGCAACGGCACCAAAGCCTTTGCAGCCAATTCAGCCGGAACAAAAATCTCTTGATCTTGGGTCAGTAAGGCGCGCTCAACCTGCTCAAGACTATTCATGGCCATCCAGGGACAGTGCGCGCAACTTTTACAGGTCGCGCCACTGCCTGCTGTCGGCGCCTCTAGGAAGCGCTTGCCTGGCGCTTGCTGCTGCATCTTGTAGAAGATTCCGCGATCCGTTGCCACAATAAAGGTCTCGGCGTCTGTCTCAACAGCGGCTTTAATCAGTTGCGAAGTCGAGCCCACAACGTCTGCCATCGCAACAACACTTTCAGGAGATTCTGGATGGACTAAGACCACAGCGTCAGGATAAACCTTCAGCAAATCAGCAATACCGCGGGCTTTAAATTCCTCATGAACAACACATGCGCCCTGCCATAGCAACATGTCAGCACCCGTTTGTTGCTGCACGTAGGCGCCCAAATACCGATCAGGCGCCCACAGTATTTTCTCACCCTGAGCGCTCAAATGTTCAACGACGTCGAGCGCGATACTCGAGGTCACCACCCAATCCGCGCGCGCCTTGACCGCAGCCGACGTATTGGCGTACACCACGACCGTTCGATCATTATGTTCATCGCAAAAGGCCTCAAAGGCATCGATCGGGCACCCCAAATCCAAGGAACAGGTCGCCTCCAAGGTTGGCATCAAAACGGTTTTATCCGGACTCAGAATCTTTGCGGTCTCCCCCATGAAGCGAACCCCTGCAACAACAATCCGCTGCGCCGAACTCATCGCACCGAATCGCGCCATTTCTAGAGAATCGGCAACGCAACCGCCTGTCTCATCGGCTAAGGCCTGCAGGTCTGGATCAGTATAGTAATGAGCCACGAGCGTCGCATTATGCTCCTTGAGCAAGCCTTTAATTCGGGTCACCAAGGCCGCTTTTTCGACGCTGCTGAGTCCATGCGGCGCGGGATGCTGTGGAATAGTGATATTCATATCGATGTCCAATACCTTATATTGCGTCAGAGAAGTGGCCCCTTAATCTTTGGCACCAAACGCTTCCTTGGTAGTAATTATACGAGGGTTATCCGACAATGCGCCTATGAAGCTATTGTTTCTTACCCAACCGCTTGATGTCAAAGAAGACGGCAATTTAGCATTGCTAACGACCGCGGCGATAGCGGCAGGCACGCACGTCGCCTGGGGGCACATAGACCAGCTCAGTCTCGTTGCCGGTCAGATCATCACCCGTGGTCAAAGGCTTACCCCGCATCAAGGTTTTCAAAGCGATCCAAACATTGATCAAGCATTAGCCTGCGGCGACTTCGATCTGGTTTGGGTACTGTCCCTCGGCAAACGCAACAGCTTTCTCGATAAGATTCAGCTCCTGAAAATACTGGAAACCCAAACGCGCGTTATTAACAGCACCGAGGCGCTTCTTTACCTCCGAAGTAAATACGGTCTGACGCAGTTAGGTGATCTGTTTCAACACCCCAAAACATTTGCCAGCAACCGAGCTGAGCCCTTCATCGAAATCATTGAAGGCGGCGGAGAGTGGATTTTAAAGCCAGCGGCCGGCAGCCTTGGTCAGGGCATATTTTTGCTCAACAAGACGACGCACAGTTATCCAAGCCTCATTCGCTACCTGCTAGGCCAGAACGCAGATCACTATTTGATTCTGCAGGAACACATTCCGGATATAGACCGCGGTGAAAAACGCGTCTTGATGGCGGCCGGGCATCTGATCGGCGCCTACCTTCGGCGTCAAGACACTGATCACCGGACCAACTTAATGCAGGGCGGTCAAGCCGAACCAACCACCTTATCCGAAGCTGAGCAGACACTCGCTCTAAAGCTCGGCGCCTATTGTTCAGAGCTCGGGGCTGAGTTCATTGGAATTGATCTGGTCTACCCGTATGTCATCGAGATCAACGTGATCAACCCAGGCGGACTGGGCACCCTCATGTCACTCGGCGAGGCGAATCAAGCTGGCGCGGTCATCAAGGCAATCCTTCAGACATAGATCTTGAGTTTTCAGTACGAATCGGTATCATGGGCGCCTTTACGAGGGCCGTTAGCTCAGTTGGTAGAGCAGTTGGCTTTTAACCAATTGGTCCCGCGTTCGAGTCGCGGACGGCCCACCAAGCGAGAAGGGGTTGAGTAGTGTTTACTGCTCAACCCCTTATTTTTTTCCGAAGCCCTTCGAACCCAACCCCAACGTAGCCCAATACCCTTTTGCACAACCGAACCCAACGGGTGGTCATTGTCTTCGGCTACTGATTGCGCGTGGGTTGGCGTTAAGCACCAGGTCCACGGACCCAATTCGGCACGTTTCCCACAATCGGTCGTTGAACAAAATGATGGCATTCCGGCAGATCGCCGTCGCGGCCTTTAAAAAACAGCGGCTGAACCAATAGGCTGATCAGTGCCGGTCTTGATGCGTATTCTTGAAATTTTTCAAACCTAAAACCAAATTTAAAGGCTAGGCCCGCAGACGACTCAATCAATACCCATCAAATGCATCCTTCACAGAGACCCCGACTAACCAAACAAAGCCTCTGCGCCGAGCACTAAGCCAGCAAGCCCCGCGCCCCAAATGCTGCAGGCCAATAGATCCAACCACAAAAAGGTCCAAGGCGAGAATCCGCTCACACCCATTAGCATCGGCACTAAACTTCGGATCATGGTGAGGAGTCTTCCCAAAAGAACCGCATAGGCGCCAAAACGAATCAGGAAATTCTGAGCCCGCGAGACCGCAACAGCCTTTGTTTGAGCCCAACGCGATTGCAGTAAGCGATCACCAAACGAGCGGCCCAGATGGAACCCAAATTGGTCCGCCAGAAACGCACCCACCATGGCGGCTAAAACGATTTCCGGTAAGGTTAGTAAACCTTGAACATAGATCACACTTGCCAACGACAAAAGGACTGCGCCACTGACAAACAAGCCGATCCCTGGGCAGGCCTCTGCAAACCCAAGGAGTGCTAACCCAACGAGCGCATAATCCGGGTTCTTAGACGCCCAAGCAGCAAACTCCTGGGCATAGGACATCATCCGGAGTCGGTTACCTGATACCGTGTCGGATCGGGCCGTCCAGCCTCAACGAATCCGGCCCGTCTCAAAACACAACTATCGCAAGCCCCGCAGGCTGCACCCTGCTCATCAAGCTGATAACAGGAGACCGTTTGGCCATAGTCAACGCCAAGCGCATGACCCTTTAAGATAATTTCGCCTTTCGATAAAGCGATTAACGGCGCGTGAATACTCAGAAACTCTCCTTCAACGCCCCGCCGGGTTGCAAGGTTTGCCATCGCCTCGAAGGCCTCAATATATTCCGGCCGACAATCTGGATAGCCTGAATAATCCACAGCGTTTACGCCAACAAACACGTCTAGGGCGCCAAGCACTTCTGCCCACGCCAACGCATAGGATAAAAAAATGGTATTCCTGGCAGGGACATAGGTAATCGGTATAGCCAAATCGCTCTCATCGAACGCGGGCACTGAAAGGCGCGCGTCCGTCAGTGCAGAGCCACCAAAAGCCGTCAAGTCGATGGTCGTCACACGATGCTCGGCCGCACCGAGACGACTGGCAATCCCAGCAGCAAACGCCAATTCGGTCTTGTGTCGCTGCCCATAATCAAAGCTCATGCAATAGCATTGAAAACCATCCGCAATGGCGCCAGCAAGCACCGTTGCCGAATCAAGTCCACCGGACAACAGAATGACGGCTTTTTTTTGATCAGACACCAGGCTTGTCCCCCCAAAGCACTTTATGCAATTGAATTTGCATCCGAACATTCAGACCGTCGGCCAACACCCAGTCTGCAAGGACCAAAGGTTCAAGGACTTCGTAAACGGGCGAGAATAAGACGTCACCAACCCGTTCGTTCAATTGAAGGGTATCGATTTTAAACCGAGACCATTCATAGTCAGCGCGGTCTGTGATCACAAACTTGACCTGATCTTCGAACTTCAACTTGGGTATATTATCCTCGAGGTTGCGATGCGCCTCGCCCGAACCCGGCGTTTTCAAATCGAGTACGATCGAAACCGATGGATCAACACCATCGATGGATAAGGCGCCACTGGTCTCAAGCGACACAAGATAGCCCTTTGCAACCAGCGCTTCCAGCAACACCAAGCATTGAGGCTGGGCTAAGGGCTCACCTCCGGTCACGGTGACATACTGCGTGGGAAAGGCATCTGCCTGGGCCAAAATCTCGGGTATGGATAACGAGTCGCCACCCTGAAAGGCATAAGCGGTGTCACAGTAAACACAGCGCAAAGGACAACCGGTCAATCGAATGAAGATCGTTGGCCTACCAGCGGTCCTAGCTTCGCCTTGCAAAGAATAAAATATTTCCGTTACGCGCAATCGTTCGGCCATGAATCATCTCGTCCGATTACAACTAACAGTCAATTTGATCGAGCAGATACCGTTCTGCAAGCTTGCCCGCAGACTTCGTTGGATAAGTCTCTGCAACATCACTGAGGGCCGATTTGGCGCGCGGGCAATCTCCCATGAGATGGTAGACCTTGCCTACCTTGAACGCAGCGTCCGGCACTTTATTACTGGCAGGATAACTTTTAATAACCTGCACCAACGCTTGCCGGGCAGCCTCATAATCAGGCTCAGGCTTGGCGGCATGCACTTCTCCAATCCAATAATAGGCGTTCGGTGCATACACCCCAATGGGATAATGCTCAATGACCGACCTCAATGACGCAATGGCTTGATCATAATCACGCGCTCGAATCGAGGTTAGCCCCTCATCGTAATAGGACTGCTCTGACTTAAGCTCATCGGCCACGGTTGGCGCTTGCGTATCCTCAGACGACGTGAGGTCAGCAGGAACACTTGCTATGTTAGGAACAACAGCCGCTGCTTGACGCGACGCAGGCTGGTTCTGCAACCTGCGATCGAGCTCTAAATAGCGATCTTCCTGAATACTTTTAGATTTTTGAATGTCATGACTTAATTGTTCAACCAAACCACGAAGGCTCATCACTTCTTGCTGAAGCACTTGCATTTGGTAGGTCAAATCGATGGGAGACAAAGATGCCGCACCCCCCTCGATTGCCATGGGCTCAATTTCGATCGGCAAGGTGTCGACCGGCACCTCGACGGCGCCCTGACCTGCTCCAACCCGCTCTTGGAAACGATCTTTGAGCTCTGTCGAACGAGATTCAACGACAATGGGTGCCGACAAACTCAAAGCCGACCCACTCAGCAAACCTATCATTGCAAAAACAACAACACTGGCTCGATAGAACCTAATCATTGAGTGTCGGGGCTCATCACACATAAGCTCTGTGCTGATCATTTTGTTTTCACCTGCCATCATCAAAAGCACAGAGGTTGTCTAAGAGCCACTGATTCCCAATGTTCTCATCGACAACCCGCAAAATTATTATCGGTAAACGATCTCAACCCGACGATTCTTTTCCCAAGACATTTGATCATGTCCGTTCATCGCAGGCTTTTCTTCACCATAGCTCACCACTTCGATTTGGCTTCTGGACGCACCTTGAGACAGTAAATAAGATTGCACGGCATTGGCTCGACGCTCGCCCAGTGCCAAATTGTACTCTCTGGTACCCCGCTCATCCGCATGACCTTCAAGCCGAACCATCAGCCGCGGATTATTGGCCAATACCCCAGCATGCTGATCAAGTTCCGCATGTCCATCCCGACGAACGATCGCCTGGTCAAAATCAAAGTAAAAGACGCCTTGCAACGCACTGGCGCCAGCTGACGCATCCATAGGGTCATTCGGCAGGACGATCTTTCCGCCCTGAACCATGGGTTGGATAGGTTCAACTTCTACCACTTCCGCAACCGCTTGGGTTTCTACCGGTGCTTCAACAACGGCTTCAGCCGCTGGCTGACTCGTACTGGCGCATCCTCCCACGACAAGCAGTAAGGATATCGCTACCAAGCTCAAGCCTTTATTTATCATTGACATATTCCACTCCTGTTTTTGAAGATCGACCCTACCAAACTTTATTAGAAGGCCGCGTACTCTTGCTCTTGAGAGGCTGTGCCGCATTTCACTTTCACGAAGACAGCGCCTCAACCCAGTTCATTCCAACCTGTTTAGCAATCGATTGACGCCTCAACCGCTCGCTGTGGCTAGAGGCGCAGCCCCATAACCCATTCACTCTAATCTGCCGCATCCTTTGGCCTTAAGGCCTTTTTTGCAACAATCCTAAATCACCACGATCTCATTCTATCACTGCGCAGGGACCCGTTACACAAGACTTCTTGTCCAACGGCATGATTTAACCTGGCCAACCTACAAGAGCCTTTGAGTCCGACGCCTTGACCCCATCCCCCTAGGCTGATCGTCTTTAAAGTGCGGTCAGCGCATCTACGAGACCGGTTCAAGCGGCCTGCCGCCGACAAAAGCGCCCAAAGTGATCATTTAAGCCAATTTTTTGACCTGCCCGCGGAGTTTACTCCATTTTGTCAGCCGATTTTAAGTCGGTTTCTACAATCGGGTTAAATATTTTCTTTTTGCGAGGCGACCAAGCCGGCTCTCGAACATCGCCTTCCGTCGCCGGCAAATTAAATCGCACACCGCCATCGATCGACACACCCGCTAAAATCCCCCGACCATCAACCTGCGTTGCGTAAATCAAAAGGCTATCGTTCGGTGCAATCGTCGGCGACTCATCCAGTGACGTCTCGGTTAAAACGCGCAAGAATCCGCGATTTAAATCCAGATACGCAATATGAAAAACACCCCGCAAGCGGTGCACCATGATCAGGCCATCACCCCGATTGGCCAAGACGGCCCGCGCGTTGTAATCGCCTTCAAACGTTAATCGCTCAACCTCCAAGTCCTCTAGGCGCATCGAATAGATCTGAGGTTGTCCACCTCGATTGGAGGTGAAAATAATGGACTCACCGTCGGCGCTCCAGGATGGTTCGGTGTCAATGCCATAATGTCGGGTTAGCCGGCGTAACTTTCTTGGCTGGGACGCCAGATCCAAAACATAAATTTCTGGATTACCATCTTTTGACAAGACCATCGCAAGTTTCGTCCCATCTGGCGAAAAGGCCGGCGCACTATTTAAGCCTTTGAAATTGGTTACTTGCTGACGCTTTCGAGTCCGGATGTTATGAATGTAAATTGCAGGCCGAGCATCACGCTCGAACGAGACATAGGCAATTTGATCGCCATCTGGCGCCCAGGATCCAGAGAGTATTGGCTCACGAGATTGCAATACTGTGCGGACACGATGTCCATCCGCATCGGCAACATTAAGTCTAAAGACCCGACCGTTTTCAGATTCTACGACCGTGATGTACAAGATTTCGGTTGAAAAAGCACCCGGGACGCCCGTGAGCGCTTCGTACACGGCATCGCTGACATGATGCCCCATATCTCTTAGGTCTAGATCGCGACCGATGATGGTTTGCTGGAAAACCACGGCACCCTTAAAAACATCATACAATTCAAACCTCAACGAGAGGTCTGCACCAGATTCTTCGATCTGACCTAACACCAAATATTCCGTATTCAACAGTTCCCAGTCGCGGACATAGACGTCGCTGGACACACTGGGCAATGACAACATTTGATTTACCGGAAGCGCTTGAAATCGACCGCTCAGCTGTAAATCTGAGGCAATCACCTGATGTAACTCTTCAGGCAGTTCACCTCGGCCAAGCCAGCCAAAGGGCACCACCGCAATATTCACCGCATCATCTGCACCTTGAGTGACCTCAATCTGCAATTCAGCACCTGCTGGCAGCGCCAGCATCAACCCCATAACCCAACCCACAACGCTCAGTAATTTCACAACAATAAATCCTCGGGACGAAACAGGACGGTAAACGACCTGAAGTTTTTTTCAAAGAGATTCGGGTCTGAGGGCACCTGAAATCGTGCTGAACGCTCAACGGCCAGCAGCGCAGACCGATCAAATGCCTCATTACCACTGCTTTGCTCTACGCCGACATCAACGACCTCACCGGTTGGGACCAATCGAACCCGCAAGACCGCCTGCATGCCATTGCGCGCACTCGGCGGCCGAGACCAGCGACTGACAATATCCCGCTGAACCTGACCAATATACGCCAAAATTTGCTCGTCGTTGGTCACTGCTTGGCGCCCAATCTCCTCAGTAACAGCGGCCATCAGCGCAGCCATCGCTTCATCCTGCGCCAAGGATTCACGCTTGACCGAGTCGACTGGCGCAGGCAGCGGCGCCGGCTCAACTAAAATCGGCACAACCGGCTTAACCACCTTTTTTTCTTGGTCTGCTTTCGGCTTAGGTTTTATTTTAGGCGGCGCAACAACCGGTTTTGACGTCACTGGTTTTGGTGTCTTTTGTTGGCCAACCTTTTTTTCAGGCGCATCCGGCATAACCAATGCCGCTGAGATGTACAAAGGCGCCTCGGCTACCCGAAGGACCTCATCGTCTGGCCACTCAATTAAAAACAAACCAATAATCAAGGCATGAAAGCCAACAGCGAGCAATAACGGGGCTAAGAATTGCTTCAGCATCGGTCTGAAATCAACCGCTGGGCGGTTGCGTGATCAGCCCAACATCTTGCACGCCCACCCGCTGTAATCGATCCATCAAGTCAATGACACGTCCATAGGCAATTGTTGCATCACCTTCAACCAAGACTTTTAGACCTGGGTTTGCACGCGTGATTTTAGAGACCCGCTCGGCAACCAAAGCAAGCTCAATGACCGCTGCATCGTCGCCACCCATATCCATAAAATACTGCCCTTGATCATTAATACTAATCACCAGCATTTGATTCGGATCGTCAATTGCAATGGCCTCACTATTGGCCTCGGGCAAGACGACCTTTATACCTTGGGTCATCAAAGGTGCGGTCACCATAAAGATAACCAACAGGACCAACATCACATCAATATAGGGGACCACATTGATCTCGGACATCGGACGACGGCGGGAAGTTTTAGCCATGGTTAAGAATCCGCAATAGAGCGATTGAGGATGGCACTAAACTCATCAGAAAAGGTTTCAAATCGATTCATCATCACCTCCACCTGCGCGGAATATCGGTTGTAGGCAATGACTGCTGGAATGGCCGCAAATAAACCAATCGCTGTTGCAATGAGCGCTTCAGATATTCCAGGCGCGACCACGGACAGGCTCGCTTGATTCGACATGGCAAGCCCGCGGAACGAATTCATAATGCCCCAGACCGTACCAAAAAGACCAATATACGGACTCGTCGAACCAACCGTTGCCAAAAAGGCCAGCGCACCTTCTAAGCGTTCTTCTTCTCTTGCGAGCGCCACCCGCATCGCACGCTGCACGTTTTGCATAATGCGTTCAGCTTGATTGCCATATTGTTGTTTGGATCGCGTAAACTCTTTGAATCCTGCCTGAAACAAATGCTCAATGCCGATGATTTCGGTCTCCGAGTTTTCAATTTCAAGGAATATGGCTCTTAGATCTTGACCAGACCAAAACTCATTTTCGAAGTTCGTTGCAAGACGCTTGACGGAAGACAGCAAAAACGCACGTTGAAAAATCAAAACCCACGAAACCAGTGACGCCATCACTAAGATCGCCATCACCAACTGCACGACAATCGATGCATTTAAAACCAACTCTAAAATCGATATGGGCTCATTCATTGGGATGTCCTTAATTTACGCACATGCCGATCTGGTCCAGCATCAGATGCTTTGATTTATGCCACGTCCCTAAATACCGACCCTTTTCGGTCGCAGGACCCCTCCTAATCCGACAAGGCCTGACCCGCGCCTGAATCCGCGCCTGAATCCGCGCCTGAATCCGCGGCAGATTTCGGCTGCAGGCCAAAATGTAAATAGGCGCGATTGGTTGCAACCCGGCCTCTCGGCGTCCGCATGATAAAACCTTGTTGAATCAAGTACGGTTCATAAACATCTTCGATGGTGTCGCGCTCTTCACCGATCGCCGCGGCCATACTGTCGATTCCGACCGGTCCACCTTCAAACTTCTCAATCATTGCCATCATCAATCGTCGGTCCATTGCATCGAATCCTGAGGCATCGACCTTGAGCAGATTCAGCGCCTCATCAGCACTGTCTTTGCGAATCACGCCGTCTCCGCGCACCTCGGCAAAATCTCGGACCCGGCGCAACAACCGATTGGCAATTCTTGGCGTTCCCCGTGAGCGAACAGCAATCTCTCGGGCGCCGGCTTCATCACAAGGAACCTCTAAGAGACGCGCCGAGCGCATCAAAATTTGCGTCAGGTCATTGACTTGATAAAACTCAAGCCGTTGGACAATGCCGAACCGGTCTCGTAAAGGAGAGGTTAAAAGACCTGTCCGAGTTGTTGCACCCACTAGGGTAAATCTTGGCAGGTCTAATTTGATGGATCGGGCCGAGGGACCTTCGCCGATCGTCAGGTCAATCTGGTAGTCTTCCATTGCCGGGTAGAGCACCTCTTCAACCGCTGGACTCAACCGGTGGATTTCGTCAATAAAGAGGACATCACCTGCTTCCAGGTTCGTAAGGGCCGCAACTAAATCGCCTTTTTTCTCAATCACTGGGCCCGCCGTTGACTTAATTGCAACGCCCATCTCACTGGCTATGATATTGGCTAAGGTCGTTTTCCCCAGACCCGGCGGACCAAATATCAGCGTATGATCTAACGGTTCTTTGCGCTGTTTCGCCGCCTCAATGAACAACCCCATTTGCTCGCTGACAGCGGGCTGGCCAACATACTCTCGCAGCGTTTTGGGTCGAATAGCCCAATCCTGCTGAGGCTCCCGGGCCACGGCCTGGGGCGCAATTAATCGATCGGTTTCGATCATAGTTCGGTCTTCATCCCAATAGTTTCAACGCTTGCCGAATCAGGCCTTCGATATTATCGGCTGGATCTTGAATTTGAGCCAGCACTCTTGTCACTTCCTGCGGCTTATAGCCAAGCCCAATCAACGCAGCTTCAGCGTCATCCGTTTGAGAGCGCGTGCCTGCAGCCAAAGGCTGAGCCCCACCCGCATCCTGCCATTCTTCCACTTTATCGCGCATTTCCATAATCAAGCGCTCCGCCATGACCCGTCCAACGCCAGGAATGCCATTGAGCGTCTTGATATCATTTAATTGGATCAATCGCGCAAAGCCTTTTGCATCCAGCGCAGACAAAATGGACAGCGCCAACCTAGGCCCAACTTTATTCACTTTAATCAATGCTCGAAACAGATCTCGATCGGATCTGTTGAGAAACCCAAAAAGCGTGTGGGACTCTTCCCGTACAACAAAGTGGGTAAAAAGCTGGACGAGTTCTTTGCGGTTATGGAGCGTCAAAGCCGTGGCCAGCGGCACCTCGACTTCATATCCGATTCCGCCCACATCCAACACCAATTGTTGGTCTTGGATTTCAAGTAACCAACCTTTTATTTGAGAAATCATGTGTCCGGCTCCACCAATCGACCTTTACGAAAACGGCCCTTGGTCGCCCCGAGCCGATGTAAGTTACCCATCGTTTGCGTGTGACAGAGCGCAATCGCCAGGGCGTCAGCCGCATCTTCTTGCGGCATCCCCGCAAGCGATAGTAGAACTTGAACCATGTGCTGAACTTGCGCCTTCGTGGCGGCACCACTACCCACCACGGCTTGCTTTACTTTCTTCGCCTCGTACTCAAATATTGGAATGCTGTGCCTTGCAGCTGCCAGCAACGCGACCCCCCTGGCTTGCCCAAGCTTCAGGGCCGATTCTGCGCTGCGCGCCATAAAAATCCGCTCTATTGCAATGTGGTCTGGTTGATACTGGCCAATGAGTTCCGTTAACCCGGAGTAGATTTCGTTTAACCGGTTCTCGGCTGTTTCCGACAGGGTGGCGCGAATACAGCCACTGGTGACATAAGCGGTCGTTGCCGCGGCATGATCGATCACCCCAAAACCCGTAACACGAGAGCCGGGGTCTATTCCTAAAACCACCGCCATAGCGATATCCTGTTTTCCGACTTAAAGTCTAGCATAGGCAATGGCTTGCCTTAATAAGCCAGTCAAACGACCTGAAATAATAGCGGTTATATGCCTAACCCGAAAATCAGGCAGACACCTCCTCATCTGGGAAATTGGCATTGGTATACAGGTTGGTCACATCATCGAGATCTTCCAGCAGGTCGAGCAACCGCAATACTTTTTCCGCCTGCTCGCCATCCAAATCAGTGTAGGTTTGCGGAATCATGGCGACCTCGGCCGCTTCCGCCTCAAACCCTGCTACCGCAAGCGCATCCTTGACGCGTGCGAAGTCCTCAGGCGGCGTTGTGACTTCAACGGTACCGTCGTCTGCAACATCGACGTCTTCAGCACCGGCGTCAATCGCGGCTTCTAAAACGGCCTCTTCAAGGCCCGCTGCCGCAAAAACAATCTGCCCTTTCTTTTCGAACAAATACGCGACCGACCCATCGGTTCCAAGATTGCCACCGGCTTTACTAAACGCGTGACGGACTTCAGCAACCGTTCGGTTTTTGTTATCCGTCATGGTTTCAACCATCACGGCCACGCCGCCAGGGCCATAACCTTCATAAACCAGCGACGCCAGATCTGCGCCATCTTGACCACCGGCACCTCGGACAATCGCGCGCTCCATCGTGTCTTTCGGCATCTGCACCGCTTTGGCCTTATCGACCAAATTGCGCAAGCCCGGGTTATCTTCAACGCTGCCGCCGCCATCCCGGGCAGAAACCGTTAACTCTCGGATGAGCTTCGTAAACACCTTGGCCTTCTTCGCATCCTGACCTGCTTTACGGTGCTTTATATTGCTCCACTTGCTGTGACCTGCCATGTCGTCCCCACCCGAATCAAAGGTTTGTTTTGATACTCAGTTCACGTAGCTGCTTGTCTTCCACCTGACCCGGTGCGGCCGTTAGCAAACAGGTCGCCGTTTGCGTTTTGGGAAACGCAATAACATCCCTAATCGCCTTGGTACCAGACAACAGCATCACCAACCGATCCAGCCCAAAGGCAATGCCGCCATGGGGCGGGGCCCCTAATTCAAGCGCTTCAAGCAAAAAACCAAATTTCGACTGTGCTTCTTCATCTGACAGCGCCAAAACATTAAAAATCGCACGCTGACGATCGGGGTCATGAACCCGGATCGACCCGCCACCGACCTCGTAACCGTTGATCACCATATCATAGGCTCGTGACCCAACAGCGCCGGGGTCCGCCAACATTTCCTCGACAGAACCTGTCGGGTGAGTAAAAGGATGATGAACCGCGGTCCAGGCCTTTGAGTCAGTTTGCTCGAACATTGGGAAATCAATCACCCAACAGGCGGCCCACGCTTTCTCATACAGGTTGAGATCTTCCGCCAATCGGCACCGCAGGGCACCCAAAGCATCATTGACGACAGAGGCTTTGTCTGCGCCGAAAAAAATCAGATCGTTGTCTTCGGCATCGAGTCGATCCAATACCTGATGAACCACCCCCTCGGGTAAAAACTTTAAGATCGGGGATTGCAAACCCGCCAAACCTGCAGCCCGATCATTGACCTTGATATAAGCCAGCCCTTTGGCACCATAAATTGCCACGAACTTGGTCAGGTCATCGATATTCTTTCGGCTTAAGCGATCGCCCCGGGGTAATTTTAGCGCAGCGACTCGACTGCCTGGATCATTGGCCGGACCACTGAAGACCTTGAATTCAACATCGGCCATTAAATCCTCAATATCAACAATTTCCAAACCAAAACGAAGATCAGGTCGATCACTCCCAAACCGACGAATTGACTCCTTGTAGGTTAATATTGGGAACGTTGGTAACGTCACCTGAATTAATGCTTCAAACAGGCCCGTCACCATTTTCTCAGCAAGATCCATAATGTCTTGCTCGGAAACAAACGCAGCCTCAATATCGATTTGCGTAAACTCTGGTTGCCGATCGGCCCTCAAATCCTCATCCCGAAAGCATCGTGCAATCTGATAATAACGATCAAACCCCGACACCATCAGCAACTGTTTAAAGATTTGGGGCGATTGTGGCAACGCATAAAAGCTGCCTGGATGAACCCGTGATGGCACTAGGTAATCCCGAGCGCCTTCTGGCGTCGCTTTGGTTAAAATGGGCGTTTCGAGATCGACGAAGCGTTGGTCGTTGAGATAATTTCGGACAAAATGCGTCGCCGCTGACCGTAACCGCATGCGGTACTGCATGTCGGGCCGTCTAAGATCGATATACCGGTACCGCAACCGCACATCTTCGCCGGCCTCGGAATACTCATCCAATTGAAACGGCGGCGTTTTACTTCGATTGAGAATCGTTAACGTTTGACCCAAAACCTCAATCTCGCCGGTGCTCATTTTTGGGTTTACCGCCGCTGCATCTCTGGCCCGAACTCGGCCCTGAATTGCGACAACAAATTCGTTCCGAACCTGATCCGCCAAGGCAAAGCTCTCAACGGTATCTGGGTCGAACACAACTTGGACAATGCCGGCATGATCCCGAACATCGAGGAAAATCACGCCGCCGTGATCCCGCCGTCGGTGGACCCAACCGCACAAGCTGATCGTTTCATCGATGTGATCAGAACGTACATCGCCGCAATAATGACTTCTCATAATCTCTTCCCAATACGTTCTAATCTAAACTCTTCAAGCACAAGTCGCGCTTGGGTCTTGTTATTGTAGCAATCCAATCGCTAATCCGCCGAACTGGATGACGACCCAGAGGACGAGTCAGAGCTGCCTGAACCGCTTGAGGAACCGCTGGGTGAATCGCCCGAAGCTGAAACGTTTTTCTTCGCCCCAGTTTTGAAATCCGTTTCGTACCACCCACCCCCTTTCAATCGAAAAGCGGCGGCAGAAATCAGTTTTTTTAACCCTGGATTGTCACAAGCAGGACAATCCACAAGCGGGCTATCCGAAAATTTCTGAATCTTTTCCAGACGAAATTGACAATTGCTACACAGATATTCGTAGATTGGCATCAAGGCACTCCCAACGTGACCCAGGTCACTTCCTGGGCCGCGAATTATACCCAAACCAGCCCCGACACAACACTACCGAGCGCTCAAACTATAAAAATAGGAAAAAACAATTACCCAACGACTTAAAACACTTGCCCAGAAGGGTTTCATCCGTTATAAAAGCTTCCATGGTCGATCAGGGGGTCAGATCTTGATTTTTTGATTTGTCATATCGGTTCACGCGTGAACGCTTGGCCCAAACAATTAAATTCAATTAAAAGGATGGTTTCCATGGCAGCAAAAAAAGCGACTGCAATCAAAACGAAGTACACAAAAAGCGCCATCATTGATTCCGTTGCCGGAAGCACTGAGCTTAGCAAGAAGCAAGTCAACGCCGTATTGGACGAACTGACAAGCCTCATTGAGAGACACATCAAGAAAGGCGGCGCAGGTGAGTTCACGCTTCCTGGCCTTATGAAAATCAAAACGGTTAAGAAGCCAGCCCGAAAAGCGAAGAAAGGTGTTCCCAATCCTTTCAAGCCAGGCGAAACGATGGATGTTGCAGCAAAGCCTGCTAGCACAGCCGTTAAGATCCTCCCACTCAAAGGGATGAAAGATTTCGTTTAATCGAAATGCTTTCGAAAAAGGCCGCTCCTGCGGCCTTTTTTTTGTCCGATGCTGACTAAAAAAGATCCTTAAGCCCCTAAAAACGGCTGCTCGGCAAAAGACGCGCATCAAACCGATCGGTTTTGAGCCCGCGTTATACCAAATCTTCAAAGCATAAAGACGCCCCGCCTTTTTCAATATCTTGAATCTGAAAAGCCGAAGCTTATCGACTTCAGTTGTTTCAAAGCGATCCAACCGGCGCTCGTGCGATCCTTATCTGAAGACCCGGCAGACAAGGCGTTGCCCTGGAGACCGTCCAATCAAAGAAACGCCTCCACACTTGTTTGGATCTGGCATAAACTGCCCCCCAATCGCAAGAAAAGACCGCCAAATCGTGTTCTGAAATAGTTCAAACGAACAGATGCGCGTCGGTCTCAAACCAGCAAGGAACTCAAAGGCCATGAAAGCCACGCAATTTACGCTTACGACGCTCAAAGAAATGCCCTCGGACGCAGAAATTATTTCCCACCAACTTCTTATAAAAGGCGGCTTCATCCGAAAACTGGCGTCAGGCATTTACTCTTGGATGCCGCTCGGTCTTCGGGTGCTTCGTAAAGTAGAAAACATTGTACGGGAAGAAATGGATCGATCCGGCGCTCAGGAATTATTGATGCCGGTCACGCAACCCGGTGAGCTTTGGGAAGAATCCGGGCGTTGGAAACTGTATGACGAGGGCTTGTTACTCAAATTTAAGGACCGACATGATCGTGATTTTTGTCTTGGCCCCACTCACGAAGAGGTCATTACCGATATTGCGCGTGCTGAGTTACGCAGTCATAAACAACTTCCGGTTAATTACTACCAAATCCAAACCAAGTTCAGAGATGAAACGCGGCCCAGGTTTGGGGTGCTTAGGGCCCGCGAATTCATTATGAAAGATGCTTACTCGTTCCATGCCTCCAGTGCCTGCCTTCAAGACACCTTCGACGTCATGCATGCAACCTATGAACGCATTTTAAACCGTTTGACCCTCGACTTCCGTGCAGTCGATGCCGACAGCGGTAGCATAGGCGGATCGGCCTCAACAGAATTTCATGTTTTAGCGGACAGTGGCGAAGATCTCATCGCATTTGGCGCCAAGGGCAACTATGCGGCAAATGTTGAGCTGGCTGAAGCCCTTATGCCCGCCGAGCAAGACGAACCCTTGCAGCCAATGCACGAGGCGCCGACTCCGGACCAAAAAACCATTGCAGACGTCGTCTCTTTTCTCAACGTCGATATTACCAAGACCGTTAAAACCCTCATTGTGCGCGGTAAAGACACGCCCCTGGTCGCGCTCATTCTCCGTGGCGATCACACGCTCAACCCATTGAAAGCCGTAAAAACAGGGCTTATTGACGCGCCAATGACCTTTGCGAGTGAAGACGATATTGCCTCCGAACTGGGCTGCAAACCGGGCTCCATTGGCCCTATTGGACTCAAGTGCCCAGTCATTGTTGACCGGGCAGCAAGTGTCATTAAGAACTTCACGTGTGGCGCGAATCAAGACCACCTGCATTTGGCCAACGTGAATTGGATCCGAGATGCTGCCCTTGGCAGTGTTGCCGATCTACGAAATATAGAAATTGGAGATCCGGCACCGAACGATGACGGTACAATCGAGATCCGCCGAGGCATCGAGGTGGGTCACATCTTTCAACTGGGCAATAAATACAGCGCCCCCATGAAAGCCACTGTCCTGGATGCTGAAGGCAAGTCCCTCACCATGCTGATGGGCTGTTATGGCATTGGTGTGTCACGCCTTGTTGGCGCGGCAATTGAGCAAAATCATGATGACAAGGGGATTATCTGGCCAGCGAGCATTGCACCCTACGAAGTCGTTCTCATTCCCATCAATGCCCACAAGTCTGAGGCCGTCCAAACCACCGCGGACGCGCTCTACACCCAACTAAGTACCGCCGGTATTGAAGTGCTCTTGGATGATCGAGACCAATTGCGACCCGGCGCAAAATTTGCCGACGCAGAACTTTTGGGGTTTCCGCACAGAATCGTCATTGGCGATAGAGCCTTAGCCGACGGCGCAGTTGAATACACAGATCGGGCAACGGGCGCAACCGAGGCTTGGCCAATAGAAACCGTTGTACAACGCCTTGTCGCTAATTTGAAAACCGTGCCCTGAGCCTCTGCCGCGGTCAACCCAGCGGCTATCCAGAGACCAAAGGCGCACTAATAACCTGCATCACACTGGCCTTCGTTTGAGGTCCAACCAACTGCGCGGCGATGGTGCCATCCGGTCTGACAATCACGGTCGTGGGCAGGACCGATGGCACCTCATAACCAAATCGCACGGCCGGGTCTTGAATCACAACGGGGAATTCAATCTTCATCTTTTCAAGGTCAGCCTGCTGCGTCGAACGCTCGCTGGGCGCATCAAAATTAACCCCGAGCACAATTAAATCAGACCGCGGGTTATGGTGAATCTCGTTAAACTCAGGAATCTCAGTAATACATGGCCCGCACCAAGTCGCCCAATAATTGATCACCAGCCATCGATCTTTAAGATCTGAATCCGAGAACCCGCTGCCGCCAACAACCTCAAAGACCGGTCGCTCGCAACCGACTAATACAACCCAAGCCAAAATCAAAAAACATCGTTTCATGGACACGATTCCCGTTTCATTCAAAATGTTATTTTACGTCAGCGCACATCTTTGGCTTGCTGACCGTTTCCTTTACGACGTAACCCCAGCAAATTTACTCAAGCGACGTCCCGGTGAGATGAAGGCGCCTTCTGATGAGGATATTACCCCAAAACCCGTACCGATCAGACTGCCCAAAATTACGGAACGACGCTGGGTTACAGGCAAGTAAAACCTTGACCCCCGCATCCAACACGCGTTGGACAAGACGCTATTTTTATTGACGAGCAGGTCTCTCAGCCATTGATCCAGCCTTACATCAACCTCCGCCCCTCGACATGCTCATTCACGGCCACCGATTTCGGCGACCAACTCCGCGCCCGCTAAAATAATAAGCCAAGAGATATAAATCCAAAGCAGCAACCCAGGCAATACAGCGAAGGCGCCGTAAACCACCGCCATATCCGAATAGGTCATCACCAGCGCAAAACCAAACCGAGCGACCTCAAAGATCACCGCAACGCCAAGCCCGCCGAGCAATGCATGCCGCCAGTTCACTAAGGCATTGGGAATGACCCAATAGGCCAGGGTGTACATAGCCGCACTGGTTAAGAACGGCAATATCCAAAGCCCCCATTGGGAACCCGCAAGATTAGAAAGATACGGTAATGAAAAAACATAAATCGTAATCGACAATCCCAAGACCAACAGCAGTGGCCCGAGGGTTAGCAGGGCGATGTAGACCGCCAACCTGCGCAAACCGGTTCGCGGCGCTGTGACTCGCCAAATTTGATTGAAGGTCTGCTCGATCGTGTTCAGCATTAAAATGGCCGTAATGCCCAGCAGGACCGCGCTTGGAATGCTCAAAGTTTGGGCTTGATCTGAGAACTGCCTTAGATATTCTTGGGCCTTGCCGACGCTTTCGGGAACAACATACGAGAAAATAACGTTCTCCATCGAACGACTTAAAGCCAGGGACGCCTCAAACGTCGATAGCGACAGATACGCAATCGTCAGCCCAGGCACCAAGGCAAACAATGTCTGAAGGGTTAGCGCCCCCGCAATCATCTGACAACGATCTGCCTGACAGTTTTTCGCAAAGCGGCGCACCTTTTCAACTGCGCGCCCGACGCGCGCTGTTAAAACCACCTCTTTTTGGGCAAAATCTTCGCCTGACTCGTCCAAGATCTGCTCGATACCTATGACCCAAACCGTACTGTACCACAATCCAAATTGCTCAAAATCCCGCGCAGCCCTTGCCCTGTTACAGGCCGAAAATATCCCTTTTTTGATTCGAGAATATCTTCAGGACCCACTTAATCCTGCTGAAATTGCGCAGCTTCTTGGCTTACTCAAACTCGCGCCGAGCGCCTTGATTCGAATGAACGAGCCTATATTAAAAACAAAGGGCATAAACCTTTCCGATCTCAACGATGAGGCCTTAATTGATCTCTGCGCGACCTATCCGGTCCTAATTGAGCGCCCAATCCTTTTGCATCACGGATCAGCCTGCATTGGACGCCCTATCGAGAATATCGTGCGGCTTCTGTCGTCTAGCCTGGACCTTGATGCCGTCGATCCTTAAGCGCTTTGCATGAAATGCGCGCCACAAAAAAACGCGCTGCAGTCAAAGCACATTGGCCACTTTGAAGTTACGGTGTATCCAATGATCGGCCCTGACGTCACGAGGCCATCATATCAGCCTGTGGCAGTAGGCTAGGCGGCCTTACCCCAAAGACCACAGCTTCAGATTGCGGCCGTCAAGTCCAGAAGGTGTTCGATCACTCGAACATCAATGAATAATTTTCGGAACAGACATCTCGGGGGCACTCGGGGACCGTTCAGGTTCAGCATCGACCTCACCCAATGCTTGTGAGCGCCCTTGCTGTTGTCGGACTTCATACCGCCGAGTCACAATCTCACCGTCTAAAATATCCGGCAATTGCTCAAGAAAAATTTCCATATGTGCGGTCTGAAAGTGATCTTGCAGCGCCTCTACCGACGCCCATTCTTGGAACAATAGGAATTGACGGGGGTTGGTTAACGACGCGTAAAACTCATAGCTTATGCAACCCGCTTCAAGCCGGCTCGCCGTCGCCATTTCCTGCATCAAGACCTGCGCACGAGACCGCTGATCTTTAACAACCAGCAAAACACCATGAACAATTATCATCCCCCTGCTCCATCTTCACGATGAACCGAAAAGCCAGACCAGGCCTGAGAGACCGGCATCAGCTCGAGCTGATTAACATTGACGTGAGGCGGGCGCATAGCGACCCACAAGATAACTTCAGCAACATCTTCCGCTGACAAGGGCTGCATACCTTGATAGACCGCGGCAGCTTGCACCTCATCACCACCAAATCGCACTTTGGAGAATTCCGTCTCACACATTCCGGGCTCAATATTGGTGACTCGAATTCCTTTTCCCAAAAGATCGGCTCGAAGGTTTCGACTAAATTGCTGAACAAACGCTTTGGTACCCCCATAGACATTACCACCAGGGTAAGGCCAGCTGCCGGCGACCGAGCCTAGATTGATAATCTGACCAGCGCCTCGAGTAACCATCCCTGGCAAAATCGCGCGCGTGCAATACATCAAACCTTTGATATTGGTATCCACCATGGCGTCCCAATCATCCAGGTCCGCATCATTTGCACCGCCCAATCCCAAGGCCAGTCCAGCACTATTAATTAAGACTGAGACCTCTGCCATTTGATCCGGCAGTGCGGTCAAAGACGCTAGGACATCGTCCTTATCGCGAACATCGAGTGCAATCGTTAAAACATCGACCTTGCTTGAAAGCGCAGCTTTCACCTCAGCAAGCCGGTCTGCACGGCGCGCCACCAGCACCAAATCGAAGCCCGCCTCGGAAAAGCACTTCGCCGCCGCGCGACCAAACCCGGAACTTGCACCTGTAATGACGACACTACCCATCAGATCGCCTTGCAATTTCCCCAATGCCGGAAAGAATGAAGCCCGCGGCAATTTCGTCCAGAATTTTGGGGTCATCAATGGTAGCCGGCGCTTCAACCGTCAAGCCATCTGCAATTTGGCGAAGCGTCTTACGCAGAATCTTACCCGAGCGCGTCTTGGGTAATCGCGCCACCTCAATCACCAATTTAAAATTTGCAAAGGCCCCGATTTCTTTTCTGACCCGTTGGATTAGTTCTTTTTGAATTTCTGAAAATGCGGCGGCGCTGTTGTCCTTGAGAATCACGAGGCCAACCGGAACTTGTCCTTTATCCCTGTCTTGCACACCAACCACCGCACACTCAGCAACGGCCGGGTGTGCCGCAACGATGGCCTCCATCTCGCCGGTTGAAAGGCGGTGCCCCGCGACATTGATCACATCATCGGTTCGGCCCATGATGAACAGATAACCCGCATCATCAATATACCCACCATCACCCGTGTGGTAGTACCCGGGATATTCTTCTAGATAGGCTGCAACCAATCGCGCATGATCATTCCAAACCGTCGGCAAACAGCCGGGCGGTAGGGGTAATTTCAGCACCACGGCACCGGTTTCATTCGCAGCACAAGGCTGGTTGTGCTCATCGACTATAACAACCTCAAATCCAGGCAAAACAACCCCTGCGGATCCTTCGATGATGGCCAGGTCATCGGCATAACCCTGGGGCACCCCCGCCACCGGCCAACCCGTTTCGGTCTGCCACCAATGATCGATAATGGGACGCTTCAACAAACTGCTCAGCCATTGGAACGTTGACGGGTCGGTCCGCTCGCCCGCCACAAACACCTGCCGCAAGCTGCTCAAATCATAGTTTTTAAGCCGATCTCCCGCTGGATCCTCTTTGCGAATGGCTCGAAATGCGGTCGGTGCGGTGAAAAACACGTTGACTCGGTGCGCCTCAATGACCCGCCAAAAAGTGCCCGCATCCGGTGTTCTAACGGGCTTGCCTTCAAATAAGATCGTCGTGCACCCTGCCAGCAGCGGCGCGTATACAATGTAAGAATGGCCTACTACCCACCCCACATCCGAGGCCGCCCAAAACACGTCGCCAGCCGCCGCGCCATAGGTTTCCGCCATACTTTGTAGTAATGCAACCGCGTGGCCACCGTGATCACGCACCACCCCTTTTGGTTTCCCCGTTGTACCAGAGGTATAAAGAATATAAAGCGGATGACTCGCGGGAACTTCGACAAACCCGACCGGCTCTGCGCGAGCAATGGCCGTTTGCCAATCAAGATCGCCGTGCTGCAAGGTTGCGTGCAGTTGCTTTCGCTGCAGGACGATTCGGGTGGCAACCGTGTGGCGAGCCAACTGACAGGCCTCATCAACCAACGGCAGATAGGGGATCACTTGATCAAATTCAAGGCCGCAACTGGCCGTTAGCAGCACCTTTGGCGTCGCATCGTCAATTCGGGTTGCCAATTCTTTTGCGGCAAACCCCCCAAAAACCACCGAATGGATTGCCCCAATTCTGGCGCAGGCCAACATGGCAAACACGGCCTCTGGCACCATCGGCAAATAAATGATCACCCGGTCACCCAACGAGACCCCTTCACTCGTCAACAGTCCTGCGAGTCGGGCAACCTCAGCAAGCAACTCGGCGAAAGTCCATTGTTGAATCTCACCCGAGGCGGGGGAGTCATAAATCAAGGCAATTTGATCCCCTCGGCCCTGCTCGATGTGCAAATCCAACGCAAGGTGACAGGTATTCAGCGTGCCGCCTTCATACCAGTCGGCCAAGCCATCACCTCGGGTCTTCAGCGTCGTGACCGGCGGCTTAATCCAAGCCACTCGCTCGGCTGCTTCCGTCCAGAAGCCTTGAGGATTGCTCACCGCGGACTCAAAAGCCGCTGCATAATGCACAGAATCAGCCAAGACTTACTCCGGAATACTCACAGCGCCCGTTCGAATCATTTCAGCCACGGCCTCGGCGTCATAACCCGCATCAAGTAAGACCTGTTGGCTATCCTGACCCGGCGCGCGTGAAGCATGGCTTAGACTCACCCCCGTTCGGCTAAAGCGCGGCGCTGGCGCCGGTTGCGTCAAACCATCCAGCTCCTGAAAGGTGCCACGTGCTTTATTATGGGGATGCTCAGCCACTTCACTGAGCGCGAGGACTGGCGCGAAACACACATCCGAGCCTTCCATGATGGCGGTCCATTCATCCCGAGTTTTGGTTTTAAACACGCGCGTTAACTTTTCTTGGTATTCAGGCCAGCGGCTTTGATCCATCTGAGCACTAAAATCTTCCGCATCTAATCCGGCCTTTTCAATGAGCAAGGCATAAAACTGAGGCTCAATAGAGCCGAGCGCGATGTGTTTTGCATCTTTGGTTTCATAGGTACCATAAAAGTGAGCGCCGCCGTCTAACATATTGCTCGCTCTTGATTCCTGAAACATCCCCCCCGCTTTCATCGTAAAAAACATCGCCATGAGGGCTGCCGCACCATCCACCATCGCCGCATCAACGACTTGTCCCTCTCCGGAGCGCCCCGCCTCTAACAACGCGCAAACCAACCCAAAAGCCAACAACATACCACCGCCGCCAAAGTCACCAACCAAATTCAAAGGCGGAACCGGTTTACCGCCTTTCGGACCAATCGCATGCAGCGCGCCTGTCAGCGCAATGTAATTGATATCATGCCCGGCGGCCTGTGCCATCGGGCCATCTTGTCCCCAGCCCGTCATTCGCCCATAAACTAGGCGCTTATTGCGGGCGCGGCAATCATCCGGCCCGAGCCCTAACCGTTCGGTAACACCCGGTCGAAATCCCTCAAAAATAGCATCTGCAGACTCACACAGCTTCAGCACGACTTCGCGGCCTGCATCCGACTTCAAGTCAACTGCGATCGATTTGCGACCTCGGTTCAATACATCTTGTCCACGCGCTCTACTCCCCAAGCGATCCACGCGGATCACTTCGGCGCCCATGTCTGATAACATCATTCCGCAGAAGGGCCCCGGGCCAATGCCGGCCAATTCAATGATTTTAATTCCTGTTAATGGTCCCATTTGCGTCTCCTATAGGTCTGCCGATATTTAGGCACAATCACTCGCCGTGAGCAAATCTGGCCGCGGGCAGATGATATAGAGGATCAACCTGATCCGCGTTATGCTCTGCCCATTTAAGTCACGAGGGAACAACCATGCTTGAGCACATCACAATTGAACCGGAAACACCTGCTGATGCGAGCTTAATTTGGTTGCACGGCCTGGGCGCCGACGGGCACGACTTTGAACCCATTGTGCCTGAACTCGGCCTGTCTGATATTGCCATTCGCTACATCTTTCCGCATGCGCCAATTCGCCCAGTCTCCATTAACAATGGCGACGAGATGCGCGCTTGGTATGACTTTCAATTTCATTCAGAGCGCGGCAGCTCGGATGATGTCCAAGCATCCGCCGATCAAATTCGACTGATTATCGATCAACAACTTGACGCTGGGATCCAAAGTCACCGGATCATCCTAGCGGGATTTTCACAAGGCGGCGTCATTGCCTTACACACAGCGCTCCGGCTTCAACACCGCCTGGCCGGCGTGATTGCGATCTCCACTTACCTGCACGACCCCCAGGGCCTCGAGACTGAACGTCACGACGAAAACCTCGCGCTTCCGATTTTCATGGGGCATGGCCAGGGCGATCCAATGATACCGATCATGAGAGCCGCCACCGCCAGAGAGAATCTGATCCGGTTGGGCTATGACGTCACCTGGCAGGACTACCCGATGGCACACCAAGTGTGCCTCGAGGAGATTGAAGACATCGCGATCTTTATTCGGCGGATACTGTGAAATTAAAAGTTCAATCTTCCAAGGATTGGTTGCAATGCGTACTCGCAGATTTTGAAACCTTCCTGCAAGATCATGCTGCCAATGAACGTAAAGCCTCTTCTATGGCCATGTCGATGGTGACTCATTATCCAGACCGCACGCAATTGACTCGGGCAATGATCGACTTAGCGCTCGAAGAGTTAAACCACTTCAGGCAAGTCTATCGACTCATCGAGGCGCGAGGGTCCAACCTTACGGCCGACGTTAAAGACCACTACGTCAATGCTCTTAGGCAACACCTACGCAAGCCCAGCCATGAGTACTTTCTCGATCGGCTGCTCTCTGCTGCGGTGATAGAAGCCCGGGGGGCTGAGCGGTTCGAGATGATCGGCAATGCGCTGGATGACACAAAACTTGCGAACTTCTACCAAACCCTTGCGCGCAGCGAATCTCAGCATCATCAGATGTTTCTAGATCTTGCCCTGACCTACTTTGACCCAAGCGAGGTTGAGACGCGATTAGAATTCTGGTTAACCGAAGAAGCCGCGGTGCTTACCGCACTTCCGATTAGACCGCGCTTGCATTAGTTCTGCGTGTTCAGTCACCGACAACAATCAACCATTGACCAATACCTGGCTCAGTATTCGGAACCTGATGGGGTTGAAATCACGCTACACCGCCAATTCTCTCAGGTCCTCGTGATTCCGGCCTATTCGGAACGGCCCGCAACCCTCACCCGGCTATGGGCTGAAATGCCAACCGATAGCTTACTGATTCTTGTGATTAATGCCCCAGCCCTGCATCCAAAAACCCTTGCATTGCTGGCGCATTTTGACGGCTATTGCACACGGCCAGGCCCCCAAGCGCTCTGGCAAACCAGCCTTCACAAAGACAAAGCTGGCTTACTCGTGATTAACCGGTGTTATCCTTGTGCGCTCATCCCCGAGCAACAGGGCGTCGGTTTAGCGCGCAAGATCGGCGCTGATATTGCTTTGAAACTGATCAATGACGGCACTGTTCAAAGTCCGATTATTCACTCAACCGATGCCGATGCGCGCTTGCCCAAAGATTACTTTACCCAAATCCAACCCAGTGATGCGGCCGGCTGGGTTTACGCCTACCGGCACCGGTTACCGGCGCCCGAGCATCTCAAAACCGCGATGCGCTTGTACGAATTGAAATTGAGTCACTTCACAGGTGGGCTGAGATGGGCCGGTTCCCGTTTTGGTCATGCCAGCCTCGGCTCAATCATTGCCATTAACGCCGTCGCCTATGCCCAGGTGCGCGGCTTTCCAAAACGTGCCACGGGCGAGGATTTTTACTTACTCAATAAATTGGCGAAAATTGGCCCCATTATCCGGCTTCAAGGCGGCCGGGTCGTGTTGTCGCCCCGACTTTCTCAACGCGTGCCCATCGGCACCGGCACGGGGGTTCGCGCGCTCATTGATCAAAATTTAGAAAAAACCGCCCTATTTTATAATCCAGAGACATTTGCACATCTACAATTACTGCTCACCACCTTAACCACCGCCGAAACAACGGCCGCAATTGAGGCTGTTTCGGACCCCAAAATTCAAAGTTACTTTACCAACAGTAACTGCCTAAGCACCTTTCGAAAACTCGAAGCCAACGCCGGACGAAAAACCCACTTTCAACGCGCCTTACTGAATTGGTTTGATGGGTTTCAGCAGCTCAAGTTCATCCACCATCTACGAGATCTTGACCTGCCCGATGTCACCCTAGCCCGGGTCCTGCAGGCGCCTTGGTTTCAATCGCCCCATGCATTGGACATCCGCCGCGACCGGCTCGAGAAGATCCGGGATCTCGCGTAAACCCCTAGTTTCAACGCATTTCTCAAGATAAGGCTTCTATTGCCGGCCATCCGTCGTGATATCATTAGATCTCGACAGGACAGCCTTATGTTTAAAATTTTCATCGATGGTCAAAACGGCACCACGGGCCTGCAAATCAAGGACCGCTTGGCCGAGCGCGGCGATATCGAGCTCATCGAGCTGTTGGATGCTGAGCGCAAAACCGATGCAGCAAAACGGGCAGCCCTGGATGCTGCAGACGTTGCGATTTTATGTTTACCCGATGACGCGGCACGTCAAACGGCAGCGCTTGCAAAAAAAACGCGCTTAATTGACGCCAGCACCGCTCATCGAACCCATCCAGACTGGACCTATGGCCTGCCAGAACTATGCCCTGAGCAACGTCGCAAAATTCAAACTGCACAGCGCGTCAGCAACCCGGGCTGCTATCCTACGGGGTTCATCTTGCTCGTGCGGCCCCTGATTGCACTGGGCCTATTAAAACCTGAACAGGCGATATTCGTCAGCGCGTTGAGCGGGTACTCTGGCGGCGGTAAGGCCATGATCAAAGATTACCAAGATCAATCCCAGACAGCGTGCAGACCCTATGGCCTGACACTCAAGCACAAACACTTGGCTGAGATGACGCAATTTGCAAGCCTTCAGAATGATCCGGTCTTCCTGCCTCATGTCGGTGACTTTTACCAAGGGATGTTGGTCGAAATTGGTTTGACGTCAAATCACTTCGCAAAACCCATCAGCGCCGCAAGCATTACGGAACATTGGCAGCGCTTCTATCACAATGAGCCCAACATCCAGGTGCAAGAACCCAATCACACCGCCGGTTTAGACGGGAATTTTCTAGAACCCCAGGCCTGCAATGGCACCAACCGAGTCGATCTCTTCGCCTTTGGTGATGAGCAGCAAAGCTTGCTCATAGCCCGCTTGGATAATCTTGGCAAAGGGGCTGCCGGTGCCGCCGTTCAAAACTTAAACCTCATGCTGGGCATCGACGAGCAAACTGGCTTGTCAGCTCAAGATACGCACCCAAGGATTAACCCATGACCACGTCGATCGACGCGCAATACGAACAATATTTAAACGCTGGCCTCACGCTGGATTTGACCCGAGGCAAGCCCTGCTCCGATCAGCTTGATCTCAGCTGCGCCTTGGAGGATATGATCGGTGGTAACTTTAAGACAACCGATGGCATCGATGCCCGCAATTATGGCGGCCTGCTGGGGATACCCGAGGCACGTGCCCTGGGCGGCACATTGCTTGACGTTGATCCCAAGTACATCATGGCCGGCGGCAACAGCAGCCTCACACTCATGTATCAATTCCTGGTTTGGCGACTCAAGGCCTGGCAGGCAAATAACCCGTCGCAGACATTCAAATTTATTTGCGTGGTGCCGGGCTATGATCGTCACTTTACGATCTGTGAGCACTTGGGCATTGAAATGCTCTCGGTGGGCTTCGACAATGCAGGCCCCAACATGACCGAAATCGAGGCGCTCGTCCGCCAAGATCAAAATATCAAAGGCATCTGGTGCGTGCCAAAGCACAGCAACCCAACTGGACACACTTATAGCGAGGCAACCGTCAAGCGGCTCGCAAACTTGCCAAATCTTGCAAGCAAAGACTTTGTCCTAATGTGGGATAACGCTTATGCGGCACACGATTTAGACCCCCAAACGATGCCCCTTAGCAACATCATGGCGCACGCTCAAGACGCTGAAACAGCAGATCAAATTGCCCTCTTTGCATCAACATCCAAGATTACCTTTGCCGGTGCTGGGCTCGCATTTTGCGGCTTAAGCGAGCCGATGTTAAAGGGATTCGAGACCTTTCTCACGCCGCAAATGATTGGTTTTGATAAGGTGAATCAACTGAGACATGCCCGTCTGCTGAAAGATCCAAACGACATTGCAAGGCATATGACGGCGCACCGAGCGATCCTGGCGCCAAAATTCAAGCGGGTCCAGGAAAAATTGACGCCACTGGCCGAGACAGACTTAGCCACTTGGAGTCAACCCGGCGGCGGTTACTTCGTTTCCTTAGATTTGAAAACCGCCAGCGCGACGGCCGTTATCGCGTTAGCCAATGCCGCGGGTGTAAAGCTTACCCCCGCTGGTGCAACCTTTCCTTATGGGCGCGACCCGGAGGATAAGAATATCCGAATTGCGCCCAGCTTTCCTGATATGATGGAGCTCGATCAAGCGCTTGATGTCCTAGTTTGTTGCATCGTCAAAGCCAGTGAAAGTGGTCACTAAGCGCGCAAATTCCTAAAGCAATAAGATAAAACCTTATGAGATTACAGCAGCCCCAGCATGGCGTCGCCTTCAGTACAGCTTGTCGAGTATGAGTATTTTTTCAAACCTATTCAAAACCAAGAAGTCGCCCGCTAAACCTGTCAAGCCATCAGCGTCCACCCTAAAAACCGCTCAGAAGAAGGCCACTCAGAAGAAGCCTGCCACAAAGCAGCGCCCAGCACCCAAACCGGCAGCGACGCAACAGGCCGCCTTGCAACCTTCTCATCAGGCCGGCAAATCCCGCGCAAAACAACCGCCCGCGGACCTACCCTTGCTAGGTCAAGATTTCATAGATCTTGATCTGCCTGAACCGTTGAACCTGGCTATCCGAAAGCTTAATTTCTCGAACTGCACACCGATCCAGAAAGAAGTTTTACCCCACAGCTTAGATGGCGAAGATGTGATCGCCCAGGCGCAAACGGGCACAGGCAAAACTGCGGCCTTTTTAATTTCTATTATCACCTACCATTTAGAAAATCCTGAGCGGCAACCCCGCAAAGCCGGCACCCCCTTCGCGCTCATCATTGCACCGACCCGAGAGTTGGTCATGCAAATCGCATCGGATGCCGAACTGCTGACAGCGTTCACTGATTTGCACGTGATGGCTGTGGTCGGCGGCATTGATTATGAAAAACAAAAACGAGAACTTGAAAGACCCGTTGAGGTCATTGTCGCAACCCCCGGTAGATTGCTTGATTTCTGCCGTTCTGGGGTCATCAATCTAGGCCAAGTCGAAACCCTCGTGATTGATGAGGCCGACAGAATGTTGAATATGGGCTTCATCCCAGACGTGAAAGCCATCGTTCAGCGAACACCTAAGAAAGATAAGCGGCAAACTCAGCTATACAGCGCGACTTTTAGTGAGGATATCAAGCGACTAGCAAAAACTTGGACCCTAGACCCCGTCAAAATCGAAATTGCGCCCGAACAGGTTGCCGTTAGCAGTGTCGAACAATTGATTTATTTCACGTCGGAATCAGAAAAATTCACAGTCTTGTGTAACCTCATTGCCCAACAAACCGAAAGTAAAGTGATCGTGTTTGTGAATCGCCGAGACGAAACCCGGCGACTTGAGGAAAAGCTCTATCGACAAGGGTTCAAAACAGGATTGCTCACCGGCGAAGTCGCGCAACGCAAGCGCATCAAGACGCTAGACGAGTTTAAGGATGGCGATATTCAAGTTATGGTGGCCACCGATGTTGCTGGGCGTGGCATTCACGTCGACAACATCAGCCACGTCGTCAATTATAATTTGCCAGAAGACCCGGAAGATTACGTGCATCGGATTGGCCGAACCGGCCGCGCCGGCGCCAAAGGCATCTCGATCAGCTTGGTCTGTGAAAGCGATGCCTTCATGATGCCGAGCATCGAAGCGCTTCTTGGCGAGTCATTGAGCTTCACCTATCCGCCGGATGACCTCTTGATTCAACTTGGCTCGCCCGTTCGGGCGCGGCGGGTGAATAACGATCTCATTCCGAAAGACAAAGATACCCGGAAACCACCCCGAAGAAGAGGCTAGCCATGGCCCAACCAAAAGCGCGTCCGGTCGACGCCCTACTACGTCGATCGGATATCGACGCCTTAGAACCTGTCCGACACGTGCACCAGCATAATGCCAATGCCATCCGCCTCACACGGTCTTTATCAAACCTTACTGGCCTTGAGACCTTAGGCGTTCACCTCGTGACCTTGACCCAAGGGCATTTCTCAACGGAATATCACCGTCATCATGAAGATGAAGAATTCATCTATATTTTGTCTGGTTGCGGCCTTGCCCGAATTGGTGAGCATCAACATGACGTCGCGCCAGGGGATTTTATGGGCTTTAATACGCGCTCTGAAGCCCATAGTTTATACAATCCAAACCCTGAAGATCTTATTTACCTTATGGGCGGCACTCGATGCGCCATCGATATTTGTGATTATCCTGACTTGGACCTCCGCCAGTTTAGAGTTCACGGTGACCGAACAGCGGTTCAGCGTAAATACCTAACCGGCGCCAATCCGTTAACAGACCGAGCAGACCCCATTCCTGAATTTGAGCAAAAACCCAATGAATAACCCCCTTGTCCTTGCGCCTTCTATTAACGTTCTCGGCAGTGAACTGTCACCTTGCAGCAATAAGCCATTAACCGGATTCCTTCGCGATGGCCTGTGTAATACCTGCGCGGAAGATGCAGGCTCACACACGGTTTGTGTCGAAATTAGCGAGGCGTTTTTATTGTTTTCGAAAGCAAGGGGCAACGACCTCATGACGCCCCATCCTGAATTTGGCTTTGATGGCCTCAAACCCGGCGACAGTTGGTGCTTGTGTGCGGGACGATGGCTCGAAGCCTATGAGGCGGGCATTGCCCCAAAAGTCATTCTCACCAGTACGCACCAAGAAGCGCTTAAAATTGTGCCTCTGGAGCATCTCTTAGAGAACGCCGTCACCATTAATTGAGTGGGCATTGATAGGGCCCGACTCAGACCCTCCAGCAAAGCTTAGGGAATCAAGATTCATGACCCGACTCGAACACAAAAAGGTTTTAATCACCCAGTCTGACGATTACATGGGGCCAGCGATTGCAGACTTGTTTGCCGCAGAAGCGGCACACGTCACGGCGCGCCCTGGATTGGTTCCGTTCGGTAACCAGTTCGCAAGGTATGTTCAGGATTTACCAGACTTCGATGTTGTCATTGCCAACCTCGCCCATGATCCCTGTAACGGTCCCATTGAAACCTTAGCGGATGAAAGCTGGGAGAAGCTGTTTGACACGATGGTGCATCCACTGATGGCCTTGGTGAGACACTTTGCCCCACGAATGGCCGATCAAGGTCACGGAAAAATTATTGCGATCACCAGCGCCGCACCCTTAAAAGGTTTGCCGGGATCCGCCGCCTATTGCGCGGCTCGGGGTGCTCAAAATGCGTTTATCAAAGCCGTCGGTCTCGAATTTGCGGCCAAGAACGTACAGATCAATGCCATTGCCCAAAACTATGTGAGCAACCCCGTTTACTACCCGGATGAACTGGTTCAGAGTGAGCGGTTTCAAAAGCACCTCGCGCGCAACGTTCCGATTCGGCGGGTTGCTCGGCCTGAGGAACAAGCAGAATTCGCACTCTTTCTGGCCTCAAACAACAGTGATTTCTTTGTAGGCCAAATCTTTCCATTCTCGGGAGGGTGGGCCATTAACGCCTAAGTACGATGCATTGGGAACTAAAGGACATCACCGTTTGGCACCTAGAGCGATTAACGCCCTTGCCAGCACCCCCGCCGCCTCACGCCTACGAGCTTGTGAACCTTGTCGACCCAGATCCCGGTTTTTGTCGATACCTCTATGCAACGGTGGGTGCGCCTTGGCTTTGGTATGAAAAAATCGGTTGGTCCTTGTCTGAGTGGCAGCATCACGTTAACCAACCCAACGTTGCGTTTTGGGTTGCTTATGTTTCGGGCAATCCGATCGGTTATTTTGAGATCAAGCACGGCCATGACAGCGCCTCTGAAATTTGTTTGTTTGGGCTTATGCCTAATTGGGTTGGCAGGGGCCTCGGCAGCGATCTGCTACAAGATGCAATTCATCAAGCGTTTAAGCCCAGTCAGCGCCGCGTTTGGCTCCATACCTGTTCACTCGACCATCCCAATGCACTTCCAAACTATACAAAACATGGCTTTAATCTTTTTAAAGAAGAACGCTTCATGGCCAAGGTCCCAGCTGAACCGTTAGAACCCTTTCCCGGGGCCTATTCACCATAAAAAAAGGCGCTCACACTGTGAGCGCCTAAAGAGTCTTTTGTGAGACTCGGGGGGGGAAATAAAGGCAGAAGGCGCCGTCCCTGGCACCCCCCACCAAACTGATTAACGAGTGAATTCGGGGTAAGCTTCGATGCCAATCTCCGAGATGTCAGAGCCTGCAATCTCTTCTTCTTCAGAAATTCTAAGTCCCATTACCAACTTAATAACCATCCAAGCGATGCCGCCGACCACAAAGGTCCAGAGGAAGATTGCGCTAATACCCATCAACTGCGCCGAAAGCGTGGCATCCGAATTTGTGAAACACACTGCCAGCAAGCCCCATATTCCGCAGGTACCGTGAACCGAAATCGCGCCGACCGGATCATCGATTCGAAGCTTGTCGAGCAAAACGATCGAGCCGACCACTAAGATCCCGCCCGCCAGGCCAATGAGTGCTGCTTCGCCAGGCATCGGCGTCAAAGGTTCGGCTGTAATCGAAACCAATCCGGCCAAAGCACCATTTAGCGCCATGGTAAGATCCGCTTTGCCAAATAGCACTTTAGCCGTTAGAAGCGCGCCAATCAGGCCAGCCGCAGCCGCGGTATTGGTGTTGACGAAGATCAGTGCAACCGCATTGGCTTCCTCAATATTGCTGATGACTAATTCTGAGCCACCATTGAACCCAAACCAACCAAACCAGAGTATGAACATGCCCAGCGTTGCGAGCGGCATGTTTGCGCCTGGCAGGGGATTCACTTGTCCATTGGGACCGTACTTGCCTTTTCTTGCGCCGAGCAAGATAACGCCAGCGAGTGCCGCGGCAGCGCCACACATATGCACCACGCCAGAACCTGCGAAATCTAGAAAGCCTGCTTCATCTAAAGCACCGCCGCCCCATTTCCAGAAACCTTGCACCGGATAAATAAAACCAGTCATCACAACTGCGAAAGCCAGGAACGCGAATAGCTTCATTCGCTCTGCAACCGCGCCTGAGATGATCGACATCGCGGTGGCGACAAACACAACCTGGAAAAAGAAGTCTGATGCCCCGGAGTAGTAGATATCGCCATCGGACGCTAAAACCTCACTCACTGAGTTATCACCACCACCCAGGTAGGTGCCGATCCCTGGAATCCATCCGGAACCGTCGCTATACATAATGCTATAGCCCACAATCAGATACATCAGGGACGCGATCGCAAACAACGCCACATTCTTGGTTAAAATTTCACTGGTATTTTTAGCTCGAACCATTCCGGCTTCGAGCATGGCGAATCCGGGCGCCATAAACATGACCAATGCCCCCATCACTAAAAAGTAGAGCGTATCTACCGAATAACTAAGTTGTATTAATGACTCTTCCACAATTTTCCTCCTCGGATAACGTCGTGACGCTTTTCGCTCCTGAATATGTGCTGACCTAACTCCTGCGAGCTTAGTCGGCTCATTCCCTGGACTGGTTTTGTCCTACCTCAGTAAAAGCAAAGATGGTGCCAAGATCAAAATCCCGACAAAAATAGGCATCAGGGTTCAATTCATAGGGTTAGGGGTTCCGTGCGGGTCGGATCAGCTTTTGATACTGCGGAATTCATGCACGAAGCTGGGGCGGTTGCCCTTAATTGGGGCGAGGCCGCGGCATGGCGCCGAGGGCCGCGCCTTCTAGTTTGCTCGCGCCTTATGCCGCGAGACATTCGCCAGGTGTCCGTGTGGACTTTGCCCCTGATTCTAAATCGGATCCGACCGGAACTGTTGAGTCTGTTAGCCGATGCCCGCTTTCGGCAGGGCGCGGGGGCGCGCTGCCCCCCTCAATGCCTGGGTGCATCCGGGCAACCGCAAAGGCGCCTCAACCGATCTATTGCAGACGACTGGGAAGGTACAGCACCAAATCGGAAAAACAATAAATGAGCACCAACCCAAGAAGTTGTAGCGCAATAAACGGGACGACACCGCGATAAATGACAGGCACCGTCACCGCATCTGGCACCACCCCTTTGAGATAAAAAATCGCAAAACCAACGGGCGGTGTCAGGAATGCGGTTTGCAAGCAGACCGCAAACAAAACGGTAAACCAAATCAAATCAAACCCGAGCCCCGTCACCACCGGGGCAACCAGTGGCAGCACAATCAAGGTGATCTCAATCCAATCCAGGACAAATCCCAATAAAAAAACCACCAGCAAGATGGTGATCAATATCCCATCCGGCCCAAAGGGCAAACCCAAAAGGCCTTTCTCGATCAAATGATCACCCCCAAGCCCGCGCAGCACCAACGAAAATGCTGTGGCCCCCAAGAATATTGCAAAGATATAACTGGTTGTTTTGGTGGTTTCAAGCAAGGCCTGCCTCAAGACCTGGGGCGTCAAATTGGCATACCACGCCGTTAAGATCAGAGCGCCGGCGGCACCAACACCTGCCGCTTCGGTCGGCGTTGCGATCCCAGTAAAGATGGATCCCAACACCGCAAAAATAAGCATCAGGGGCGGCAACATGGCCTGAACAACCGCCATTAACACGCCAAGGGTTAAGGGCTCGGGATTTAGAACCCTCGGCGCAAGCTTTGGTTTCAAAATCGCAACCATCACGATGTAGACCGCGTACAAACCAGCCAACATCAACCCCGGGATCAGCGCGCCCAAAAACAACGGTCCGACAGGCAACGCCAAGCGATCCGCCATCATAACCAGCATGATTGAAGGCGGCACCAATATGCCTAAAGACCCGACCGCCGCTATGGTACCAGCCGCTAATTCAGCCTGATAACCGCGCGCCAGCATCGGCGGCATCGCCAAGAGCCCCAGCAGCACGACAGAAGCACCGATGATGCCCGTCGATGCCGATAACAAGACGCCAATTCCAACAACTGACAATGCCATGCCCCCGGGAACCGCATTTAATAACGTTGATAGATTTCGTAACAATCGCTCCGCCAATCCAGACTTTTCAAGCATCACCCCCATAAAAATAAACATCGGTAACGCCACCAAGACCCAGTTGTTCATCACGTCCCAAATGCGATCCACCACAAGCCCTGAATAATCCCAGCTGATTGCGATATCCCAACCAAAATCAATGCCGGCGATCATCCCCACAGCGGTAAAGATCACGGCGAGTCCCCCAAGGACCCAGGCCACAGGAAAACCAGAAAAAATTAAGAGGATAAAACTGACGAACATCCACAGACTGAGCCAATCGCCATCGGTCATTGCGCAGCCCTCGGCTTTGGCCAGCCGAACAACAGGCACAACACCCGAGACAGACGGGACAGCGTTGCCAGCAACAGTAAAACAAACCCGATTGGAAGCATCGCTTTAATCACCCAACGAAAAGGCAAACCGCCCGGCGCCTGCGAGACTTCCGACGTTTCAAACGCGTACAGCACGAACGGGCCAGCCGCGATCAGGACCAACATCACAAAGGGTAAAAGCAGCAGCAATAGCCCGTAGCCTTCGACCCAAGCTCGGGTCTGCTCGGACCATCTGGACCGAAAGACATCCACTCGAACATGGGCATCTTGTACTAAGGCGTAGGATAGCCCTAGAAGAAAGCCGGTGGCATACAAGTGCCATTGCAATTCTTCCAGTTCAATAAAGCCTTCAGAGAAGAGGTAGCGAGAAATAACGTTCACAACAATGACACCGATCAGCAGTAGCCAAATCCATCCTAACGCTGAGCCGAGCTTGATCACCACGCCATCAATCAATTGAGATAGGCTCGTCACCGGCAACAACTGATCGCTCATTCCTCGGCCATCTCATCAAAATCCCGAGGCAAGTACGCTAAGGCTTTCCACTTCTTATAGCTGCGCATAAATTTTCTTTGGGATGCCAAAATCTCCGCGAATTGCGGATCTTTCTCAGCTTCAACCTGAAGCACGGACTCAGTGACGGCCTGAAGCGACTTTAAAACCGTTCGATCAAACCGAATGGGGGTCACGCCTTTTGCCTCGAAGCTTTCGATCACAGCGCCTTGCAAGGCCTCACCCTTCGCCAGGTTTCGAATGACGCCGGCCGTACAAGCCATCTCGATGAGGCTCTGATCACCCGTACTGAGCGCATCCCAACGGGCTTGATTGACCACGAGATGCGCCGCGGTAAAGGTTTGATGCCAGCCCGGAAAGTAATTGAACTTCGCAACTTGATCGAACCCCAGCATCGCATCCACAACGGGTAAGGAGTACTCGGTCGCATCGATCGCCCCTTTTTCAAGCGCTTGATAGATTTCCCCGCCGGGTATTAAGGTCACGGACGCACCCAGTGCTTGCAAAACGCGCCCACCGAGCCCGGCGAATCGTATTTTCAGACCTTCAAATTGGGTGAGGTCGGTAATGGGAAATCGAAACCAGCCGGCGGTTTCTGGGCCAATGATGCCGCACAGAATTGGATGAATATTGTGGGGCGCATAGAGCGCTTCGGCCAAGGCCTTACCCCCTGCCTCGTAATACCAAGCGGTGTATTCCCAAGGTTCAAGTCCGAAGGGTACGGCTGATATGAGCGGCGTCGCGGGGATCCTGCCCTGATCATAGCCAAGCCAGGTGTAACCCGCTTCTAACTTCCCCGCCTTCACGCTCTCAGTGATACTAAAGGCTGGGACCAGCATGCCCGGCTCATAGATATCCAACAGTACCCGCCCGCCTGAGGCCCGACTCAGTTGCTCTGAAACATATAGGATATTGTCGCCCAATGCGGGCAAGTGGGTGCCGAACGCCACCGGCGTGCGCCACTTAATCTGCGGGGCCTCTGAGGCGGTGATGGTGTTCTGTAAGGGCCCTGTTGAGCGAAGACTCAGGGCGCCGACAAGACCCACCAGAAATGCCACAACAATGGCAATCAGCGCGGTTTGATTTGTCCAAGGATTCTTAATCGCGTTGCCCCTTTTTGCCCATAAGAATGCTCTATACTAACGCAACGCGATGACGCTGCCATCTATGACACCAGAACAATTTACACAGGCACTCAGCCATCCACCCGAAGCGTATTCGGTGATGGTCAAGGACGTTCGAATTCAGTATCGGCGCTGGCCAAAGCCCCATGCGCCTGGCGTCTTACTGGTTCATGGTCACGCCGCGCACGCTCGCTGGTGGGACCATATTGGCCCATCATTGCATCATCAATTCGATGTCTCCGCGATTGACCTGTCTGGCGCTGGCGATAGCGCGCACAGAACAACCTACTCATCTCGCTTATTTGCCGAAGAAATGATGGCCGTCACACACCATGCAGGTTATGCGTCGCCGATCATCATCGCCCACAGTTTTGGCGGCACCCTTGCTCGGGTTGCCTGTTATCTAAACCCCCATTGGGCACAACAGCTGATCTTGATGGATTCGGTGATCCCGTCCAGGCAGCCCGCCGGGCCGCGCAACTCGAAAGAGGTCAAAGGGCCGACAAAACCAACGCGGCAAACCCAGCGCCCAGAACGGGTGTATCCAACACGGCTCATTGCGATGAAACGCTTTAGACTAACGCCTCGACAGCCTTTGACGCACCCTCATATTCTCACCCACATCGCCCACCATTCTTTTCGGGAATCTGAGGCGGGTTTTGTATTCAAATTTGATCGCGGAGTCTTTAACAAGATGATGCCGGCGTCAGACTTACCCACCGGATCCGAGATGATGGCGAGTCTGCAAACCAAAACCAGCTTGGTGATCGGCCGCAAGAGTGTGTTTTTTGACCCCGAAACCCCGGTTGGGGAGCGCAATTTATCGACCGCAACAAAACAGCTTGCAAACCATGACGTCAAGATCATCGACGACGCCGGTCATCACTTAATGATCGATCAGCCCTTGTCTACGATCGAGACGCTTTTAACGCTTACCGCTGGCTCGGCCGAAGGCCCTGATCAACGGTAATCCGCTGCATTTTTCGTGACTGTGGCCAATAATCATTGACGGGTTTGTGCTGGGTAATTCGATTGTCCCAAAAAGCGATCGAGTCTTTTTCCCAGGTAAACCGGCAGGTATGCTCCGGCAAAATCATATGGGCAAACAAAAAGTTAAGTAACGCGTCGCTTTCCGTTTTTTGGAGCCCCTTGATCCGAGCCGTAAAAAGCGGATTAACGTATATTCCGCGCGCACCACTTTCAGGGTGGGTTATCACAACGGGATGCTCAACCGGCGGATTATCGATCACCATCTGTGCGAGTCGATCCCGCCCGCCAGGCTCTGCCAAAGACTCTTTAAACCCAAAACTGAAATCATGAATCGCAACCAAATTCTCGAGCAGGTCTTTCATGATCTGAGACAAACTCTCGTAAGCCGCCGATAGACTCGCGAACAGGGTATCGCCGCCCCGTTCGGGGATCGACTGGCCGTGCAGAATAGAACCCAAGGGCGGGCAAGCCCGAAACGTCATATCGGTATGCCACACTTCAATTTTTGAAGGATTATCTCGATCATTTTCAAGGATTGTGATCGCAGGGAACCCCGCTGCATGCGGGTAAGCCTCATGGTACTGCGGCTCCCCAAAAGCCGTCGCGAGCGCCATATGCTGCTCAGGCGACAATGCTTGGTTTCGGAAGAATAGGACTTGGTGCTCTAAAAGCGCTTGCTTGAGATCACCCAATACTGCCGCCGATAGTGGCGCCGTGAGATCAACTCCTGTAATCAGCCCGCCCAGGGCACCCGACACGCGTTTGCATTCCATGAAGACTGATTTCCTTTCGGCTTCAACACCCCGATTATTGGTCAATCCAGATCAATCAATTTGGCACCCGGATCACTCGCGTTGCAGGCTCCGAACGCTCGCGACTAGCTCTCTGACGCCAGTTGCTCGACCAGCGCTTCCGCTTTCGCCTCGAGTTCAGCCAACAACTCTTTGCTTTTATGGGTCGACAGCGCAACCACTCGATTGGGTCCTAACTTCCGCAAACCGGCTAAGATTTCAGAAGCATTTGCTTTGGCTTGCCCAATTTGACTCATCCTGCTCACCCTGTATATTCATGCACTTGGCGCGCATGATAACGGATTTGTGCGTTGCAATCATCAAGACAAATGGCAATTCAATGGAGAAAAGCGCTTGGCACCAACAACCTTGCAGAGCGAGCATCGCGGCGCAAAACTTGCCCTCATCTATCGAGCTGATGGTCATGCCCAGCTCATCATCAATGGCCTGGTTCGAGACGAAGGCCGAAGCTTGACCCGACTCAAACTACAGAGCGTCGTTCAAACAGACTATGAATGGCATGAGCAAATTAGCGGAACCTTCGAGCGCAAAGATCAATCGGTTCGACTCACGTTAATGATGAGCGAGGTAGAAATCGCATCCGGCGACTTCGATTTGGGATCAGAGGCCTGATGCACATTATCGAGCAGCTGCAATCTGACCAGATGGCCGCCAATGGGCAACAAGATCCAAACGCCAACGTCTGTTTTTTCTCGACGGTGGATGCCACCGGCTCACCCCAGGTGCGGACGCTGGTTTTACGTCAAATTGCCGAGACAACCATCACCCTATTCATTAATACCAGCAGCCCGAAATGGCAACAGCTCGTAAAGCAACCGCGCTGCCAGGCACTGCTTTGGTATCCCAGCCTCCAAATCCAATATCGCTTGAGCGGAATCGCAGAAGCCTTGGCCAGCGACGCGATCCAAGACAATTGGCAGAAACGCCCCCTGCGCGCGAAGCTTTTGGACTATTTTTATGACAGGACGGCCCCGCAAAGCAGTCCTATGACCTCCCGAGCTGGACTGCTCGAGCAATTTGAGGCTTTGTCACAACGCGTTGCGCCGGAGGACTTAAAACCGAGCAGCGCCGCCATTGGACTGTCTGTTCAGCTTGATCAAATTGAACGCCTGGACCTGTCTCAAAACGATTTACCCCACGAGCGCACTTTGTTTGAGCGATCCGAAAACGGCTGGATTGCGACGGCGCTCGTCCCGTAAGACGCAAAAATGACAAAATCCTTTGACTCCGGGCTTGATTGGACTTACATTTTTACCCGAGTTTAAAGCGCAGACGTTCTAACCAGGGGGAACCTCCAGCGCGCCTTTTAATCCCCTGACCGCAAAGGAGGTGATCCCATCAATAGTCAGTCTATGAGGGGCGCCTCCGAGTTAAATTAACTCGGAGTCCGCTCCCAAACGTTAAGACAGAGCCCCAAAGTGCCTTGGCATTTTGGGGCTTTTTAATGTCCGGGGTTTCGCAGACACCATGCTATTGCGGCGATAAACCGACGCGCGCCCCGTGCAATGCCCCTCGTCACACTGTGTCGTGATTCAGTGAATCCCAGCGAGCATTCTAAACATCAGGTCGCTCAGCGCAGCGCCGACTGCCTTAAAGGGCCTCAATTCTTTTGATGCCAGCCAGATGATTGAAGCAAGTTGATATCGCAGTACTCAAGAACTCTTGCATAAAAGGATCCTCGAGTTGCTCGCGACGGACGGCGGCGTAAAGTCGTCCCCAAAGGCCGTTTTCCGACAATCGTTTCGCGGTGAGTAACTCGTTTGCCAAGTACTCGGTCAAAGCCCAATTGGGCAGACAGGCAACACCTCGACCGCTTGCGACCAATTGCACCATCATTGGCGTGAGTTCGGCATTTCGAATTGAAGCTGGGTCGACCCCGGCCGGGTCTAGAAACTGGGTAAAAACATCCAACCGGTCTCGATCAACGGGATAGGTGATCAAGGTTTGATCCGCCAAATCCGATGGATCGATAAAGGGCTTCTGGCTCAATGCGTGGCGATTCGACACAGCCAGCATTGCTTCGTATTCGAACAGAGGCTCGTAATGAATATCGGGTAGGTCAATCGGGTCCGAGGTGATCACGAGGTCAAGATCCCCCCGCGCCAAAGCCGGCAGCGGCGTAAAACTAAATCCGCCGATCAAATCCAATTCCACTTCAGGCCAATTTAGACGATAGGCTTCGATACAGGGCACCAGCCACTGAAAGCAAGAATGGCACTCAATACAAATATGCAGCCGACCGGTCTCGCCCAGTGTTAATCTTGCGATGTCTCGTTCAGCCGCTTTAAATTCGGGCGCGACCAGATCCGCGAGCGCCAGTAACCGGCGACCGGCACTCGTGAACCGAGGCGGCTTAGTTTTACGAACAAACAGCGTACAATTTAATCGATCTTCAAGATCCTTAATTTGGTGTGATAAGGCTGATTGCGTTAAGTGCAGGACCTCCGCGGCCTCAACCAAGCTACCCGTTTCCCGGAGCGCCATTAACGTTTTTAAATGTCTCAGTTCAAGCATGTTTTGCAGATGATTAAAGTTCATGTAAATACTACTAGATCAAGAAGAAAATTCAATTACCTGCCTCGATTTCCTCAATACACCCATCCTATGCCGACTGTTGGTCGCATTTTGGGTCCAAAATTTATACTATTGCGCGGAAATTCTTAACGCTGTGTGGACCGTTATTGCACTGATTAGTCTTTGATAGACTCAAATAACGACAGACACTGCGTCCAAGCGGGATCGCGCGAAACATGAAAATTTGTCTGCTGGGTTATCGCAGCAATCCTTACAGCGGCGGCCAGGGGATCTATCTTCGCCATCTCGGACTTGCGCTCATCGACGCCGGTCACGACGTCGACGTCATTTCGGGACCGCCCTACCCTGATCTGGACCCTCGCATTAACCTGATCAAGCTCCCAAGTCTTGACCTCTATGCCACCCCGGACCATATCCGCGCTTTTAAGTGGGGCTACTTAGGATCGATAACCGATTTAATCGAATATGTAGATACCGTCTTCGGGGGCTTTCCTGAACCTTATACCTTCGGCCGCAGGCTCATTCGCTATTTTGATCACCATCAGCCTCAATACGATATCATTCATGACAACCAGAGCTTGTGTTACGGCGTTCTCGCACTTCAAGAAAAAGGCTACCCGGTCATCACAACGGTCCATCACCCCATCACCCGAGACTTAGAGATTGCACTCTCCGAAACCACCGATTGGGGGATGCGATTACTCATTAAACGCTGGCATTCATTCCTTTCAATGCAGACCAAAGTGATTCGCAAGCTAACGCATCTGGTTAGCGTGTCAGATGCGGCCAGACAGGATATTGCCAGTGCCTTTAAGGTGGACGCCCAACGCATTCATGTCGTGCACAATGGCATCGATCTCAACCGATTCAGACCCATGCCTGAGATCATCCGAGCACCCCATCGGCTGATGACAACAGCCAGCGCGGATGCGCCGCTCAAAGGCGTGCAGTACCTGCTCAAGGCGCTCGCTGAAGTCGCGACGGTTGTTCCCGATATCACTCTTTGTTTACTTGGAAAACTGAAACCAGGCGGAGAAACCGAAGCCCTCATCGACGCCTTGAATCTTCGCAATCGGATCGAATTCCACGTCGACATTTCCGATGAAGCAATGGTTGCCCTTTATGCGCGCGCAACGATCGCCATTGTACCGTCGGTTTACGAGGGATTTGGCTTCCCCGCAGGCGAAGCGATGGCCTGCGGCGTACCGGTTATTTCAACCCGGGGTGGCGCGCTCCCTGAAGTTGTTGGCGATTGCGGGGTTTTAGTTGAACCAAAGGACAGTCAGGGTCTTGCTGCGGCAATCCTTGATCTTTTAAACCGCCCAGATGAACTCGAACGACTCGCAAGCATCGGCCGCAAGCGCATTGAGCAGCAGTTTCAATGGTCACGAGCCGCGGCAGAATTTCTAGCCCTGTATCAAACCGTCAACGGATCAACCCATGTCACTTGAAACCATTAATGCCGCCTTACTCGATCTAACCCCTGGGGATCTTTTGCTGGACCTAGGCAGCGGTGAGGGTCGCCACACGATTTCCTTTGGTCTCAGTCAGCAAATCACTGCCGTGGGTCTCGATTTATCCCATGCAGACTTAAAGACCGCGACCGAAAGACTGTCGGACTTTCAAGATCTGAGCGGCGCTGAATCACCCAGAGTGTGCTTCACGCAAGGCTCTGGCAATCAACTGCCGTTCAAAGACCAACAATTTAACAAAGTCGTCTGCTCTGAAGTGCTCGAACACATACATGACTACCAAGCGTTCTTGCGGGAAATTAAGAGAGTGATCCAGCCTGGTGGTGTGTTTGCTGTGAGCGTACCGGCCGCATTTCCTGAGTGGGTTTGCTGGAAACTGAGCGATGCTTACCACGCGATGGAAGGCGGTCACATCAGAATTTTTTCAGCAAGCACCTTGCATCGAAACATCGAGCAATTAGGATTCAAACGCTATCGATCCCATAGAGCCCACGCCCTACATGTCCCCTACTGGTGGCTTAAATGTCTGTTATGGCGCGCGGACCCACAACACCCTGTGGTCACAACCTACCATCGCTTTTTAGTTTGGGATCTTATGAAAAAGCCTTGGATCTCGCGTACCCTTGAACGAATTTTAAACCCAATCTTGGGCAAATCGATTGTCATGTACTACGTTGCCACAGCGTCACACAGCCCCGAGCCAGAGCGTTAAAAATGAACCAAGCGCCTTTAAAAAATGATCTAACGCCTTCCAAAATGCTCGATGAAACCGCAGCCTACATCGCTTCAGTTCAAAGCCTTGATGGCAGCATAGCCTGGTTTATTGATGGCAGCGCAGACCCTTGGGATCACATCGAAGCGGCAATGGGTTTGGCAACCCGCGGTCAAATTGATGCGGCAAAAAACGCTTACAATTTTCTTGCCGAACAACAGCTTGCCAATGGCGGTTGGTTCGTTAGTTACGAGCAGGGCAAACCCAAGGACACCAGTCGCATTGAATCAAATTTCGTCGCCTACATCGCAACCGGCATCTGGCACCTTTATCTGGTAACCGATGACAAAACTGTCCTCGCAACCTATTGGCCTATGGTGTCCAGGGCAATGCAATTGGTGGTTAGCCTGCAAGGCACCTATGGCGAAATCTATTGGGCCATTGATTCAGAAACTGGCGTTCAAGAAGATGCGCTCGTCACCGGATGTAGCTCGATCTTCCACAGTCTTGGATGCGCCATTGCAATTGCCGATACCCTCCAAGCACCGAGCGCGATGCTCAAACAAACGCGACAAAAACTAAAAACGGCGCTGACCGCTCACCCTGACGCGTTTGATCGAACCTGGGACAGTAAAGCGCGGTATTCCATGGATTGGTTCTACCCCGTTCTAACCGGCGTTTTAACTGGCCCGGCGGCGCTTGCACATATTGATCAGCGCTGGGATGAATTTGTCGTCGACCAACTGGGTTGCCGTTGTGTGAATGATCAGCCTTGGGTGACGGTGGCCGAGACTTGCGAGCTGGTCATGGCATTGGCGGTTGCGGGCGATACCGCTCGAGGGGCTACCGTGTTTAGCTGGATTCATCAGTTCCGAGATGACGTCGGCGCCTATTGGACGGGCTATGTGTTCCCGGATCAAGCCATTTGGCCCGAAGAACGGACCACTTGGACGGCCGGGGCGGTGTTGCTGGCAGCCGATGTTTTGTCAAAACGCACCGCCGGCCATCGATTGTTTTTACAGCCTTAAAGCGCTTAAGGCCTTAAGACAAACGGCCCGCCTTCAGCCCTAACGTCAACGCCTTGCGATGCCGCCAGCCCAACCTCAGTCAGTAGGGCGCAGGCTACCCATTGCGCCGAATAAAATGGCCCGCGTGCGCCAAGGGCCGCGACAACATGGGCGCATCACAATCCGTCTGCAGCCGATTTGGCGCGCTACTGATGCATGCGCCGCCTCAGAATGCCCAGCGTCTTCACCATTCTTATCAATTCGAACTTTCCAGATGCCAAGGCCATTTGGTAGATTTCAAATGGCGGTCTACCACCATCTTTGGGGTCTGGAAAAATGTCGTGGATCAACAACAGACCGCCCGGGACAACCCACGGCGACCAGACCTCATAGTCGATTGTGGCGGCCTGGCTACTATGACCGCCATCGATGAACAAAAGCCCCAATGGCGTCTGCCAATTCCGGCCCGCCACCCGTGAGGCCGCAACAATGGGAATCACCGTATCCTCTAACTGAGCTGCCAATATATTCGATCGAAACACTGGAAAAGAATCAAACAACCCGGTTTTCGCGTCATAGAGTTCGGCATCATGATAGGCCTCACCCACTTGATGCTCTTCGGAGCCGCGATGATGATCAATCGCGAACAAACTGTTTTGACCTTCCTGACAGGCAGCGCCCAAATAAACAGTCGATTTGCCACAATAACTGCCAATTTCTAGGCACGGCCCCAGTGCCGCAACCGAGCACGCGGATTCATACAGGGCTTGGCCCTCATCAGGATCCATAAAGCCTTTGACCGTATCGATATCAACTGGAAGTTTCATTTCATCAAACCCAAAAAAAGATGCCCATGTAAATAACGAACATCGAAGCCCCAGTGTAGATCAGCAGGTTCGTGACAGTAGGCCACTTTTCTGGTCTTTGAATTGGAAGCCGGTCACCAACGCCCAACCAAATCAAACACCCCAGCAGGCCGCCAAACACAATACTGATGATTAATAATCCCATGCCACCGCTCCGGTTATAGCCCGTTCATCAAAAGGTAGGGCAAGGTATCCCCCACCTGGACCCATTGGTTTGGCGCAACAACCGCTAAGGCATTGGCCCAAGAAAGACTCGACATGACCCCAGAGCCTTGCGCTTTAAACGCGATCAACTGCACCGATGATCCATTGGGCACTGCGCGCACTCGAAGGTACTCCTGACGCGCGCCGGCCTTGAACTCGAACGCCGCTTGGCCGGGCCAGGTGACCGACTCTGTCTCAAGCCGACCTTGCAAGCAGGCAAGATAGGGTCGCGCGAGCACTTCAAAGGTCACAAAGGTTGAAACCGGGTTGCCGGGTAGACCGAAAAAGGGTTTGTTCTGTACATGACCAAACGCCATTGGTTTACCGGGTTTAATCGCCAGTTTCCAGACGTCTAAGGCACCCAATTGCGTCACCGCTTCTTTAACAAAATCCCGATCACCCACCGAGACACCGCCCGAGCAGATGATGACATCGGCTTGCTGGGCTGCCCGAGTAAGCGCGACACGCGTCTCCTCCAGGTCATCTGAAACAATGCCCATATCGACAACGCTAATCCCCATCTGCGTCAGCAATGCAGCGAGCGCGTAGCGATTAGAGTTGTAAATCTGACCGGGTTTCAGCGCTTTGGGCGGCTGAACCAGCTCATCACCGGTTGATAAAATGGCAACCGTGAGCGTTCGATAGACCAGCGCTTTATCCTTTCCGATACTGGCCAAAAGACTTAGATCAGCGGGCCGCAGTTGTTGCCCGCGAGCCAGCACTTGGGCGCCTTCCTCGATGTCTTGCCCCTTTGGGCGGACATTCTCACCAACAACAACCGTCGCCTTTGGCACCAGGCGCACTGCATCGAATTCAGCATCCTCTTGGATTAGCACCGCGTCCGCCCCAATGGGCATTTCACCACCGGTAAAGATTCTCGCAGCGCCGCCCGCGTTGAGCGGCTGGCCAGGGCTTCCCGCCGGAATGATTTGATGAATCGCTAACGGCTGTCCAACCACAACATCGTTCGAGCGAACCGCGAAACCGTCCATTGCGCTATTGTCCGCCGGCGGCACGGCCCGCGTTGCAATGACATCGTCCCCTAGGATTCGGCCAAGCGCTTGGTCCAGCGCGATGGTTTCACAAGCTACAACCGGCGCCGCCTGCGACAACAACCGCTGGCGAGCATTTTCTACTGACAGTAACGTCATGCCAACTTGCCTCTATGTCAGTGATGGCCTCTCAGGATCAACTCTGCAAAATTACAAGGTCGATGCGTGCTGTCTAACTGGGAAAGCAGAATGCCGTCCCAAGCGGTTTTACACGCACCGGTTGAGCCCGGCACGCAAAAGATCAAAGTATTGTTCGCAAGCCCGCCCAGGGCCCTGGACTGGACCGTTGAGGTGCCAATCTCAGCAAAAGACAACTGCCGAAACAGCTCACCAAAGCCATCGATACGCGTATCGAGCAGCGGGCCGATGGCTTCTGGCGTCGAGTCCCGACCCGTAAAACCGGTCCCGCCCGTCATGAGCACGACCTGAACCATTGGGTCAGCGATATAACTCGAAACCCTCGCGCGCAACAGATAACAATCATCAATCACAATGACGCGATCAACCAGCTCATGCCCTACGCCGCTCAAGGCGTCAGCCAGGTAATCGCCGGAAGTATCGTTTTCTGCTGTGCGAGTATCTGACACTGTTACCAGCGCGATCTTTAACGCGTCGCCCATTCCGGGACTCCTCTGTTACCCCATTCATTCGAAAAGCAAACACCCGCCAGATCAAAGCCGCCGCAAAAAAGCCCCGGCTTGAACTAACGCAGATGGATAGATTCATGACCCATGACCCGGCGATACGCGCCGACCAAGATCATCACAGCGGCGATGCCCAAGGTGGCATTCACCATCCTAATACCCCCGCAACTGGCTACACGGGCAAACCCATCCTTCATTTGGGTCCTCCGCCGCAGCCCGAGTCTCCGCCGGACCCATTTTGTCACAGTTGACCTATCTCTTGTTGGAATTGCGATTGCTAGCGCTACTTGCCTTTCCAATTGGGCGGGCGTTTTTCCGAAAAGGCCCGAGGCCCTTCAATAAAATCCTCGCTCGCATAGAGCGCCGCAATCTGATCATACCGACCTTTGATCGCGGCCTCGAGGGATTCCGCCGCCAGGCCTTGCATTGCGGCCTCCTTGCTGGCGCGAACCGAAATCGGTGCACATTCCAAAATTTGCGCGGCCCACTGCTTAGCAGCCGTTAGTGCTTGCCCTTTCGGCACCACTTCATTGACAAACCCCAGCTGCTGGCCTTCTGCAGCAGGCACTCGGCGACCGGTTAAGAGCATGCCCATCGCTTGTTTCATACCAATTTCACGCGGCAGCCGATGGATTCCCCCGGCTAATGCGGCCAAACCCACTCTGGGCTCCGGTAACGCAAAGATCGCGTTTTCGGACGCAATAATCAAATCACAAGCCAATGCGATTTCAAATCCCCCGCCCATGGCCAAGCCGTTAACCGCCGCAATCACCGGTTTCGAATTATCAAAGCGTGCGGTTAAACCCGCAAATCCAGACTTTGGCCCACCCATTTTACCGCCCGAGGCCTGATACTTTAGATCGTTGCCGGCACTGAAGGCCCGATCACCTGCGCCCGTAATAATCGCAACCCATTGCTCTGGATCTGCAGCAAAGTCATCAAAGGCTTCCGCAAGTTCAAAATTGCCTGGCGGATGCAGCGCATTCATGACATCAGGGCGCTCGATCGTCACGATCGTTAATCGACCTTCTTTTTCAACCCGACAAAATTCTCCCATAACCCGTCTCCCAACGCTTCTAGTCTCAATAAAATAGCTTCAGGTGCGCCGGCTTAGCTCGCCCACGCCCACCCATTTCGAATCAAGCCCGCAAGATCCCGATCACACTCGCATCCGAGCATCGCAAGCCTTTCGCATCCGCGCCAGTCCCATCTCCAGTACGCGGCGCGGACAACCGAAGTTCAACCGAATGTAGCCGTCTCCATTAAATTGCGCACCATCTGACAAGCCTACCCCAGCTGACTCAAAAAAGCCTTTTGGATCCGTCAAACCAAGCTCAGTTACCTTCAGCCAGCCGAGGTAGGTGGCCTCGGTCAACCCAACGCTGACCCCGGGCATTTCCGCGACCTGCTGAATCAACAGATCGCGATTAGCGGCTAAGTAACGCAGCAAGGATTCGTGCCAGGCGTCGCACTCGGACCACGCGGCCTCGGTTGCGACATAACCCAAGGTATTGACGTGGGCCATAATCCCCGCGCCACCCGCCTTAAATTGCGCCATCAGCGCAGGATTTTGCGCAATCGCCACCGCACAGCCGAGACCCGCTAAGTTAAATGTTTTCGAGGCGGCTTGCAGGGTAATCGTTTGATTGGCTGCAAGCGGGCTTAGGGATGCCATGGGGGTATGAACTCGTCCATCTAGCAACAGCTCACAGTGAATCTCATCCGAACAGATCACAATGTTATGTGCCAAACAGATCTCTAAAATCTCTGCCAAGACCGTCGGCGGGATGACCCGCCCAACGGGATTCATTGGATGGCACAACAATAATAATTCAATCTCGGGCCGTTCTTTGGCCAGAGCTCGAAACTCGGCAACCGGGAAATCCCAACCTTCCGCCTCAGTCATCTCAAGGGTAAACAATTGCCGCCCCATGAACTCGGCGGCCTGCAAAAAAGGTTGGTAAACAGGAACCGCCGTCACGACCGCCCCACCCGGACGCACGACGCCGCGGATAATCTGATTAATGGCGGGGACAACACCGGGCACGAGCTCAAGGTCGCTGGGTGAAACAGACCAATCATAGCGCCTGCGGAGACGGGTCTGGATCACCGCAATCAAGGAGTCAGGCACAATGGTGTAACCATAGATTGGATGCTCGAGACGGGCACGAAGCGCTTGGGTCACCGCATCGGGGGCCGCAAAATCCATATCGGCAACCCACATCGGGAGCACGTCTTGCCCTCGATATTTATCCCACTTGGAACTCCAAGTCCCTTGGCGATTAATAACCGTATCAAAATCAGGCGTCACGGTTTGTACCTCTTTCTAGCGATACCTCGAGCGATTAAGTCTACATCAAATCGAGCATTAGGCGGGTTCCGTAGGCTGTCGAGATCATTCGAAAGCGCTTATACTCAGCGCATCGTCGCAAACAACGTTATCAGGAGTACAACAAGATGGGATTATTCTCTAAAGCCATTTCACTACCGAGCGCCGCGACCGCCTTACCCGGGCGCAGTGACCCCATGCCTGTGCCGAGTCAGCACTTTGTAAACGGCAATCCTCTCATCGGCCCCTTCCCTGAAGGCTATAACCAGATTTTGTTAGGCATGGGCTGCTTTTGGGGCGCTGAGCGAAAATTTTGGCAACTAGAAGGCGTTTACACCACGGCCGCGGGTTACGCCGGCGGGCACACGCCCAATCCTACCTATGAAGAGGTCTGCTCAGGCGGCACCGGCCATACCGAGGTGGTTTTAGTGGTTTGGGACCCGAGTCAATTGCCCTTAGAAACACTGCTAGCAACCTTCTGGGAAAGTCATGATCCAACCCAGGGCATGCGGCAGGGGAATGATCTTGGCACCCAATATCGATCCTGTCTCTACCTGCAAAACGAGTCCGACCTTGATCAGGCACAACAAACCGCGATGACGTTTCAGACCAAGCTGAGCGCTGCGAACTACCCAGCAATCACAACGGAACTTGCTGTCGATCAACACTTTTATTACGCCGAGCACTACCATCAGCAATATCTAGCGAAGGTCCCGAACGGCTATTGCGGCATTGGTGGCACCGGCGTGTGCTATTGAGATAGGCGTCTTTCAGGATTCAAAAAGCGCCTATTTAAATGCTTCTGCTTTGAACAGAGGTTTCTAACGCCAAAAATGCCTGTCACTAGGACAGGAGTTTTTGGTAGGCCTGATCATAGCGCTCAAGCGTCTGCTCGATCACCTCATTTGGCAGTGCCGGGCCCGGGGCTTCTTTATCCCACAACCCTTTGGCAACCAACGATTCCGTATAGTTTCTGACGAATTGTTTGTCATAACTATTCTGCTCTTCGCCTGGACGCCAAGCATCAGCTGGCCAAAACCGTGAGCTGTCTGGGGTTAAAACCTCATCGATCAGCACAGGCTCACTGGATCCCGGCTCGAGCCCGAACTCAAATTTGGTATCCGCGATTAAGATCCCTCGCTGACCGGCGTAGGCTCGACCCTCATTATAAATTGCAATCGAGGTGTCCCGAATCGACAACATGAGGTCCTTCCCAGCAATATCGCAACTCTCTTCAAAGCTAATATTTTCATCATGCCCTGATTCTGCCTTGGTGCTGGGCGTGAACACGGGTGACTCAATCCGGTCGCTGTTGACCATCCCGGCCGGTAACGCAATACCACAAACGTGACCAGATCTGAGGTAATCTTTATAGCCGCTGCCCGTTAAATACCCTCGAACAATACACTCAACCGGCACCACCTCGTTCTTACGGCAGATCATAATCCGGCCGTCCAGCGCCGCGTAATCCTGTTCAGACAACCCGCTAATATCCCGAATATTGGTGCTCACCAAATGGTGGCGGTAACGTCCCGAAAAATAGTCAAACCAAAACTTTGAAATCTTCGTCAGCATCGCGCCCTTACCGGGGATACCGTTTTCGAGCACCACGTCAAAAACACTCACGCGATCCGAGGCGATAATCAAAAGGCCCGCATCACCATTTGGCAAGGTCACGTCATAAAGGTCTCGAACTTTACCGGTTCTTTTGTTGGGGAGGGGGAGGTTGGTTTCTAGTAATGCCTGCACAATGCCACCTTTTTACTCAAGTTAAGAATATTCAATTACCGTACCGAAGACAGTGCTTGCTCGAAGTCATCAAGCAAGTCGCCAATGTCTTCAATGCCCACAGAAAACCGGATCAGATTGTCCTTGATGTCCATTTCCGCGCGACGAGCAGGCCCAATTTCATAAAATATCGAATGGGCAACCGGTATGGCAAGGGTTCTGACATCGCCCAAATGGGTGGCCTTAATCACCGTCTGCAACTGATTCAGAAACCTAAAACAATCGATTTCCGGTCGCAACTCGATACTCAAAATGGCGCCTGGGCGACCGAACAGATCAACCGTTCGTTGATGTTGCGGATGATCGGGCAACCCAGGGTAGTAAACCGCGTCGATTAGATCATGACCTTGAAAGAACTCAGCGAGCGCGGCAGCATTATCGCAAGCCCGCGCCATACGCAACGCAAGCGTATCGGCCCCAGTCGACAACCGATGTGCCGAGTCCGCAGCCAAACTTGCGCCAAAGTCGCGTAGCCCTTTTTTCTTGATTTGGTTCAAGCCCCACATGGACGGCTCGCCAACTCGATAGCCGTCATAGATATTGGGAAACGTCGTCCAATCGAACAGGCCCATTTCCGTCACACTGCCCCCGAGCGCATTGCCATGCCCACCGATGTACTTGGTGAGCGAGTTAATGACCAAAGACGCATCCACCGATTTCGGCTGAAAGAGATAGGGCGTCGTGAGGGTATTATCAACCACATAAATTAATCCCTGCGCTTTGCAGACAGCGCCGATCCCCACCAGATCTGAAACTTGCGTTCTTGGATTCGCAATGGTTTCGACAAAGACCAATTTGGTATTGGGCTGAACCGCCGCGGCAACCGCATCAGCACTGGTTGCATCAACAAAGGTTAGCTCGATGCCATGGGTGCCAAACGATTCGAACAAACTCGCGGTGTTACCAAACAAGTATTTTGAGGCGATAACGTGATCACCCGATCGCAAAAGTGCAAACAGGGTCGTGCCAATTGCCGCCATACCCGTACTAAAGGCAATCGTCGCTCGGCCATTCTCCATTTGGGTGACTTTTTGCTCTAGCGCCTCGACCGTTGGATTAATCTGTCGACCGTAGGTATAACCCTTTTGCTTACCCTGGAACACTCGCGCCAAATCATGCGCGTCTTCGTAACCATAGGTTACACCCGGATGAATCGGCTTCAGTAGATTACCGTGTTCGACGCCAAATCGGCGATCCGAATGCAAAAGCTGTGTGGTAAATCCCATAATGGGTCTCCAGAAATAGAAAACCCGCAAAGGTACGCGGGCCGTGCCCCTTAGCGGTACTTGTTACGCGCCCGCAAGTTGGTTACAAATCGGCGCGCCATAATTTTATTACGCACGTCAAGACTATTCAATGTCTCACCGAACGCGCCCCATGACTTCAGGAACGGGAATGGAGCCTGCTACAATAGACGCTCCTCAATCGCACATGACGCTCATGACTGATTCTTTAAATCCGCGTTTACTTCAATTTATCCAAGATTCCCCAACACCGTACCATGCGACGCAGCAGGTTATGACAAGACTTGATGCCGCGGGGTTTCAAGCGCTGTCTGAAACCGATGTCTGGGCCCTTAAAGCCGGCCGGTACTACGTTACCCGGAACGATTCGTCGATCATTGCCTTTTGCTGGGATCCCAGCACGCTAACGGAGTCTGGGCTCAAGATGGTCGGCGCCCATACCGATAGCCCCTGCCTCAAAGTCAAGCCCAACCCGGTGACCCTCGAACAAGACTATCAGCAGCTCGGTGTCGAGGTGTACGGCGGCGTCCTAATGAACCCTTGGTTTGATCGCGACCTGAGCCTTGCCGGGAAGGTCACCTATCGTCTACAAAATGGTCAGCTTCGCAATGGCTTGATCAATTTTCAGCAGGCCATTGCCGTGATTCCAAGCCTTGCCATCCATCTTGACCGAGAGGCCAACTCGCAGCGTAGTATCAACGCGCAAACTGATTTGCCCCCGATCATTTCTCAAACCACTGAGCCATTTGACGTCTTGTTAAAAAACGAAGTGCTCAGAACCTATCCAGAGAGCCAGATTGACACCATCCTCGCGTGGGATCTGTGTTTTTATGACGTCAACCCGCCGGCTTTAATCGGCCTTAACGACGCCTTCATCGCAAGCGCCCGTTTAGACAACCTACTATCGTGCTTCATCGCCCTAGAGGCTTTAATTCAAAGCGAGGCGGCAACCAACACCTTGATTGTGCTCAATGATCATGAGGAGGTTGGTAGCAGCTCGATTGCAGGCGCTGACGGCTCCTTTTTGGTGGACGTACTGAACCGTTTAACCACCAATTCTGAGGACAAAACCCGCATACTGGCCCAGTCCTTATTAATCTCAACGGATAACGCTCATGGCGTGCATCCTAATTTTGCTGGCAAACATGATCCGAGGCACAGCCCAAAGCTGAACAAAGGGCCTGTGATCAAGGTTAACGCCAATCAGCGTTACGCGACCAATTCCGATACCCACGGTTATTTTAGGGCGCTTTGCGAGGCGCAGGACATCCCGCATCAGGTTTTCGTCACACGATCAGACATGGGGTGCGGCAGCACTATCGGTCCGATCACCGCGAGCAAACTTGGGGTTAAAACCCTCGATATCGGCCTGCCAACTTTTGGCATGCACTCTATTCGAGAGTTAGCAGGGGCAAAAGATCCTGAATACCTGCTGCGAGCACTAAGGGCTTTTTTCAGTCAATCACAAGGCGTGCTAATCACCGCTGAGCATTAATCAAGGGTGAGCGATATAAGACTCGCCTGCCACTGCAGACGACGCAGCAGCTTAAGCAACAAGACCGAATCGGGCTGCGCCGCAAGCCGCGCTTTGGTCGTCTCATAGAGCGTAATCAGACGGGCGTCCTGCTGCCACCGAGCCGACAAAAAATCGCGCCATCGCTGGGCTTGCGCTGCGTCTAAGCTATCAGGGTAGTGCCTTGCTTTAAACGTGAACAGCAATTCATTCAGGCGGGCGTCGGCGAATACTTCAGTTTGCCCCGGCGCACTCGCTATTTCGGGAACCTGTGCAAAGCGGCTGCGATCAACTTCTGAAACAAACCCGCCGCTGTAAAGCTGAAACTCAGCATCCTTTACGGGGGCCTCCGGCACACGCCGCATTGCTTCAATCAGCGTGCCTTGAATGCCAGGATAACTTTGGATTTTCTTTACAAACCCGGTCAGCGCATCAAGCGACCAGCTCAAATCCGCCGCTAATGCCGGTGGTAAGGTATTCATCGGCGCGATCGGCGGACAACGATTGATTTGAATCCGCTGAACAACAGAGGGCTTTGACCGAGCCCCGTCGACCCGTTTTGGCAACAAAAAGTCCGTTAGCGCATCGCCCTTCAGTGCACAATACGCTTCTGGATCTTGGCGGAGATCCAAGCAGATGACCGAATTTTGATTTGAAGGATGTGCGATCAGCGGCAGGATCGGCGCGAGATATCGATCACTTGAGTCAAAAAACGGCTGAATCAGTAAGACCGGCGCTTTACCTAACGGGTAGAGCAGGTCCAAAACCGGCTGTTTCTTTCGCATTTGGAAGTGGTAATCAAAGAGTTTTGGTTGCGCCGTCTTAACCAGCTTGGCTAAAGAGATTGTCGCTTCAATATCTGACAGCGCATCGTGGGCATTTTCATGACTGAGTCCATTCGCCTCGGCCATCTTAACGAGGGTAAAAGACGGCTTACCATCTTCTCGTTTTGGCCACTTGATGCCCGCCGGACGAAGCGCAAAAGTCATCCGAAGCAGATTAATCAAGTCCCAACGCGAATTGCCGTTCTGCCATTCACGCGCATAAGGATCAAAGAAATTGCGATATAAAGATTGCCGAACAAACTCATCGTCAAAATTTAAATTGTTATACCCAACCACACAGGTGCCAGGCTCTGTAAAACACGCTAACATTTTGCGAAGCCCAGCTAATTCACTCAGGCCTTCAGCATCAATTTGATCCGGGTCAATTCCCGTGATCAATGTGGCATCCGGATGAAACAGCGTGTCGACACTGGGTTTAATATAGAAGTTGACGGGCGAGCCGATCGGCCGAAGGTCCGAATCCGTTCGCTGGCCTGCAAACTGAACGATTCGATCCAGAATCGGGTCCGTACCCGTGGTCTCAAGGTCATACCAAAAAAAGGTGCTTTGCATACGATTGCATCTTCGAATCCAGCCCTACTGTACCCTATAATCAGGCAATCTGGTCTCGAGTCGCACCATGGGTCATTCAAAAATTCTGTTTACCGCTTTAGGCCCGGTCGCTGGCTTCGCGCTCTTTTTTATGCTGACGGCCCAGGATCAACCCACAGTTATCGCCATTACCGCAGCAATCACTCTTTGGACCGGCCTGTGGTGGGTCTTTGAGCCGATTCCCATTCCTGCAACCTCATTGTTGCCGCTAGCACTGTTCCCGGCATTCAGCATTTTAACGCCGGCACAAGTTGGGGCCGCCTACGGAAGCCCGCTTGTTTTATTACTGATGGGCGGCTTCATTTTATCAACGGCCATGGAACGCAGTGGCGCCCATCGACGCGTTGCACTCACCATGGTTAACCTTTTTGGGGGCAGCAGTAGTCGACGCTTAGTGTTTGGCTTTATGGCCGCCTCAGCGCTTTTGTCCATGTGGATTTCTAACACCGCAACGACCTTGATGCTGCTGCCGGTCGCCCTCGCGGTACTGGAAAAAGCCCCCGACAAACGATTGGCCGTGCCACTCTTGTTGGGCATCGCGTATGCCGCCAGTATCGGCGGTATCGGCACCCCAATCGGCACCCCACCGAACTTGGTTTTCAGAGAAGTTTACGCAACAACCACAGGCCAAGAGATTGGTTTTCTGACCTGGATGACCTGGGGCGTGCCGGTCGTGCTCCTCTTTGTACCCTTGACCGCCCTGTGGCTGACTCGGAATCTGAATTATCAAGGCACGTTTGATTTACCGCCTGTCGGCGCTTGGCAAACCGCAGAACGCCGGGTGCTCATCGTCTTTTCTTTAACCGCCCTAGCCTGGGTGACTCGTAGTCAACCTTTTGGCGGTTGGAGCCAATTATTGAATGTGCCCGGCATTAATGATGCAAGCATTGCAATGCTTGCAGTCGTCGTCATGTTTTTGGTGCCCAACGGCCGAGGTGAGCGTTTACTGACCTGGGATGCCGCAGAAAAAATTCCCTGGGGGATGCTGATCCTGTTCGGCGGCGGTATCGCCATTGCCAAAGCCTTTGTTACTTCCGGACTATCTCAAGAACTTGGCGGCATGCTTACCCAGCTGGCAGGGTTGGATCTATTCTTTTTAGTCCTGGTTATTTGCCTGGTCATCACCTTTATGACCGAAATCACCAGCAATACGGCGACGACCACTTTGATGTTACCGATCCTTGCGGCCGCCGCGGTCGCCTTTGAGATCCCACCCGAGCGGTTGATGGTGCCGGCTGCCATGAGTGCAAGTTGCGCGTTTATGCTACCCGTCGCCACAGCGCCCAATACCATTATGTTTAGTACAGGCGCCTTTCCAATTCGAACTATGATACGAGAGGGCTTAGCGCTCAATATTATTGGGGCATTTTTGATTAGCTCGCTGAGCGTTTGGCTGATCTAAGGATTCAGGCGGGGCAAGCAGACCAAGATGAAAATGTTGAAAGGGGTGACGAGACGTCGTCACAGGACTATTCTTAATCCTGACAAATCGATCCGTTAAGGCAGACCATGCGATTCATTCGGGGCAGTCTCACGCTACTGCTCATGCTCATCAACACCTTGATCCTTGCGATACCGCTCTGCATCGCGGCGCTAGTGCGCGGGCTTACCCCATACCGGTACCAAGCGCTGTGCACGCAGATTTCAATGCGTTGTGCTGAGGGCTGGATTGCCAACAACAACCGGATCATCGATGCCTTTCAAACCCTAGACATAAGCGTTGCGCACTATCCGGAATTAAGCCCTGACGAGTGGTACCTGGTTATCTGCAACCATCAAAGCTGGACTGATATCGTGATTCTGCAGCGAATTCTGAATAAGCGAGTCCCGATGTTGAAGTTTTTTATTAAGCAGACGCTGCTGTATGTTCCGATCCTTGGGGTTTGCTTCTTAGCGCTCGATTTCCCCATCATGAAGCGCTACGACAAACGCACCCTTGCCAAGAAGCCGCATCTAAAAGGCCGAGATCTTGAGACCACTTTAAAATCCTGTGAGCGATTTAAGCTCACGCCGGTTTCGGTTCTAAATTTTGTAGAGGGCACTCGTTTCTCACCTGAGAAACAGCGGCGATCAAAGAGTCCGTACCAACACTTACTCAAGCCCAAAGGCGGTGGTGTCGCCATGGTCGTCGACTCCATGCAAGATGATCTCAGTGCGATCTTGGATGTGACATTGGCCTACCAACATGAAACGCCATCATTTTGGTCTTTTATCTGCGGCCACCCAACGCCAATTAAAATCCAAATTGACCGCCTGGCAATCCCCAGACGAGCCGACCTCCCCGAATCCGGCGCCGCGAAATCAATGGGTAAACAGGTTAAGCAAATCTTGCTCGATCGCTGGGATAAGAAAGAGGCCGTTTTGCAGCAACTGCTAGAGCCTAACTAACTCTCCTGCTATGCTTGCCGATCGGAGGAGCTGCTTTGACTTCAATCTACAATGACTATTTTGGGCTGAAAGAATCCCCCTTCTCGATTGCACCGAATCCTCAATATCTTTATATGAGTGATCGGCATCGCGAGGCGCTTGCCCATTTAATGTACGGCATCCAAGGTGATGGCGCCTTCATTTTGTTGTCAGGTGAAGTCGGGACCGGCAAAACCACGATCTGTCGATGCCTGCTAGAGCAAATCCCCACCCAAGTTGATACCGCCTTTATTCTCAATCCAAAATTAACGGCCGCTGAACTGCTTGCAGCAGCCTGCGACGATTTAAAGATCAGCTATCCCCAAGGTGCAACGATTAAAGTCCTCACCGACTGTATTAACGCCTATCTCCTTGAGGCTCATGCCAACGACCGACGCACCGTACTCATCATTGACGAAGCCCAAAACTTATCCATCGAGGTGTTAGAACAACTGCGTTTGCTGACTAATCTTGAAACAAACCAGCGCAAACTCCTCCAGATTATTTTGCTTGGCCAGCCAGAACTGTTAGTGCTCCTGGCGAAACCTGAACTGCGACAATTGTCGCAAAGGATAACAGCACGGTTTCACCTCAACGCCTTAAATCGCGATGAAATTTCAGCCTATATTAAACATCGCTTGGTGGTCGCAGGGGCAAAGGGTACTTTTTTCACAAAACCCGCGATCGATCGAATTTATAAAATCAGCCAAGGTATTCCGCGGATTATTAACTTGGTTTGTGATCGCTCTCTACTGGGCACCTATTCTGAGGGCGAGCTTCAAGTCACACCAAAAATCGTGGCAAAAGCGGCCTCGGAAATCCTTGGACCCGAGACCCAAGCGAGTCCTAACTGGCGATTGATTGCAATCGCGAGCATTGGTAGCTTGGTTGTGCTGACGGGACTCTTAATCCTGATGCTCACGGGCGAATCAGAGGCGCCCATTGCCCAAATACAACCCACGGCGCAGCAAGAGACTGTCGCGACAATCAACCAACCAATGACGGCTCGTGAAGATCAATTCGCAGACGCGACCGCTTACGTCGCGCCCGCACCCCAGCAGAGCCTTGAGATAGCGGAGCCCGTGCGCTTGCAAACGTTTGAAGAAACGCAGCCCGCGCCTTACGGGGATCAATCCAGCACAAACCTCACCTCATTGCGTTTAATTCGCGGCCACGACATCGCCGGCGCTGCTTTAAATGATCTGCTCCAGTTGTGGGGAGTCGATTTCACCGATCCAGACTCCGCCTCTTGTGAGCTTGCAGAAACCATTGGTTTATTCTGCTTTTCGAGTATCGCTGGCCTCAATGAAATGAACGATTTCGACCGACCTGTCGTGATCAATCTCAACAATCAGTGGTTTACGCTGATCGAACTCGACCGCGGTAGCGCATCCCTAAAAGTGGATAACACGATCCATAGCGTGCCGGTTGCCGAACTACTTGATGCTTGGAGTGGCAATTTCACGCTTCTGTGGCGAGCCCCTCCGGGCTATAAAGCACCCATCTCGATAGGCGATCGGGGCCCTGCCGTTGACTGGCTGGTCAACCGGTTGCAGGTCATCAATGATCGAACGGGCCCGACAACGCCGGGTTATGTGTTCGATGGCGAATTAGAAGTCCAAGTGAAGCAATTTCAGCTCACCACCGGACTAACCCCCGATGGGATCGCTGGCGTTAAAACTTGGATTAAAATTAATGATGCGGACGATATCGAAACGCCACGTTTAGACGGGGAAAGTTTGTAATGTCTTACATCCTTGATGCGCTCAACAAGTCTGAAGAAGAGAAAAAACAGCACCGTACGCCTGGGCTGAATACAATCCACCAAAAACCCAACAATCGTACCCCTGGTAAGCGCCTCTGGATGATCGTCGCAAGCGCTGTCGTGATCCTAAATCTTCTTGGCTTGATCATTTGGTTTGTGTTTTTAGCCGAGGCGCCCAAAACAACTGCTGCCAAAATTGATCCGTTGCTGACGACGCAGCCGGTTATCGGGCAGACTCCGCCAAATAATAACCGCGCGTTAAGCCGTGAGCCGCGCACTGCCCGTCCTGAACCAGCATTAATCGGATCGACCCCATCAAGGCCAGTCCGCGAAAGACCGGCTGCGCAACCTGACCCCTTCCAAGCTAGCTTAAGCCGCCAAGTCAAACAGGAAATCTCAGCCATTCGTTTTTCGAGCCATATTTTTGCGAACGACGCCAGTCTTCGAATGGTGGTTATCAATGGTCAATCCCTCCGAGAGGGGAATCGATTCGGCTCAGGACTCTTGCTCAAGAATATTACAGAGGAAGGGGTTGTGGTCGCCTATCAAAATAACGAAGTCCCGATCAGCGTTTTAAGTCAGTGGGCTGACGACTAAGGCCTCTAGGACCCACCCGCAGGTTTCCCGAAACACTCACTGCATCGTTGGCGCAACAAGGGCATCATCCAACCGCTGAATCTGCTTTTTCATCTCGATCACTTCGGAGTTGTGCTGCTGGCGATAGT
>JAFMIA010000001.1:0-33632 GCA_017854255.1 Pseudomonadales bacterium
TTTTTCGATGATTTGGCTATGAAGCCAATGCGCCGTCTTGTTCCTGCATCTTAGTATGCGACAATAGCTTACGCCATCTTGAAACGACGCCCAGCCCGTGATTCCAGAAAATTTATCCGCCATCAGGGCCCAAATCCACCAAGCGTGTTTACAAACCGGTCGCGCGCCCGCAACGGTTCATTTGCTGGCGGTATCGAAAACCAAACCTGCGTCCGCCGTCGCCGCCGCCTTGGATGCGGGTCAACGCGACTTCGGCGAAAATTACTTGCAAGATGCCTTGCCAAAAATCGCCCAGTACCCCCAGGCAACCTGGCATTTTATTGGTCAAATTCAGTCTAATAAAACCAAAGATATCGCCACCCATTTTGACGTGGTGCATGGTTTGGCCTCCGAGAAAATCGCGCGCCGCTTAAACGATGCACGCCCCATCGGTTACCCCCCCCTTAAAGCTTTTATACAAGTCAATCTTGTGAATGAAAGCGCGAAAAATGGCGTCGTCCCAGAAGCATTGCCCAGCCTTGTTACCCGGGTGCAGGACTGCCAAAATCTTCAACTGCTTGGCCTTATGGCAATGCCGCCAGCGACCTTTGATCTGTCCGAGCGTCATCGGTTTTTCAGCGAACTTGCTGGCCTTCAAGCCCAAATCAAAGCGGATTTTGACCTACCGCAGTTTCAAGAACTCAGTATGGGCATGAGTGACGATTTGGAAACAGCCATTGCCTGCGGCGCAACCTGGGTCCGGGTGGGCACAGCAATCTTCGGCGCCAGACAAAGCCAACAGGAGGCTTGATGACACAACAATTAACCTTTATCGGCGGCGGCAATATTGCGCTCGCCATCTATGGCGGGCTACTCGATGCGGGTTATCCGCCTCAAAGCATCACCGTCTCGGATCCGAGCCCAGCGCAAGGCGCTCTGGCCACAGCAATGGGGCTGACCTGGCAGGCCGATAACGCCTCCGCCATCAAGACCGCTGACATTGTTCTGGTTTGCGTGAAACCGAATTGGGTCGAAACGGTTTGCCAAGAACTTCAGCCTGCGCTTGAAGGCCAAACACTGGTCAGCGTCGCAGCAGGCGTTTCGACCGCACAAATTGCGCAGTGGTCTGGGACCGATCGGGTCATCCGCTGCATGCCCAATACCCCAGCGCTTGTGAAGACGGGCATGATGGGCCTGTTTTCAAACCCATCGGTTCATCCCGATACTTGCGCAGCTGTTGAAAATCTCCTGAGCAGCGTGGGGCTCACCACCTGGTTCGATCAAGAATCAGATCTTGATGCGGTCACCGCAATCTCTGGCAGCGGCCCGGCCTACTTTTTCTATCTGATGGAGGCCATGATTACGGCCGCAGAATCTTTTGGGATTGAGGCAGCGGTCGCCCGAACCCTAGTGGTCCAAACGGCATTGGGCGCTGCAAGCATGGCCGCTGGCTCCGAGCATTCACCGAATGCCTTACGACAACAGGTAACCTCGCCGGGTGGCACAACAGAAGCCGCATGCAGTCTGCTAACCGAAGCTGATTTTACCGCGTTGGTGACCGCGGCCTGCGCGGCCGCCAAAGCACGATCGGAAGCCTTATCAGCCCACTAACCCGTAACGAGCAGGAGATTGATTGTGAATTACTTATCTGATGGCGGGATCTTTGTTGTCCAAACCCTGACAGGACTGATTGTCTTAGCCCTTAACTTGCGGTTTTTAATGCAAGTCAGCCGCGCCAATTATTACAACCCGATCGCCCAGGGCCTTGTGAAAGCCACCAACCCGCTCATTGCGCCTTTTCGAAGTGTGCTACCAATCCTTGGCCGAATTGATTTAGCCAACATGATGGCAGCCTTAGTCTGTCAAGCCATCGGCATTGTCTTGATTATGTGGGTGGCGACTGGCATCGCTTTTGCGCCCGTTTATTTGCTGTGGTCAGTCGTTGCCATCATTGCCAGCGTGCTTAATCTGTATTTTTTCGCGCTGTTAATACTGGTCATCTCGAGTTGGCTTGCGCCCTATTCTGCCAATCCCGCACTTGAGCTGGTCCGAGAAGTTACCGAACCCATCTGTGCGCCCGTCCGGCGGGTCATTCCAGCCGTGGGCGGCTTAGACTTTTCCATCATCGTTATTTTTATTGGATTAAGCTTATTAGAGAACAATCTCCTCGTAAGACCTCTTGCCGCCTTCTTAAACATGCCAAGAGGCCTGGTCTTTGGGTTTTAGCCATACCATGATGCGCCTCGCCTTAATCGGAATCATCGGCCTGTTGGTCAGCTTCAAGGCCGCTGCCGAGCAAAAGATCCAAGTCGGTGAGTTTGAAATTCACTACACCGCTTTTCCATCGCTGCTCGTTCCGGCAGACACCGCCAGCTTGCACGGACTCACCCGAGCCGAAAACCGATTACTGCTGAACCTGTCAGTGCGCCGCGCTGGCGAGCCCGTCCCGGCTGGCGTCACGGGGCAGGTCGTGAATATTCTTAACCAAGCACAGCCCTTGACCTTCTTTGAGGTGTCCGAGCAAACGGCGATCTACTACCTCGCCGAAGTCGTGAATCAAGAAAAGGATTGGCTGAGGTTTACCCTCGAAATCGAATTTTCTAAGGATCACCCCCCCTATGTCCTCGAGTTCAACCGACAATATTATTGAGCGCCTCGGCTCAAAAATCGTGATTGCGAGTGGCAATGCGCACAAGATCGATGAATTTCAATCGCTGTTAAAGGCCCCAAACCGCTTTGTGAGTCAACGCGACCTTGGGGTGGTTGAGGTGCCCGAAACCGGACAAACCTTTCTTGAAAACGCGCTGATTAAGGCCCGCAATGCTGCAAAAGAAACCGGTTTGCCGGCCTTAGCCGATGACTCAGGCCTGGTCGTCGCGGCCCTTTCAGGCGCGCCAGGGATCTATTCGGCCCGGTATGCTGGGCCAGACGCTAGTGATCAGGAAAACTGTCAGCACCTCCTACAGGCCATGACCGGAAAAACCGATCGCGCAGCCTTCTTTCATGCAACCATCGTTTTCTTATTGCATGCAGAGGATCCAGATCCTGTCATCGCACAGGGCCGGTGGCATGGCGAGATTCTTGCGCAAGGTCAGGGCAACAAAGGCTTCGGCTATGACCCCTTGCTGTACTTGGCAAAACAGAAAAAAAGTGCAGCGGAACTCACAGCACGCCAAAAAAACCGATTGAGTCACCGGGGCAAAGCCCTTCGACAGCTGTTAACCAATCTATCAAAGCGATTCCAAGCGTGATCCAAAGCGGCATCGGGCTGTACATCCACATCCCCTGGTGTGAGAAGAAATGTCCTTACTGCGATTTTAATGCGCATGCCTTGCCGGTTGCTCATCAATTGGACCCGGACCTTGAAACGCGTTACCTCAATCAGCTACTGCATGACTTAGACGAAGACATCGAGACCTTTGGCATTGCCGCCGAGCTCACGAGCTTATTTTTCGGAGGCGGCACGCCAAGCTTGTTATCGTCCCGGGGCTTGGGATTTTTGTTAGCCGAAATTAACAAGAGACTGCCGATTACCAAAACAACCGAGTGCACCCTCGAGGCCAACCCCGGCTCAAGCGATCATGCAAAGTTTGTGGGTTATCGAGCCGCCGGTATTAATCGGCTGAGCATCGGTGTACAGAGTTTTTCAGATACAGCGCTGCAGCAGCTAGGCCGTACCCACACCCGCTCGGATGCGAGCGACGCAATCCAAGCCGCACGACGCGCGGGCTTTTCCAATATTAATCTTGACCTGATGCATGGTTTGCCCGGACAAACCCCTGATTCAGCAATAGCGGATCTCCATTACGCTGCTCAGTTTGCGCCAGAGCACCTCTCTTGGTACCAGCTCACTATCGAACCCAATACGGTGTTTTACAGCACAAAACCTAAATTACCCGTTGAATCTTTTCTGCAAGCCATCACGGATCAAGGTTTGGACTGGCTGCAGCGCCAAGGCTTTGCTCGGTATGAAATATCAGCCTTTGCTCAGGGCGATGCCCTACAATCAAAACACAATCTAACCTACTGGCGGTTCGGGGATTACTTAGGCATCGGCGCCGGTGGCCATGGAAAACTCAGCCGCCAAAATGCGACGCTTGATATCCAAAGAACCCAAAAAACGCGGGTTCCAAAAGACTATCTCAACAGCCCAAATCGTCGGGTGACCGAGGTTCCCGTCGAGGAACGACCGATTGAGTTCTTAATGAATGCCTGCCGGCTCGTCGAGGGCTTTGCTTTGAAAGACTTTGAACGAACCACTGGCCTTGCCCCGAAGGCGCTTCAAACCTTTATAGAAAAAGGCGTGCAACAGGGGCTTGTGACCGCAAGCGCAGGTCGCATCACCCCCACAGCAGCAGGACTTGAATTCTTGGACAGTCTCTTGTTACTGGCCTAAATCAATCAGGGCACTTGCGCTGCAAGGTCTGTTACAACATGACCCAAGCGCTGGCCTCGTCGTTCATACTTGGTTTCAGCGCGCGCTGGGGCAGGGCAGTGGCTAAACGCCGGATGACTTTCAAGATGGTCATAAATTTCTTCAGCGTAAGGCTGCCAATCGGTTGCGATGTGCAGCATGCCGCCGGGCTGCAGCTTCTCCGCAACCGCGTCTAAAAACACCGCATTAATCAACCGTCTTTTATGATGTCTTTTCTTGTGCCAGGGATCTGGAAAGAAGATTTGAAAGCAGGCGAGACTGGCGGCGGGCAAACTCGGCAGAACCGACCAGACATCCGAGTTAAGCACACGCAAATTGGTGAGCCCTAAATTTGCAGCTTGAATCATCAAATGACCCACTCCGGGACCATGCACCTCCAACCCAAGGAAGTTGCGTTCTGGCGCGTTGACCGCCATTTCTGCTAGGGAATCGCCCATCCCAAACCCGACCTCAAGGGTTAACGGCTGATTACTGGGATATGCCGATTGCGGCGCGGCAAGGGCGCTTTGCTTGAGTTCAAATTGCGGATAAATTTCTTCGAGGCCGCGCCGCTGCCCCTTGGACAACCGACCTTGGCGAATGACAAAACTTCGAATTGGCGATCGTTTGGGCTCAATAGGGGTTGTCACGAAGGTTCAGCGCGCTAAGCCGCGTCGCGCGATACTGCCGTCAGCAGACCATAGGCCAAGGCCAACCACCCTACAATAAACAGAGCGCCCCCAACCGGCGTCACCGGCCCCAGCCAGCGCCAACCCAGCAGCGCAAGGCCGTATAAGCTGCCAGAGAACAAAAAAATCCCCACAGTGAAGCTCCAAGCGGCGGTCAACCAAGGCGTCTTAACGCCGAGCACCAGCATCAAAACACCGACCAACAACAACCCAAGGCTGTGGGTCATCTGATAGTGCACCGCCGTTTCAAACGTCGCTTGACTCGAAATCGAAAGCTTTCCCTTTAACGCGTGCGCACCAAAAGCACCTAAGACGACGGACGTCGCCGCACTCAGAGCACCGAACGTCATCAAAGCATTCAGCATCATCGGTTATTGAATCTGAATATTAAGTCGGAGTTTTTTAAGCGCCGCCTGTTCGAGCTGGCGCACGCGTTCGGCAGAAATGCCGTAGTACGCTGCTAATTCCTGCAGCGTCGCCTTGGGCTCAATGAGCCAGCGCTTGGTCAAGATATCACGCGCTCGCTCGTCTAGTGCTGCAAGACCCTCGCGCAATTGACCGGTTTCATCTGAGTGGGTATCCAGATGCTCTACAATGCTGGCTGGATCAGAATCAGGCTGCGCCAAAAACTGTGACGGCGACGCAATAAAGGTCTCTTCATCATCCCCCTCGGGCAATTCAAACGACTGATCTTGGGCGCTCAGCCGGCCTTCCATTTGCAAGACGGTTTCAGGCTTGACGCCCAACGCCTCTGCAATATCTTGGACCTCTTGATGACGCAACCAACCCAGTCGGTTTTTCTGACTGCGCAGGTTAAAAAATAACTTGCGCTGCGCCTTGGTCGTTGCGACCCGCACAATGCGCCAGTTCCTAAGAATAAACTCGTGAATCTCTGCTTTGATCCAATGCACGGCGAAGGAGACTAATCGAACCTGAAACTCCGGGTTAAAGCGCTTTACCGCCTTCATCAACCCAACATTGCCTTCTTGAATTAAGTCGGCCTCAGACAACCCGTAACCGGAGTAGCTTCGCGCGATGTAAATCACAAATCTTAGGTTTGCCAAAACCAATTGGCGGGCCGCCTCAACATCCCCGAAACCGTGCAGCCGCTCCGCCAGCGCCCGCTCTTCTTCAACAGACAATAGCGAGATCGCGTTGACCGCGCGGACGTACGCCTCTAGATTGGCGCCAGGGGACTCGATATTAATCGGAATTGGATACGCGCTCATGCTCGTTCTAAACCCTCGTTTTCGGGGGCGCAAATTCTATCATTGGGCCCCATCTTGTTACAATGGTACGGTAATCCGACTATTTAGGTTGAATTTGCTTCAAATAACGCCAGACCGAGACCCAGGACCCTAGAATCCCAAGCAGCGCACCCAGCGCGAAAAGTCCGATCGATTCCCCAAAATTCAAGGCCTCCAACGCGAAATTGCTCCGATAAGACTGGGCAAGACGCTCAACCGGGCCCGACAGATACAATAAGCTCGATTGAATGATGAAAAAAGCCAGCAAAGCCCCCCCAAAGCCCAACCAAAAGCCTCGATAGATAAACGGCCGTTGCACAAAGCTGTCCGATCCACCGAATAGCTTCGTGATTTCAATCTCGCCGCGCTGATTTTCGATGGTTAACCGCAGTGTGTTTCCAATAATGAGAATCACCGCACCTGAAAACAGCACCCCCAAAGCGTATAACACCCGTTCCAAAATACCCAATATGGCGCTCAATCGCTCAAGCCAAGCCGCATCAAAACTCACTTGGTCGACCCCATCTTGACCCGCTATTTGCTGAGCCAGTAACTTGATTCCTGCCCCATCGCGCTCCCTCGGCACAACTTCGATGATCCCCGGCAGTGGATTTTCTGAAAAAGCATTCAAAACATCCCCAAACCCAGCAAGACTTGAGAATTCCGCGAGCGCCGCTTGCTCCGTGATCAGCCGCACTTCTCCCACCGCGCTGGATGCCCGGAGCCTTTTTAGCAGGGCCTGCGCCGTTTCGCTCTCGCTCGGCACCGAGAGATAGACGCTCATAGCTGGCTGGATCACCTGTCGTGTGTCGGCCTCGGAGATTTCCCGCAAGGCCAGACTCAGCAAAATGGGTAAGGACAGGGCGATGCCAATCACGAGCCAGGTAATCAGCAGGGCCCCAGGCTGATTGAGCAACGTAATCAGGGTGCTTCGAAACAGCTGCCGATGATGTCTGGACCAAGCTTTCAATCGGTCCGTGCGATTAATCTGCCGAAGGTGAGCACCGGACCCGGTCGCGGACTCGTTCATTCGGCTCTGATCCTGCCGTCCTGGAGCTGCAAGCGCCGGGCTGGCATCGACTCAACCAATTCTAAATCATGGGTCGCAATCAAAACGGTGACCCCCAACTGACTGAACTGCAAAAATAAGGACATGATCTCTCGACTCAGATCAGGATCTAAGTTCCCCGTCGGCTCATCCGCGAGCAGGATCGGCGGGCGGTGTACAACCGCACGCGCGATCCCAACGCGTTGTTGCTCACCACCGGATAGGGTTTCAGGCCAATCACCCTCGCGGCCGGTCAAGCCCACCTTAGACAGCGCCGCCCGAACCCGACGCCCAATCTCAGCCGGCTTCATGCCAGCGATGAATAAGGGCAGCGCCACATTGTCGTAAACCCGCCGATCAAACAGCAACTGATGATTTTGAAACACCACACCAATGCCCTGTCTTAGACCCGGAATTTTACGAGCGGGTAGGCGAGAGATATTTTGTCCGGCGACATGAACTTGCCCTCTGGAGCTACGCTCCACCCCATTGATCATTTTTAATAAGGTCGATTTGCCCGCGCCTGAAGGCCCGGTCAAAAAGACAAACGCACCCGCCTCAACGGTAAAAGAGACATCGGACAACGCGTCGTAACCGTTCGGGTAGCGCTTGGACACATGATCAAAAACCAACATCAGTCCGCGCCTTGTAAAATCGCATCAACAAACAATTCGGCATCGAACGGTTTTAAGTCATCCAAGGCCTCGCCAATACCAACAAAATGAATCGGCAGGCCTAAGGCTTCGGTCAGCGCGAACACCACGCCGCCTTTGGCCGTGCCATCCAATTTGGTTAAGACCAAACCGGTGACCTCAACATCGGTCATAAAAGCTTGGGCTTGGGCAATGGCGTTTTGTCCAGTGGTGGCATCAATCACCAAGAGTACGCTATGGGGCGCTGTTTCATCTTGGCGGCGAATCACGCGGACAATTTTTTCAAGTTCTTGCATTAAATTCTTTTTATTCTGCAAACGCCCGGCAGTATCGGCGATCAGCACATCGAAGGCTCTGGATTTGGCCGCCGCAAGCGCATCAAAGATAACCGACGCACTGTCGGCGCCCGTATGCTGCGCAATCACAGCAACATCATTGCGCTCGCCCCAGGTCTTGAGCTGCTCAACCGCGGCCGCTCGAAACGTGTCCCCGGCGGCCAGCAGCACAGAGCGGTTTTGTTGCTTAAAATGGTGCGCCAACTTGCCAGCCGTTGTCGTCTTGCCGGCACCATTGACACCCACCATCAGGATCACCTGAGGGCCTGGCCCGTCAAGGGTCAGCTCGGATGACGTGTTCTGTAATAGTCCCAGCAAATGGGCTCGCAGCGCATTTTTCAAAGCCATGGCATCGGACAAGTCTTTGCGCTCGACCTGTTGCGTCAATCGGTCAATCACGCCCTTGGTGACCGAGACTCCGAAATCAGACGTAATCAGCAACGTCTCGATCGAGTCCAGCAGCGTTTGGTCAATGACCTTCGCACCCAAAAAAAGCGCCGTCACTTGCTCTGAGAAGCCGCGACGCGTTTTAGCCAGGCCCTGCTTCAGGCGCGCAAACAATCCCGGCTTGCCTTGGGTGGCTTGATCTGCAACATTGTCCATCATTTATTAACTCACTTGTGGTCTAGCCATTTGCCAAACCCTTCTCAAACTTCACACCTTCGAATTATCGGTGGTATTTGGCGCGGCCGCAAAGTTTCATTTAAACCGAGCCCTGGGCTGAGGCCCACGCCAGATCGGGTTCGAGAGACGTTATTTAACTGGTTACAAGGCAAAGTCAGCGGTCGTCGCAGTCTCGAGTTGTTTGCCGGGAGCGGTATTTTAAGTCTCGAAGCACTCTCCCGGGGCGCCGAGGCTTCCACCCTTGTTGATACCGCCAAGACGCAGACCCAACACTTTCAAACAATCTGCTCGGCATTTCAGATCGAATCCGCGCAATGCCAGGTCCACGTTCAGGATGCCTTCAAACTGATCCAAACCAAACCTGTAAAACCTTATCACCTGATCTTTGTTGACCCACCCTTCGACACCGATCGCTATTTGGATATTGTACCTAGCTTACTCAAAAATGACTTTCTCGCGTCCGATGGCTTCGTTTATTTAGAAGCCCCCTCGGCCGACGTGATTGCGAAGGTCGCTCAACAGGGGCTCACACTTTACCGGCAAAAACGGGCAGGGCAGGTTCATTATGCGCTCCTCACGCGTTGATCACTGATTTATTCCCGCTCTCGGGTGCGGTATTATTTCTAACTGCTACAGGAGATACGCTATGAGCACGGTTTTATATCCAGGGACGTTCAACCCCATTCACAATGGTCATGCTGATTTGGTTCAACGGGCATCGATTCTTTTTGATCGTGTCGTACTGGGCATTGCGACCAGTCCCCAGAAAGATCCGAGTGTTCTGGCACTCCGAGTTGAACTTGCGGAAAAAGCCCTGGCACATTTGAGTAATGTTGAAGTCCGAGGCTTCAACACCTTAACCGTTGATTTCGCCAAAGAGGTAGGCGCAGGCGTAATTTTAAAAGGGATTCGAACGGTAACCGATTTCGAATATGAGTTTCAGATGCTGAATATGAACCGGGTGCTCGCACCCGGCCTTGAAACCATTTTTTTAGCGCCCTCAGAGGCGTATTCCTACATTTCCTCAACCTTGGTGCGTCAAATCGCCTCTTATCAAGGCGATGTCAGCAGTTTTGTACATCCTGCTGTCGCTGAGGCCATCGCGGAAGGCCTCATCGGTTAACGCTGACAGACTGGGCAATACACCGTGGCTCGACCCGTAATTCGCAGTGATTTTAGGCCGCCGCCACAGCCCTCACAGCACTCGCCCTCTCGACCATAAACCTTGAGCTCATGGCGAAAGTAGCCTGGGGTACCGTCTTCTTTTAGAAAATCTCGAAGACTGGTGCCACCGGCTTGGATCGCCTTGGTTAAAACAGTCTGAATCGCGACAGCCAACCGCTCGAAACGAGGTTTGGAGATTCGACCCGAGATCGCCGTCGGCTTGATCCCAGAAAGATACAAAGCTTCATTGGCATAAATATTACCCACCCCCACCACGACTTTCGCATCCATAATCAAAGTTTTGACGTTCCTGGTTTTACCCCGGGATGCCTGATACAGGGTTAAACCACTAAATTCTGGCCCTAGTGGTTCCGGCCCTAGATCGTTCAACAGTCGATGATTCAAATCGTTCAACCAAAAGACCGAGCCGAACCGCCGCGGGTCGCGGTAGCGCAGTAACACTCCGGAATCAAAAACCAAGTCAACATGATCATGTTTCTGAGGCGCCGTTGACGCCGGTAGAATTCGCAAACTGCCCGACATCCCGAGATGCAGCATCAGATACCCATTCGCCAATTTGATTAAAAGGTACTTGGCGCGGCGCTCAACGGCGAGCACCTTTTGACCCGTTGCCATTTGCGCCAACTGTTCTGAAACCGGCCACCGCAATCTGGACTCACGAACGATGACGGCTTGGATCACAACCCCTTGGAGATGGGGCGCAATGCCTGCACGGGTCGTTTCAACTTCTGGTAGCTCTGGCATGGGGCTGGTTATCCGTTGGCTCGATTTCGAACATGATCTGCACTCAAGGGCGTGTGACGCTCGAGGCTTTCTGCTACATTTTCACTTTCAAGGATTATCGCACAGCTCATGAGTGAACATTTATTGGGGATCGACACTGGCGGAACCTTCACCGATTTCGCCTACCTGTACAATAACCAACTCATAACGCATAAAAGGCTTTCAACGCCAGAGGCGCCCGAGCAAGCAATCTTTGAGGGCCTCGCGGCTTTGGGGCTCGATGCACTCTGCGCCGCGGGACAGTTAACCATCATTCATGGCACAACGGTTGCCACCAATGCGGCCCTTGAGGGTCGCGGCGCTAAAACCGCTTACGTGTGTAACCAAGGCTTGGGCGATGTTTTATCCATTGGCCGACAAAACCGCGCGGATCTTTATAGCCTCACCCCGACTAAAAGAACTCTAGCCATTGATCAAAGTGCGATCTATGAACTACCGGTTCGACGCAACGCCAAGGGCGACCTCATCACCGTTCTGGATCAGGAGGCAATTGTTGCGCTCGAGACGGCCTTGGCGAACGATCCACCCGACGCACTGGCGATTAATCTTTTGTTTTCCTTTATCGACGACACCGAGGAGCAGGATCTGAAAGCCCGTTTCGGGCGACAATATTTTGTGAGCTTGTCATCCCAAGTTTTGCCAGAGATGGGGGAATATGAACGTGGCGTGGCCACTTATTTGAATGCCTCCCTCGGACCGATCATCGCGCGCTACTTAGATCAACTGCAATCCAAGATCGCACCCAGCCGACTCACGGTGATGCAATCCTCTGGTCTCACCCTTGCTGCGGAACACGCGGCAGAGCAAGCTGTACGCCTACTGCTTTCCGGTCCAGCGGGGGGCTTGATTGCAGCGCGGTCCCTGCTTGCAAGCGAGCGCCTGATGACCTTTGACATGGGGGGCACCTCGACCGATGTTTCCCTGATCCATCGTGATCTTGCGATCTCGAAAAACATGCACCTTAACGGTTTACCCATTGCCATCCCCGCCATCGACATCCAAACCATTGGCGCGGGCGGCGGTAGTATTGCTGAAATCGATGCGGGTGGGTTGCTCAAAGTCGGCCCCCGCTCGGCGGGCGCGAGGCCCGGTCCGGCTTGCTATAACCTGGGCGGCACGACGGCCACCGTCACCGATGCCAATGTGGTGCTGGGCCGATTGCCGGTAGACCAGCCTTTGGCCGACAACTTGTGGTTAGATCCTGAGAAAGCGCATCGCGCCGTTGAGAAACTTGCGGCGTCTTTAAATTTATCGCCCATCGAGACCGCCCAAGGCATCGTAACGCTGGCCAATGAGACGATGGCTGAGGCTTTGAGGTTCATCTCAATCCAAAAAGGATTTGATCCAAGTGCCTTTACCCTTTGCTGTTTCGGGGGCGCCGGCGGCTTGCATCTATGTGAATTGGCGGAGCGGCTTGGGATGCATCAAACCCTTGTGCCCGCTGATGCGGGTATCTTTTCAGCACTCGGCATGCTTGCCGCAACGCCTGGCCGAGAGCTTACCCGCGCCATCAATCTACGCGCCAAAGACTGTGACCCGCAGGATATTCGGGATCGGCTCGATGATTTAGTACAGGTCGCGCGGACGGCGCTCGCAGCGGAAGGCGTTGATAACACGACGGTTCATCCCGTTTTTGAACTTCGATATCAAGGACAAACGCAAACCTTGAGCGTGCCGTATCTGGATGACCTTCAGGCCGCGTTCGCTGAATTCGAAACACAGCACCAAAACAGGTATGGGCATCAGCTCGACACGGGCCTTGAGCTCGTTGCCTTACGGGTTAGAGTTGCCGGCATTGCGCGCTTAAAAACGCCCATAACCCCCGCATCTAATGCTGCGGGCCCAGCCCAAGCGCTGCCAACAAATCCAAACGCAGTGCCCCAACAAGCTTGGCAAAATCTGATCCTAGGAGAGGCCTATGCTGGCCCGATGATCGTGACGGCTGACCACACCTGTGTTTGGGTGAAACCCGGATGGACGCTTGAAAAACTTACGACGGGACATTTGCAGCTCAGCCGAGCTGAGGGCTTCTTACGAGCTAAGGGCTTCTTAAACGGCGGGTAAAAAAAAGGGCGATTGCGTCGCCCTTTTCTAATTTACAATTCTTCATTTTTGCAAGCTGCTTGCATTGCCGCTCACTTAATTTTAGCTTCCTTATACATCACATGCTGACGAACCACTGGATCAAACTTCTTGATCTCCATTTTGTCTGGCATGGTCTTCTTATTTTTGCTGGTCGTATAGAAATGACCCGTGCCAGCGGACGATACTAACTTAATCTTATCTCTCATGATCTGCTCCTTTCTGCGCGGCCTTCTCGATGACCCGCGATGGCTATTACCGCTTTAACGCGAACAACACTCAAGAACACGTTAAACGCGTTCTCCCCGGGTTTTCAAATCAGCAAGGACTTTCTCAAGACCCAGCTTATCAATAATCCGCATCCCCTTTGCAGAGACTCTGAGTTTCACGAATCGCTTCTCGCTTGCTAACCAAAACCGATGGTCGTGTATATTAGGTAAGAACCGACGACGATTTCGGTTATTCGCATGAGAGACGTTATTCCCGCTCATCGGGCGCTTCCCAGTCACTTGGCAAACTCTAGACATGTTTCTATCCTTTTCCGGGCGCTCGATTTTGAGCGCCCCGCTTTGATTCTTGGGTAAGTCTTTGGCATTGCGACCAAATTTTCCTACCGACTCACGATTTCCAAGACGCTTTGAACCGCTTTTGTCACTCTGACTCAGGGAGCAGCGTGCGCTTGTGCTCGTCGAGCGCGACTTTATACCAGAACCCTTACTAATATTCAATCTTCATCGCCACTAAGCCGGATTGTCTTAAAGCCTGTCAGAGCCCGCAAGCCAAGCCTGAAGGCGCGTTCTTTTGCTTTGAATCTTCCGCCGCATCGGGATACAACCCCAATCGTGCGATCCGGATGTAAAGCGGGTATTATCGCCCTTCCAAGGAGATGCGGCGATCTGGGCCGACGTAATGATGAACAAGCCACTGATAAGTTTAAAAAACAGACGGATCCTACTTGGGATCACCGGTGGGATCGCGGCCTACAAAGCGGCTGAGCTCACTCGGCGGCTACAAGATCAAGGCGCCGATGTCAGAGTTATCATGACCCGCTCGGCAACCGAATTCATTACGCCGTTAACCATGCAAGCGCTTTCGACCCATCCAGTCCACTTGGATCTGCTCAATCCTGATACCGAATCGGTTATGGGTCACATCGAGCTCGCGCGCTGGGCAGACCTCATTCTCATCGCCCCCGCCAGTGCCAATTTCCTCGCTCGATTCGCAAGTGGTCAGGGCGACGATCTATTAACAACCGTTTGCCTTGCCGCACAATGCCCGGTTGCTGTAGCGCCAGCGATGAACCAGGCCATGTGGTCCAAGCCTGCGACCCAAACCAACAGCGCGACCCTACTCCAGCGCGGCGTCCAGATTCTCGGACCGGAAGACGGCATTCAAGCTTGTGGCGAAACCGGCTCTGGGCGACTGATGGCGGTCGATGAACTCGTTGTCAGGGTGAGCGAACTGTTTAACACGGGTCTTCTGCAAGGCAAAACCGTGATGATCACGGCGGGTCCTACCCGAGAAGCGATTGACCCGGTGCGCTATATCAGCAATCACAGTTCCGGCAAGCAGGGCTATGCTCTGGCTGCAGCGGCAGCGGACGCGGGTGCCCACGTCATCTTGGTCTCAGGACCCACGAACCTCACAGCACCGGACCGGGTCGAATTGATCCAGGTTATCTCAGCACAAGATATGCATGAGGCCGTTCAAGAACGAATCGCTTTAACCGATGTTTTTATCGGGGTTGCTGCCGTTGCAGACTATCGGCCCAAACTGGTTCAACAACATAAGATTAAAAAAGACCAAAACGGGCAGCGCTCGCTGACGCTCGAGCTTGTTGAAAACCCCGATGTGATCGCGGAAGTCGCAATGCGGGCGGATAAACCGTTCACAATCGGTTTTGCTGCTGAGACCGAACAGATCGAAGCCTATGCGCGCAAGAAACTCATCGACAAAAAACTCGACATGATTGTGGCGAACAATGTTGGCAATACCGAAATCGGCTTTAATAGCGACGTCAACGCCATCACGGTTTACTTTCAAGATCGCGCAATCGATCTCCCAACAATGTCAAAACGGATTTTGTCCGAGCACCTTGTTGAGCTCATCTCACAGCAACTGACCGAGACGTTATGAAAGTTCAAATAAAGCGCTGCCGCGACGCTGCGCAATCGCCCCATTATGAAACCCTCGGCTCAGCCGGCCTAGATCTTCGAGCCTGTATCGATCAATCGATCACGCTACAGCCCGGCGCGACGGATCTTTTGCCGACCGGTCTTGCCATCTACCTTGAAGATCCAAATTATGCCGCCATGATCCTGCCGCGCTCAGGACTCGGCCATAAACATGGCATTGTGCTGGGCAACCTCATCGGACTCATTGATTCGGATTATCAAGGCGAGTTGATGATTTCGTGCTGGAATCGCAGTGATACCGCGTTTGAAATACAGCCTCTTGATCGCATTGCGCAACTGGTTATTGTGCCAGTACTTCAGGCCGACTTCGTCTGGGTTGACGAATTTGCGGCGAGTGACCGCGGCGACAAAGGCTTTGGATCGACCGGCCGAAGCTAACCGAACGGCTTGTGTAACCTGTTAGAGAGACCATTATGACTGTGACTCGCGACGAAGCGCTCAACGTAGCCAAAGTGCTCACTGAGGCATTGCCCTATATTCAATCCTTTGCCGGGCGGACGATCGTCATCAAATATGGCGGCAATGCCATGACCGAGCAAACCCTCAAGCAAAGTTTTGCAAAAGATATTGTGCTCATGAAGCTGGTCGGACTGAATCCGGTCGTGGTACACGGCGGGGGGCCTCAAATCGGCGATCTCCTCGCCCAATTGGGCATTCAGTCCCATTTCGTAGACGGCATGCGCGTCACCGACAGTGCCACCATGGATATCGTCGAGATGGTACTGGGCGGGCAGGTTAATAAAGAAATTGTATCGCTCATTAATCGTAATGGCGGCCGAGCGATTGGTTTGACCGGTAAAGACGCCTCTCTGATTGAAGCCAAAAAGATGGTTGTTGAAAAGATGACCGAAGCCCTGAGCACGCCTGAGATTATTGATATTGGTCATGTTGGCGAAGTCACCAAAATCAATCGCGAGGTGCTTGATATTGCGACCAATAGCAATCTTATTCCGGTCATTGCACCTATTGGCACCGGACCAGAAGGTGAGTCCTTTAATATTAATGCGGATCTTGTCGCTGGTGCGATTGCCTCAGCGCTCGGCGCTGAGAAGCTGATTCTGTTGACCAACATCGAAGGCATTCAAGATGCGTCCGGGACGCTTTTGAGCACCTTGACCGCCGCAGAAGTGACAACCCTAATCGATGAGGGCACCATTTCCGGTGGCATGTTGCCAAAAATTCAATGCGCACTCGAGGCGGTTGCAAACGGTGTGACCAGTGCCCACATTATTGATGGCCGCGTTGCCCATGCGGTTCTGTTGGAAGTCCTGACCAACGAGGGTGTCGGCACCAAGATAGCGTCCAACCCGTGAGCCGCGTGCCTGCCCCAAAAAAGCCAAACCGCCGCGAGGAAATCTTAACCAACCTTGCGCAAATGCTGGAATCCCAGCCCGGTGCGCGGTTAACGACCGCCAAACTTGCCGCCTCTGTTGGGGTATCTGAGGCCGCGCTGTATCGCCACTTCCCCAGCAAAGCCAGAATGTTCGAGGCCTTGATCACCTATGCGGAAGACACCATCTTCGAGCGTATCACCCTCATTCTGAGCAGCACGGGCAACCCAGCCGCGCGCAGCCAGCAAATCACAACGCTCATCCTAACCTTTTGCGAGCGCAATCCAGGTATCACACGGCTGCTCGCGGGCGACCCTTTAGCCGGCGAAGTGCCGAGGCTTCGGCAACGAGCGTCACAATTCTTTGAGCGTATCGAAACCCAATTGCGGCAGGTGTTTAGGGAGGCTGACCTTGCGCCGTCTGCGGCAAGAACCCTGAGCCCAGCCAGTGCAGCACACCTCTTAGCAAGCTTAATTGAGGGGCGGGTCCTGCAATTCGTTAGAAGTGATTTTACGCTGTTGCCAACCCATCGCTTAACCGAGCAGCTAGGCTTAATCAGCCAAGCCCTCGGCGGATCAACAGCGGCGCAGGATCAGACCGCACCATAGCGCGCTCGATAGGCCAGCATGCTGGGCAGATCGACGTCCGACCCGGCGTCTCTTACATAAGCAATAATTTCATCAAAACAAACCAGACTGTAGACCGGAATCTTGAACTCAGTCTGCACCTCCTGGATCGCGCTTTGGCTACCTTGCTGACCGCGTTCTTGACGATCAATGGCCACGATCACGGCCGCAACCGCTCCGCCGGCTTCGGTGATCAGGTCAATTGATTCGCGGATCGCCGTGCCTGCGGTAATCACGTCATCCACAATGATGACCCGGCCGGTCAGATCGGCGCCCACCAGCGAGCCGCCTTCACCATGGTCTTTAACTTCTTTTCGGGCGTAGGCATAGGGCACGGTTTGGTCATAATCTCTGGCCAGTGCAATGGCCGTGGCCGATACCAGTGGGATGCCCTTATAGGGCGGTCCAAAAAGCACATCCATTTCAACCTTTGCCGCCATCAACTTCTCAGCGTAGTACCCGCCAAGACGAGACAGAGCAGCCCCATCCCGGAATAGCCCTGCGTTAAAAAAATAAGGGCTGGTTCGCCCTGACTTCAACTCAAAGGCACCGAATTTTAAAACGCCCTGCGCTAATGCGAACTCAATGAATCCGTTTTCCTCGGTTGCACTCAAGACGAGCCTCCCGAACGCGCGGCTTTTTGAATGTCGACCAATTGCGCAATGCCGCCGGACGCAAGATCGAGCAGCGCGTTTAACTCTGATCGATCAAAGGGCGCCGCCTCAGCAGTCCCTTGAATTTCAATAAAGCTGCCAGCCTCGGTCATCACCACATTCATATCGGTGTCGGCATTGGCATCTTCGACATATTCCAAATCCAGCATCGGCTGCCCATCAACAACCCCTACTGACACCGACGCAATATGGGTGGTTTCAATCTTGCTGCGCGTTGGCAACTGATCCAGCGCATCGAAAACGGCCACGCAAGCGCCGGTAATGGACGCCGTGCGAGTTCCGCCATCGGCCTGAATAACATCGCAATCAACTTTGATCGTGTACTCCCCCATGGTTTCAAGCTTAACGGCAGCTCTTAGGGATCGACCGATCAACCGTTGAATCTCTTGGGTGCGCCCCGACTGCTTACCCCGGGCAGCTTCTCGGCCCATCCGTTCATGGGTGGAACGCGGCAGCATGCCGTATTCTGCTGTAATCCAACCTTGGCCCTTACCGCGCAAAAATGGCGGCACGCCAGACTCCAAGGACGCGGTGCAGATCACTTGGGTGTCACCAAAAGAGACTAAAACCGAGCCTTCCGCGTGCTTGTTGTACTGCCGAACGATTGAAACGGGCCGAAGCGCATCCAGTTGTCGATTGAGCGTTCTTATAAATGGCGTCATAAATATCCGAAAAGCAAGAGAGGATTTTCATTATACTGGCTTGAACTCTATAAGCGAGAATGCTCACTAATGATCCACAGCATGACAGGTTTTGACCTTTCCGAATTCGACAACCTGTCTTGGGAACTGCGGTCAGTTAATCACCGTTACCTCGAACTCAATTTCAAATTACCGGAGGATTGTCGGCATCTCGAAGCCGCCCTCAAGACTCGAGCCAAAGCCCAGCTCACCCGAGGCAAGATCGACTGTACACTCAGACGCACGATCGCCACTCAATCGCAGCTTGCCGTCGATCAAGGGCTCATACAAAACCTTCTGAACGCGATTAAAGGCGTCGAAGATGAGAGCAAAAGAGTTATGAATATCAATGGTCTCGACCTGTTGAAGTGGCCTGGCGTACTGACAAGCGAGCTGTCTCGACCCGTTGATGAGGACATCCTGACGCATTTTGATACCGCGCTTGATCGCTTTTGCCAAACCCGCGCCCGCGAGGGCGATGCCACAAGACTCGGTATTTTGGAGAAACTAACCCACTTAGACGCAACGCTCACCGCGCTCAAGCAAGCCACCCCTGACATTATCCAGCGCGCCCAAGCTCGGCTGACAAACCGCTTCGAAGCCCTAGACCTCGCCGCTGATTCAGAGCGCATTCATCAAGAAATCGTCCTCCTCACCAGCAAGGCCGATGTGGGTGAGGAAATCGAACGCATTGACGCGCACATGACCGAAGTCCAACGCTGTCTAGCAGAAGGCGGCCCGGTCGGTCGACGCTTAGACTTTTTGATGCAAGAGCTCAATCGCGAGGCCAACACCCTGTCATCAAAAGCCATCGCAGTCGAATCCACCTTTGGCGCAGTCGACATGAAAGTCGCCATAGAGCAGATGCGCGAGCAGATTCAAAACCTTGAATAACCGAATTGCATCCGAGTCTGCCTTTGATTTGCAAGACCAAGGCCCATCTTTTACTATCTCGGCCTCCACACAATCGCTTAAAAGTCACCGGCGGCTATGACATCCAAATCCAATACAACCCGGGGCCAAGTTTTTGTGATCGCGGCCGCCTCCGGCACTGGCAAAACGAGCTTGGTTAGCGCATTACTGTCGGCGCATCCCAACGCTGCGGTCAGTATCTCTCACACCACTCGTGCACAACGACCCAACGAGCAAGACGGTATTAATTACTTTTTTGTTGATCGCGCACGCTTTGAAGACCTAATCCAGCAGGGGCTTTTCGTGGAACATGCCGAAGTCTTTGGCAACCTTTACGGCACCAGTACAGAGGAAGTCGAGCGCATCATTGCCGCCGGGAAACAGCTCATTCTCGAAATCGATTGGCAAGGCGCGCAGCAGGTCAAAGCAAAATTACCAGACGCCAACCTGATCTTTATTCTGCCGCCAACCCTTGAAACCCTGAAAACGCGTTTGTTGGGTCGAGGGCAAGATGATCTCGACACCGTTGAGCAGCGCTTTAACGGGGCACGCGATGAAATCGCGCAATACCACACCTTCGATTACCTCATCGTGAATGATAATTTTCAGCTTGCGCTCCAGCAACTTAGCGCCATTGTCTTTGAAGACCCAGCGCCTTTTGAGATCCAGGCCCAGACAGCGCGTTACATTGATCTGCTTACCGCTCTCACAACCTAAAGCGCACGATGGCCCTCTTGCCTGCTTGCAGGTTTGACGATAAACTGCGCGGCCCAAGTTGTCGTTACGCGAAAAAATCGGCGTTAATGCAACCTCATCAAGGAGAACGCCATGGCTCGCGTCACTGTTGAAGACTGTTTAGAAAACGTAGACAACCGTTTCGAGCTCGTTATGGTCGCAAGCAAGCGCGCCAGACAGATCGCCACCGAAGGTAAAGATCCTTTAGTCGCTGTTGAGAACGATAAGCCAACGGTCCTTGCGCTCCGCGAGATCGCTGAGGGCCTCATCGGTCCAGATATCTTGCTGCAAAAGCCGCGGGAAGAATTCGAGCCCATGAGCATGGATCTCCTGGCTGAAACCTTTGAAAAAGACCCAGATCCAGCGTTCTAACAACGCCTGAACAGGGGCTGATTCCGGCCCCAATTCGAATTTTTTCTGAAGTAATGCCATCGCCTGCATCCAATTGTATGCAATCGTTGGTATAGTCTCTTGATGCAAACCATCGATACCTTCGCACGCCAATTGGCAGACTATTTAGAGCCAAATCAGGTCGATCAAGTTGTACGCGCCTACAACTTTGCGGAAATTGCCCACACCGGCCAGGTGCGAAAATCTGGCGAAGCCTATATCAACCATCCACTCGCCGTTGCGACCATTTTGTCCGAAATGCGCATGGACCATCAGTGTTTGATGGCGGCCTTACTGCACGATGTGATTGAAGACACCGGCGTTGCAAAAGACCAACTCGGATCCGAGTTTGACGAGCAGGTCGCGGAACTCGTCGACGGCGTCAGCAAACTCAGCAGCATGTTCAAATCGCGTGCTGAAGCCCAAGCCGAGAATTTCCAGAAAATGACGCTGGCCATGGCCAAAGATATTCGCGTGATCCTGGTTAAGCTCGCAGATCGTCTACATAACATGCGCACGCTAGGCCACCTAGACCCGGAGCGACGTCGCCGCATCGCCAAAGAAACCCTCGAGATTTACGCGCCCATTGCCCTGCGCTTAGGGATGAATGCCATCCGCATCGAGTTTGAAGAGCTCGGCTTTCGAGCGCTTTATCCGCTGCGTTCCAGCATGATCGAAAAAGCAGTTCGCCGGGCCCGGGGCAACCGAAAGGAAGTGGTCGGCAAGATTTTAAAGTCGATCGAGCATTGCCTGGCCCAAGATGATCTTGGCGCGCGCGTCATTGGACGCCAAAAGCACCTTTACAGCATCTACGACAAAATGCGGGCCAAACGAAAGTCGTTCACCGAAATTATGGACGTCTATGCATTCCGAATCATCGTGAAAGATGTCGATACCTGTTACCGAACGCTCGGGGCTGTGCACAATTTATACAAACCCGTGGCAGGCCGATTTAAAGACTATATTGCAATTCCAAAGGCCAATGGTTATCAGTCTTTGCATACGACGCTATTTGGCATGCATGGCTTGCCGATCGAAATTCAGATTCGAACGGAAGAGATGGAGCAATTCGCCAACCAAGGTATTGCCGGTCATTGGCTTTATAAGAGTCAAGATGACGCCGCCTCAACGGGGCACAAGCGCGCCCGGGAATGGATGCAAGGCCTGCTTGAACTCCAGCAAAGCGCCGGCAATTCTTTAGAATTTATCGAAAACGTCAAAATCGATTTGTTTCCAGATGAGGTTTATATCTTCAGCCCACTTGGCGAGATTTACGAGCTGCCACAAGGCTCAACCCCCATTGATTTTGCCTATGCGGTCCACACTGACATTGGCAGCTCGTGCGTTGCGTGCCGGATTGACCGACGCTTAGCACCCCTCAGTACTGCGCTCGAGAGCGGCCAAACGGTTGAAATAATCAGAGCGTCAGGCGCCTTACCGAACCCGGCCTGGCTCAGTTTTGTGGTCACGGGAAAAGCCCGAAGCGGCATTCGCGGCGCACTCAAAATGCAGCAAGTCAACGAGTCGATTGTCTTGGGCAGGCGGCTCATTGATCGGGCCCTGAGCAATCTCAATTCAAGAATGAACCTAGTGCCAGCGGACAATATCAAGCAGGTGTTAACCAAAGCCAAACTCGATCATTTAGACGAACTGTTGGCCGAGGTGGGACTTGGCAATCAAATGGCGAGTGTGGTCGCGCGCCGATTACTGGAAAATCAGGCCTCGTTACCAGAAGACCCAACTCGCGATCTTGGGCCACTATCGATTAAAGGCACCGAAGGCTTGGTCGTAACCTATGCCCGGTGCTGTCGTCCAATTCCAGGCGATCCCATCATCGGGCATATCAGCGCCGGACGCGGCATTGTCATTCATTTAGAATCCTGCAAAAACATGAGCGAGCTGCGCGATAAAAACGAAGAGATCATGTCGGTGCGCTGGGAAGATCATCTTGATCAAGAGTTCGCCGTCGAGCTTCGCGTAGAACTCGAGCATGAAAAGGGATTGATTGCGGTTCTGGCGTCAACCATCACCAGTAGCCAGGCGAATATTGACCGGATCAGTATTTTAGAACGCGATGCACACCTCGCGACGGTCAACCTGGTCATTAATGTTAAAGATCGCGTTCACCTTGCGCGGGTTATCCGCAAGGTTCGACACATTCACAATATTAATAAGATCCTTCGAGTGCGCAGTTAATGGCCAACAAGCTGCTTCAAAGCGTGCACACAGCCCGGGCGCCAGCGGCCATTGGCCCCTATTCACAAGCCATGCAATTTGGGGATCTTGTTTTTATCAGCGGCCAACTAGGTCTCGACCCTGAGACGGGTCTGCTTGTTAGCGGCGGTGTTGCACCGCAAACGCAGCAGATCATTCAAAACCTGCTGAATATTGGCGCAGCCGCGGGTAGCAAACCAAATCAATGCCTTAAATTAACGTTATACCTCACAGACCTTGCAGACTTCGAAACCGTAAACGCGCTGCTCGGTGATGCGCTGACCGAGCCGTTTCCGGCGCGCGCAACCGTTGGTGTGGCGGCGCTACCAAAAGGGGCCGCTATCGAGATTGACGCCATTATGGCGGGCTCGAATGGCTGATGCCTTGGGGCAGATTAGTATTGCCGAGCTGAAAGGCATCGGGCCCGCGCAAAGTCAGAAACTCAGCCGGCTCAATCTGTACACGCTGCAAGACTTGATGCTGCACTTGCCGCACCGATACGAAGACCGAACCCGGCTCACGCCCATTGTTTATTTGGCACCCGACCAAGGGGCTGTCATCGAAGGCGATGTCGTCCACACCCAGATACAATTTGGAAGACGGCGCAGTCTGCTCGTGACGCTACGGGATGACACCGGGCAAATTGCGATTCGCTTCTTCCATTTCTCTAAGGCGCAACAGCTGAGTTTGGCGCCAAACCGTCGAATTCGCTGCTATGGCGTTCCCCGACGAGGCGCCTCGGGACTCGAGCTCTATCATCCGGACTACAGCAATGCGTTAGAGGAACCTCTGCCAACAACACTCACCCCGGTGTACCCAATCACCGAAGGGGTATCGCAAAACCGCTTGCGAAAAATCATCCAACAAGGCTTAAAGCGCCCGGATCTCGCCCTCGGCTTGCCATGCTTACTACCCAATCCGGATTTTCCGGACTTAATCGATTGCCTACGTTACGTACACGCGCCGCCCCAAGACGCGGATGTGCAACGCTTGATGACCGGGCTCGACCCCCATCAAAGGGCCTTGGCGCTCGAGGAACTCACCGCCCACCAATTGGGCCTCGTAAAACTCAAAAGCCAGCTGAGTCAACGCAGGGCCCCAGCGCTCATTGCCGATCAAGCGCTCATCAATACCTTTCATCAAACCCTGGGGTTTACCCTAACCCAAGCCCAGCAACGGGTGATTGAGGAAATCAACCAAGACCTGGGTAAGCCAACCCCGATGCTGCGGCTGGTTCAAGGCGACGTCGGCTCTGGCAAGACCGTGGTTGCAGCGATGGCCGCCCTGGTTGCGCTCACCGCAGGACATCAGGTCGCCTTAATGGCGCCAACAGAAATTCTGGCCGAACAACATAATCGGTCCTTTGCAGACTGGTTGGCGCCCCTTGGCCTTACGCCCACGCTCTTAACCGGCAGCATGAAAGCGAGTCTCAAGAAGCAGCACCTGGCTGATCTGGAATCCGGATCCATTCGGTTACTGATTGGCACTCATGCCCTGTTCCAAGAAGGTGTGTTGTTCGAGCGGCTTGGTTTAATCATCATCGATGAGCAGCATCGCTTCGGGGTTAACCAACGCATGGCTCTACGAGACAAGGGACGTAACAGTGATACCACCCCGCATCAGTTAATCATGACGGCCACTCCTATCCCTCGAACCCTGACGATGACGCTCTACGCCAGCATGGATTGTTCCGTGATCGACGAGTTACCTCCCGGGCGATCGCCCGTGCAAACCAGCGTCCTGGCCAATGCCAAGCGCGAGGCGGTGATGAGCCGTCTCGACGCCGCCTGCCAGATGGGCGCGCAAGCCTATTGGGTCTGCACCCTGATCGAGACCTCCGAGGTCCTCAATGCTCAAGCGGCGGAGGCGGTCCTAGCGGAACTGAGCGCCGCCTTACCGCGCCGCAGTATCGAGCTGATTCATGGCAGGATGAGTAACTCAGAAAAATCCGCAATCATGGCGCGATTTAAAGCAGGCGAGATTCAAATTCTCGTCGCGACAACGGTCATCGAAGTTGGCGTTGATGTGCCAAACGCCAATTTTATGGTGATTGACAATGCGGAACGACTGGGCCTGACGCAACTGCACCAACTCCGAGGTCGAGTTGGGCGGGGCAAAGCACAAAGTTATTGCTTATTGCTGTATCAACCCCCCTTGGGGCCCTTGAGCAAACAGCGCCTGGCTGTGCTCCGAGATTCTCAAGATGGCTTTTATATCGCGGAGCAGGATCTCGCAATTCGAGGACCGGGCGACATTCTTGGCGAGCGCCAATCTGGTGACATTGCCTTTAAGATTGCAGACCTTGCCCGAGATGATGATCTATTGCCGATCGCCAATCGCCTTGCAAATCAAATCGCCAGCCGCTCGGAGGAGACCACACAAGCGTTGATGAAGCGCTGGATTGGGGTTGTTGAGCGGTACCAGCAGGCCTAAGCGGCGTTGCTCGCAGACATTGAGCGCGTCTCTTGAGCAAACACACTGTCATCAAACTCGCCTTCTGAGCGGGCAACGATGCTTGCGATGGTTGCATCCCCCACCACATTTACAACCGTTCGCGACATATCCAGCAGTCGATCAACGCCAATAATCAGCGCAATGCCCTCAACCGGTAAGCCGACTTGAGACAAGACTAAAGCAAGTGTGATCAACCCCACGCCCGGCACGCCGGCCGTACCAATGGACGCCATGGTCGCGGTTAGTATCACCATTAGGTAGCCGCCCATCCCGATATCAATGTTATAGGCCTGCGCGATAAAAACCGTTGCAACGCCCTGCATAATTGCAGTGCCGTCCATATTGATGGTCGCGCCCAAGGGCACAACAAAACTACTGATGCTTTTGCTCACACCCAATCGCTTTTCAACCGTCTCCAACGTCACTGGCAGGGTTGCGCCACTGGATGACGTGCTGAAACCAAAGGCCATAACGGGCAAGAGACGCTTATAAAAGGTTAAAGGGTTAACCCCAACGAGAAAGCGGATGAGCACCGAGAAGGTCACCAAAAAATGGAGCGCTAAAACCAACAAGACGCAGAAAAAATAGGTGATCAAATCATTTATCGCGCTGTAGCCTAGCTTGGCAAACAACGTAATCATGAGGCAAAAAACACCGATCGGCGCCACCTGCATCAACATCAGCACGAGCTGCATAATGACTTCGTTCCAGCGCGCCATGGAGGCTCGAATCTGTTGGCCCTGCTCGCCCGCACGGGTCATCGCAATCCCCAACAAAATGGCAAAGACGATGATCTGCAACATATTGCCGTCTGCTAACGCCTTTACGGGGTTGCTCGGAAAGATGTTAATGATGACCTGCGTTAAGGCAGGGCTTTCTTTGGCGGCAAAGGTTGTCGCTTCAGCAAGATTCACCCCAAGACCGGGATTCAGGACGTTGGCGACACTCAAAGCCAGCACAATGGCCAGAGCGGTTGTCAAAAGATATAAGCCAACCGTCTTAAGCCCAATCACCCCCATATTGTTGTGACCGGCCAGATTACCCGCACCACACACTAACGAGACAAAGACCAAAGGCACCACCAGTAATTTCAAACTGGCGATAAAGACTTGACCACCAATATAGAAAAGACCCCCAACCAGATAGGTCTCGATGAAGCTATTGGCGTCCAAGGCCATGAAATGAATCAAGGATCCAATCAAGAATCCTGCAACCATTGCGATCAGAATATTTCGCGTTAGCTTACTTCGATCCATAGCCCATCCTTAGTTCATATTGATTAATCGATCTCAATCATCTCAAAATCTGCTTTGCCAACGCCGCATTCCGGGCAGACCCAATCTTCGGGAACATCCTCCCAAGCCGTGCCAGGTGCAATCCCTTCCTCTTCAAAACCTTCTGCTTCGTCGTAGATAAACCCACATACAATACATTGCCACTTCTTCATATCACCGATCTTCTCTATTAATTTAACGGTTTGAGACAGGGGGTAAATTTGTACGCCCGCAATTTCCTCAGCTGGGTATACTAACGCATTTAAACCAAGACCTGCATATTCACGAATGAACTTCAGCGCACGCTATTTGACCGATCCAAAATTTAAAGCTTTGCTTGCTGTCGCGAGGCTTGATAAGCCCGTGGGGACCTTGCTGCTGCTTTGGCCAACGCTCGCCGCCCTTTGGATTGCCGCTGAGGGATGGCCAGGCTGGCATTTGTTACTTGTTTTCGTGCTCGGCACCTTTTTGACTCGGTCTGCAGGCTGCGTGGTCAACGATATCGCGGATCGAAAATTTGATCCGTTTGTGGAAAGAACCCAAGACAGACCTTTGGCCCAAGGCGTGATCACCGTGCGCGCGGCGCTGCTCTGGATGGGCGTGTTGCTTGGTCTGGCAGCCATCCTCGTGCTGACCACCAATGTCCTAACCATTGTGCTTGCAGCCGTCGGCGCCTGCTTCGCAGGGTTATATCCCTTTATGAAACGCATAACCCATCTGCCGCAATTGGTATTAGGACTCGCCTTTTCAATGGGGATTCCGATGGCGTTCACTGCTGTGACGGGCGCGCTCAGTGAAGCGGCCGGGCTGTTATTTCTGGCTAACTTGGTCTGGGTCGTAGCCTATGACACCGAATACGCGATGGTAGACCGAGCCGAAGATCTTCTCATTGGCGTGAAATCAACGGCGATTTTATTTGGCGATCTGGATCGATTCATCATTGGGGTATTACAAGCGCTTTTTGTATTGCTACTTTGGCAAGTCGGTGGCCACCTAGACTTCAGCGCCGTGTACCAAGGCCTGCTTGCCGTCATTGCCGGCCTTTTGTGTTATCAGCAGTTTCTGATCCGCGATCAAAGCCGCGAGGGCAGCTTTGCCGCCTTTAAAAATAATCAATGGGTGGGGGGCACCTTCTTCCTGGCGGTTTTGATTGAGTGCGAGGCAATGCTTTGATGGAAAAGATCGAGCGCCTCATCGATCAAGTATCAGGCGCCATCGGCCGGTTTGTCTCTTGGTTCATCCTGATGATGATGCTCATTACCGCTTTGGTCGTGGTTATGCGCTATTTCCTCAACCTCGGATCGATCCCGCTGCAGGAAACCATTGTGTATTTACATGGCGGCGTGATCATGTTGAGCATCGGCTACACCCTTAAAGTGAACGGCCATGTTCGGGTTGATGTTGTTCATCGAACCCTAACCCCACGCCAACGTCATTGGGTTGAATTACTGGGTTGGATTTTTTTTCTGATGCCGGTGAGTTTATTTTTATTTTTAACGAGCCTGCCCTATGTCGCCTTTTCTTGGGCCGTTTTTGAGTCTTCCGGCGCCCCCGGCGGACTACCGGGGGTCTTTCTATTAAAAACCGTCATACCGATCATGGCGGCCTTATTGTTTCTCCAAGGCCTATCCCAAGGCTCAAAAGCCCTTCGCGCATTGAGGCAATAACGTGGACTATGCGGCCCTACTCATGTTCTTAGCCGTTTTCGGATTGCTACTTTTAGGCTATCCGGTTGCGTTAACCCTTGCGGGGACGTCTCTGATTGCGGCTGGGTTTGGCATCATAGCGGGGCATTTTGACTTGGCCTTCTTGTATGCCATGCCCAATCGCCTTTACGGCATTATGACCAATCAAACCCTGATTGCCGTGCCATTGTTCGTGCTGATGGGCGTGATCCTAGAGCGGTCTCGAATCGCTGAAGACTTACTCGACGGGATGACCCGGGCCTTTGGCCGGATGCCGGGCGGGCTTGGCTTGGCGGTCTGCTTGGTTGGGATGATGATGGCGGCCAGCACCGGTATTGTTGGCGCAACCGTTGTCACCATGGGCCTTATGGCACTGCCAACGATGTTACGCGCGGGTTATCACCCTGCGCTGGCGACCGGCACCATTTGCGCGACCGGTACCTTGGGACAAATTATCCCGCCCTCGATCGCCTTAGTCCTTCTGGGCGACGTCATCAGCAGTGGTTATCAACAGGCTCAGTTGAGTCTGGGTATTTTTAATCCAAAATCGATTTCCGTAGGCGATCTGTTTGCGGGCGCGATTCTGCCCGGCTTCGTTTTAGTCGGCTTGTATTGTTTGCTCATGCTCACCATCGCGATTGTGAAGCCAACGCTTGCGCCACCCGCGAATCTGCCGAAGGTACCGCTACGACAACTTTTCATGAGCGCCGTGCCGCCCTTGTCACTCATAGGCCTCGTGTTAGGCTCAATTCTCTTTGGCGCTGCAACCCCAACTGAAGCGGCTGGCATAGGCGCCCTCGGGGCCCTAGTTCTGGCGTTATTACGACGCAGCTTAAGTTTTTCTGACCTAAAAGCCGGGCTCGTTTCAACAACCGAAACCACCTCGATGGTATTCTTTATCCTCATTGGTGCCTCCCTATTTTCCCTGGTATTTCGAGGATTTGGTGGCGATGAAGTCGTGGCGCACCTGTTTGATCAGATGCCCGGGGGCGTGACGGGCGCCTTAATCATTGTGATGGCGGTGATTTTTCTGCTGGGGTTTATTTTGGACTTTATCGAGATCACGTTTGTCGTGGTCCCGATTGTTGGGCCAATCCTCATGGCAATGGGCGTTGACCCTATTTGGCTCGGTATTATGATCGCGATTAATCTACAAACCTCTTTCTTAACCCCGCCGTTCGGATTTGCGCTGTTTTATCTGCGCGGGGTTGCCAAAGAGACGGTCAAGACCGCGGATATTTATCGCGGCGTCGTGCCCTTCATCGTGATTCAGTTGATCTTACTACTCACCTTAGCGTGGCAGCCCTGGCTTGCAACCTGGCTGCCTGGACAGCTTTACGGCTCGTAGCCTTCAAGCTTTGCGCGCGCATTGTGAAACGCCCGCTCGGACAATTCGTTATAGTCCATCACGCTACGGCGATACGCCTGGTAAGAGTCAAAGATACGCTGATTTAATGGATCATCACCCACAAGGGCTTGGACCTTTTCATCCGAAATCACCTTCAGCGCCGCCAAAACATCATCCGGTAGGCGGCGCACTTGAACCTGGTGCACCTCAACCAGCTCTTTCAACGCTTGATTATTTCGGGCCGTGTATTCCGATAACACATCGTTATTGACCGCAAGCGAGGCATTGCGCAGCATGGCTTGCAGATCCTTTGGCAGCTCGTTGAAGGCGTCTTGGTTGATGATGAGTTCAAGGTTGGGTCCCGGTTCTTGCCAGCCAGGGTAGTAGTAGTATTTCGCAACCTGATGAAACCCAAGGACCAAATCGTTAAAGGGCCCCACCCATTCAGCCGCATCAATCACGCCGGTTTGCAGGCTCGTGAAGATCTCACCACCTGGAATATTGACCGCCGTCCCGCCGGCGGCTTCAAATACTTCGCCCCCTAAGCCGGGAATCCGCATCTTGACCCCTTGAAGATCGCTGAGGCTGTTAATTTCTTTATTAAACCAGCCCGCCATCTGCGTGCCCGTATTACCGCCCGAAATCGGGACGAGGTTGAACCGAGCATACAGCTCTTCCCAAAGGGCCATGCCGCCACCATGCAACAACCAGCCGTTCATCTCTTGGGCTGATAGCCCGAAGGGGACTGCGGTAAAAAATTGCGCCGCCGGCACACTGCCGCGCCAGTAGTAGGACGCGCCATGCCCCATTTGCACAGTCCCTTGCGATACGGCTTCAAAAGTTTCAAGCGCCGGGACCACCTCTCCAGCGCCGTAAACCGTAATATCCAAGCGGCCGTTACTCATAACACGAACCCGCTCAGCGATTTTCTCAGGGGCCATCCCCATGCCGGGGAAATTTTTTGGCCAAGTGGTCACCATCCGCCACTTATAGATTTTATTCAGATCAACAGATCCTGATGCATCCGGCTCAGCAGGACTTTGCCCACAGCTGGTTACGAACAAAGCGCCAATAATAAGACTTACCGATAGCAGTTTCATGAACGATCTCACTTATATGGATTGTAATTTTGCGAAGGACAACATCAGCCACTTCGTACCAACCGCCTCAAATTTAACCTGCACGCGCGCCTGTTGGCCATGGCCTTCATAATTCAAAATCACGCCCTCGCCAAACTTCGCGTGACCCACTTTTTGGCCCAATTGAAATTCAGTCCCCGAGACCTCGCTCGCAACCCGCTTGACCTGATGGCTGGTTTGATAAGCCGGCCGAACCAGCGCCTCGTGAGATCGAACTTCCTCGATCAGGGTTGCAGGTATTTCCTGCACAAACCGACTCACCCGGTTATACCGATCCGTACCATTCAAGCGCCGAGTTTCAGCATAGGTAAAGTACAGCTTGGTCATCGCCCGGGTGACGCCAACGTAACAAAGCCGCCGCTCCTCTGCCAAGCGGCCGGGCTCGTCCATCGACATTTGGTGCGGAAATAACCCTTCCTCCAGACCCGCCAAAAACACCAGCGGGAATTCCAAGCCTTTGGCGCTGTGCATTGTCATCATTTGAATGCTGTCTTGGTTTTGATCACCTTGACCAGCGCCGGCTTCCAAGGCCGCTTGGCTTAAGAACTCATCCAACAACGTCATATCCGGTTGCACGGCCTCATCAAACAAAGGCACGTCATCTGGATCAAAGGTTTGGCCCGCAGTGACCAATTCCTCTAGGTTTTCAAGTCTGGCCTGACCCTTCTCGCCGCCTTCCTTTTCATAAAACGCCTTGAGACCCGAGGCATCGACGGTCTCCTCAATAAGATGCGCCAAGTCAAGATTTTCCGTCGCAACGTCTAGGTCATCAATCAGGTTGAGAAAGCCGCTGACCGCACTACTCGCCCGAGGGGTCAGTCCGCCGTGGGTTGTGAGGTTCAATGCAGCCGTCCACAGCGATTGGTTGGTTGACCGCGCCGCGTCCCGAATGATCTGAATCGACTTATCACCGATACCCCGGGGCGGCAGGTTCACCACCCGCTCGAACGCGGCATCACTATGGCGCTGGCTCAATAGTTTGAGATAGGCCAGGGCGGATCGGATTTCCGCGCGTTCAAAAAACCGTTGGCCACCGTAGATTCGGTAGGGCAATTGACTGCGCAACATTGCTTCTTCTAAAACCCTGGATTGGGCGTTCGATCGATACAAAATCGCGCAATCGCGATAGGCATTCCCTTCGGCAAAAAAATTCTTGATGCGCTCAACGATGTAGCGCGCTTCGTCGATTTCGTTGTAAGCCGCGTACAGGGATACCGGGTCACCCCGTCCCAAATCGGTCCAAAGCGCTTTGCCCAAGCGGTCGGTGTTGTGCTCAATCAAGGCGTTCGCTGCGTCCAAAATGGTCCCGGTTGACCGATAATTTTGTTCTAAGCGATAGCTGATTGCGTTTGGGTAGTCCGACTGAAAGCGTTGAATATTCTCGATTTTTGCGCCGCGCCAACCATAGATCGATTGGTCATCATCGCCAACAACCATCAACTTATCGGCGTTCCCCGTTAAAACGCGCAGCCAAGCATACTGAATGGCATTAGTGTCTTGAAATTCGTCGACCAGGATCACCTTAAATCGCTCCCGGTAATGGTTTAGTAACGCCGGTTGCGCGAGCAACGTTTCGTGCATCCTGAGCAAGAGCTCTGCAAAATCGACCATGCCGCCTCGATCACATGCCTCCTCATAAGCTCGGTAGATTGAGAGATGGGTGCGAATGTATAAATCCCCCTCATCTTGAATATGGTTCGGCCTGAGGCCTTCATCCTTTTGGGCATTAATCCACCAGACCGCTTGTTTGGCGGGCCATTTTTTGTCGTCAATGGATAAGTTCGAAAGGATCCGCTTGACCAACCGCAGCTGATCATCGGCGTCAATGATTTGAAAACTTTGATCCAGGCCTGCATCCAGCCAATGTGCTCTTAAGAATCGATGCGCGAGGCTATGGAATGTGCCCACCCACATGCCTCGAAGCGGCATGGCTAGGTGTTCCTCGATCCGAGAGCGCATTTCGGCCGCTGCTTTATTGGTGAAGGTGACCGCTAAGATACCAAATGGCGACAGCCCTTGGGTTTGCGCAAGCCACGCGATGCGCTGTGTTAGCACCCGGGTTTTACCGCTGCCGGCGCCAGCTAGGACCAGTGCGCTGCCTTGAGGCGCGGTAACAGCGGCCCGTTGCTCAGGGTTCAGGGACTCGAGTATTTCAGTAACATCCATAAAAGGGTCCATTCCTGGATTAGCGCGTGCTGCGCGCTGTAACAACCGGTTTGAGTAAAAAAGAAGCTTCCCGCCAAGTGTAACATTTCGATCTAGATGCGCGCTGATTTTGGCTTGGCAATTGTCTCCCTATCCTCGCTTAGTGGTATTCTTCTCAACTGCTAACTAAGAAGATTGCCTGTGAATATTGTCAACAAGTGGACGCTGTCGTTACGCAAACGGAATAAGAATTTTCTGTTTGATGGTGATGATCAGCTTTTTAAATCCGCGGTTAAAACGGCTAAGGTTTACGCCGAATATGGTGTTGGCAAATCCAGCATCTGGGTACTGCAGAATACAACAGCAAAAATTTTGGCCGTTGACACTTCCGAGCATTGGATCAATCACGTTCGGACTGAGGCGAACGCGGCAGACCGTTTTGATGTCGATTGGGTGGACCTCGGCGCGATCGGTTGGGCGGGTCGGCCCAACAGCTTCGAGCGGCGCAGTCAGTTCAAGGACTATATTCAATCCCTCTGGTCACGGGGCGCAGAACCCGACCTTGTTTTAGTTGATGGCCGTTTTCGGGTGGCGTGCTTTTTGTATAGTCTCGCCAAGGCAAAGCCAGGTTGCACCATCTTGTTCGATGATTATACGAATCGACCAAAATACCACTTGGTCGAAGAGTTTATTAAGCCGACCGGTTTTTGTGGGCGACAAGGTCACTTCAGAGTGCCAGAAACACTGGACCGCGAGGCAATTTTGGCGGAAGCCGATCGTTTCTCTTATGT